>JAEWGA010000021.1 GCA_023388555.1 Bacteroidota bacterium | reverse complement strand
TTCCCTATCTGAGAAATTTCTTCTCAACATCATGCTTCTATATCATAACTCCACAAAAGAAAGGTCTCCCAATGGGGATTAAAAAACACAGGCCAGGCTGGCGGTAGTGGAGGGGAGTACAATATTATATATAGGGGCAAAGGAGTATAGGGGTAAGTGCTAAATTCTCTCTGTTTTTGTTAAGGCTTTGGTTGGTTATGCCCATCCTTAAAATATAGGTGGGTGCACAGAATTGGCGTTAATGTGCTGATACAAAGGTTTTAGCCGTTCGAAATATTTTGTATCTTTGCGATGGTTATGTATCACAATAGTAATGTGAACTATTAATTTTAGATTATGAAGAAAAGCAAACTCCTACTTGCTGGGGCCTTGAGTGCCCTCGCATTCGGTAGTGTACAAGCCCAAGTGCAGGATGTTAGTGTTACTATTTCTCCCTTGGTAGAGTACACTTGGTGGAACAAAAGCATTAAACTTAAAGATTCTCCTTTCTACGGAGCGCGAGTTGGTTTTGGATTCGGTCCATTCTTTGAACTTCGCGGAACATTTGAAAAGTCTCTTAACATCAAGAACGCCTTAGAGCAATGGAAAGGGCAGCCTTTTAACGAGGAAACCCTGAAGAAGCTCGATGGTATGAAAATTGATATTACTCGCCTGGGTGGTGAAGCTAAGATCAATATTTTAGGAGGTTACGCTGTATCCCCATACGTAACAGCCGGTACAGGTGTTCAGATTTTTGGTTACGACCCCTTCAAAGGTATCTCTGGTAATACCGTAGGTGGCGCAATTGAAGACAAGCTAGAAGAGGCTAAGCTAAAAGAAAAGCAACTATACGTAAGCCTTGGTGGTGGTGTTAAGTTTGGCTTGGCGGACCGTATTGCCCTTTCGTTGGAAGCTAAATACACCCGTTTTAATGTAGATGCCATAAACCCCTACATAGATCCTACTGTTAAGGACCAAGACAAACGTTGGGGTAACTGGTCGGCACTCGCCTCTTTGGACTTTTACTTAGGCGGTAACACCCAAGCGGAGTCCGACAGATATGGCCGTGCTTACCGTAACTTGTTTACCGATGGCTTCCGTGGTCCTAAGTTCGTTTTAGAGCCAGGTATTGCGTATGTAGACTTTAAGGAGTCCTTAGGCCGTGCGGACCAATGGTTCTTAGGGGGTTCTGCTGGTGTGGACCTGTCGAGCCTTATAGGTGTTCGTGCTTTCTACTACCAAGCAACTAAGAATCCTAACACATTGGACTTCAACTTTAACAAGGACCTGAAGATGTATGGTGGTAACATCATTGCACGTTTGAACTACCCCCGCGGTATTGTTCCTTACCTACAATTAGGTGCAGGTTACTTGGACGATAACAACTTTATAGATAAGGCTGTAAACCCCGAAGAAGAAACTACTGGTTTCAAGAAAAAGAACCTGTTTGCTTTGGCTGGTGCAGGTGTTGAGATACCTATGTCGCGCTACTTTGCCTTCTATGGTAACATCAACTCTATGCTTATGTCGAACCGTGTTATAGTAGAAAAAACACAAAAGCCTTCCGACATCACTGCAAGCCTTATGTACACCGCTGGCTTACGCGTTAACTTAGGTATGCCCGAAACAGCTCCTGAGTATGGCCGTGGCTTCGATAACGAGGCTATCAACAGCATGCGTCGTGGCATCTTCTCTCAATCCAGAGGTTGCGAAAAGATGACTAAGAAGGAATTTGAGCGTATGGTGAACCGCATCCTGCAAAAGATACGCAAGGAAGAGAGCGCCCGTGCCGAAAACTTCTCGAGCAAGGAAATGGAAGTTATCCTTACCGCTGTTAAGTCTCAGAACGCCGACAAGGAACAAGCCTCTAACCAAGAGCTGATAAACGAAGTACGTAACCTGGTACAAAAGTTGGATAACAGCACTGTAGTTGCTAACCAACCAGCTACCACTACTACTATCATTACTCCAGGTGCTGCTCCTGCCCAAACTACCGTTATACCTTCAGGCCAAGCCCCTGTACAACAACAAGTGGCTCCTGCACAACGCGTAGCACCCCAAGAGCCTCGGGTGGAATACAATAACGAAGACCCACGCCCTGCCGATGCTAACTACCTTAAACTGAACCGTGTTAGTGCTATCACTGGCCTGAACTTTGGTGAATCTACAATGTGGACTGTAGGCGCTCGTGGTTACATGCAAATAAGCAACACTAACTTCGACTTTGTTCCCGAGCTGTTCCTTGGCGTAGGTAGCAAAAACGGTTTTGGTCTTAGCGCAAACGTGCTGTACAACTTCAACCTAAACGAAAGCCCTGTGACTCCTTACGCAGGCCTTGGCCTTGGTTTCTTTAACCACGGTTTAGGTTCGGCATTCACTCCTAACTTTATTGCTGGTGTTAACATCAATAACGTTGCTAACGGTGCGCTGTTTGTAGACTACTCTGTAAGAGGTAAGTTCACCAACAATATGTTAGCTGTAGGATACCGTTTTGTATTCTAATAGCCACCTAACACGAATTTATAGTTTATGAAAAAAATAATCACGCTACTCTCGCTCTCGCTCCTCCTCTCTGTTGGCGCCTTTGCCCAGGAGGATGTGACAGCAAAGCAGCTACTAAAGAAGTTTTACAGCGAATACAATGTATCGGACTGTGATTGTGGCTGCGAAGAGAGAGGTGGAAAATGCTCGGACTGCAAAGATTGTGACGGCTGCAAGAAGGACAAGGATGAATACTTGCCTATATGCCGTGACGAAGCCGAAGAGCTAATAACCAAAATGATTGTAGAAGCGCGTGCTCCCTATGTGCAAAAACGCGAACAGGACCGCATGCTACAACGTTTCAAAGTAGAAACCCTGAAGCGCCGTTTGCTGGACCAAGCCTTGCGCGCAACTTATGTAGACGAGTACAAGGACCGTTTGGACCGTATGGAAAGGCTACTGATGACGCTCATCTTGGCTAACAATGGCAAACTGGACCCCGCCACTATTAATGCTATTTTAGGTGGTCAAGGGCTGGACAAAACTCCAGGGGCTACATTGGTGCCTTCTGCTCCGGCTGCATCTTTAACCGACAACACCGTTGTTGCTGGTGGAATGGCCGAAAACTTCCTCTCTCAGGTTTTCTTCTCGGTAGCTAAAGCCGACCTTACTGCTCAGTCCAAAGAAACATTGGACGGCGTAGTAGCTTGGATGAAAGAAAACTCAACTGTGAAGATGGCCCTTAAAGGTTACGCCTCTCCCGAAGGAAACTTGAATTTTAACAACCGCCTCTCGGGGCGTCGTGTAAACGCTGTTGCCGACTACTTGGTAGCTAATGGCATCAGTAGGGATAGGCTGGAAATTACTCCTTCTGGAATTGACAGTGTTACCAACACTTGGCCCGAAGCAAGACGTGTGGATATCCGCCCCGTTTTGTGTGAGTAATAACTCATAGTTGTAATACATAAAAAGGCTGTGCTTGGGTTACCAAGTGCAGCCTTTCTTTTTGGCTTATAATGCCGCCTAAATACACGAAAAGCAGGAAAGTGCGCAAAAAAAGTGCCGCACTATGAACATAATTACAACTTGCTTGTTTTGCTAATGGAAGGCTTCTCCTGATGTATAGGAAGAGTTCTCCTTAGTTCTAATTTATTTACACTCAAAAAACATGTACTCATTAATAGGAAAAAAAGCCCCTGCTATTAAAGAGATAGCTGTAACAGCTACCGAATTCATCGACAACTTTACCCTTGAGCAATTTGAAGGTAAGAAGTATGTAGTCCTATTCTTCTACCCCATGGACTTTACCTTTGTATGCCCTACCGAGCTACACGCTTTCCAAGAAAAGTTGGACGAATTTGAAAAGAGAGATGTGCAAGTGGTAGCTTGCTCGGTTGACTCTAAATACTCTCACTTCGCGTGGTTAAACATGGACCGTCGTCAGGGTGGTATTAAGGGTGTTTCTTACCCCATCATATCCGACTTCTCTAAAACTATATCCATTAACTACGGCGTTTTGGCAAGCGAAGAGCACTACGACGAAAATGGCCACGCTTACTGCGAAGGTGAACCAGTCGCTTACCGCGGTTTGTTCCTGATAGATAAGGAAGGAATCATTCGCCATATGGTGATTAACGACCTTCCCCTTGGCCGAAATGTGGACGAGGTACTGCGTATGGTTGATGCCTTGCAACACTTTGAAAAGTACGGCGAAGTGTGCCCCGCTAACTGGAGCGAAGGTAAAGATGCTATGAAAGGAGACCACGAAGGTGTATCCAGCTACCTTACAAATCACTAAGAGATAACTCCTGTAAGCTTTTTCTGTAAGGGGGTCGCAAGCAGTTTAGGTTGCCTTGCGACCCTTTTTTCGTGCTTAAATTGGTATCTTTGCCCCTACGATTCACTTTCACAGATATGACTGGATTAGACAAAGATGTATGGGGCGACAATGAGTTGACGGCCCGCGATTTGAGCTCCTCCTACATGGCTTCCATGGCGGACTGGACCGCTTACTTTGCCGAGAAAGGATACACAATGCCATACCCTACGTTGTTGTACGCTATTGAGTCGGCCGAAAAAATATACGACGACCTGATGGATGTGCTAACCAAGTGGCACGAACATAAAGATACCCGTATAGACTTATACACCCGCTTCCAGGGCGATTTAACCGAAGGGGTACACGCCCAAAGAGGGTTGCTACTGATGGCTGTGCTGGGAATGCACCACCTGAACCCCTTGTTTAAGCCCGAGGTGGAGTTTGTGTTACGTACCGCTGCCCAAAAGTGGGTGGCAACAGCCTATAATGACGATACCATAACAACACAGCTACAGTGGATGCCCATAGAGGAGGCCGACAGCTGGGAACACTCCCAGTTAGCCCCCTTAATGGCTGGGTACGACACGGCTCCAACCTTTTACTTTGCTAAGCTTACCCCATGCGTATTACCTTAAATTAGCGTGAAGGGTAATGCTTGTAGGGTATAGCATACAAGGCTTGCTATTGCGGATGCCACCCCTTGGGGAAATGGCTACTATATTGTACCTTTGCATTTCACAAACTTTGGAAAAAAGCAGTAGGAGGCTTGTCGCTTGCGTCCTTAAAAGGCGCAAGAGGAAAGTCCGGGCAACACAGAGCGCCATACTTCCTAACGGGAAGGCACTGCGAGGTGTATTAGCATAACAGAAAATAACCGCATTGTCCTTTGTGGGCAGTGTAAGGGTGAAAAGGTGAGGTAAGAGCTCACCGGACTGGTAGTGATACGCAGTTGCTGTATGCATTATGGGTTGCAAGATCATGTATATCGATGTGTGGGGTTGCTCGCCCTGGTCGAGGGGTAGATCGCTTGAGCCTGTAGGTGACTACAGGCCTAGATGAATGACAAGGTTTTGCATTTGGCCTGCCAAGTGCAATAAGAACAGAACCCGGCTTACTCCCTGCTGCTTTCTTTTCTTTAACCACAAACAAACAAGATGACGACCAATAGCAAAAAAGGATTTTTTGCCCGTGCCATAGACTGGGTTACAGGGGCAGTGACCTATGTAACACGAGACATATGGAAAATTTATAGCACCGACATGAAGGGCGGGAAAGGGCTTGGAATTAATATCATAAAGGTTATTTATATAGCTGCTACCGAGTTTGTTAATGGAAAGGTGTCGCAAAAAGCATCCGCCCTTACCTATACCTCCTTACTCTCGGTGGTGCCTATGCTGGCCATATTGCTAAGCATTGCAGCAGGCTTTGGCGTGAAGGACTCTGTGCAAACAGAGCTATTCGACGCATTCCCGGCACACCATGCCGAGATATCTAAAGGCTTGGAGTTTGCACAAAAGTATATGGACCAAACCCAAAACGGTTATGTGATAGGGATTGGGGTACTTTTCCTTATTTATACGGTAATTATGTTGTTGGCTACCATAGAGGATACCTACAACGATGTGTGGCGAATTAAAAAGAGTCGACCATGGAGCCGTAGGCTTTTGGGATACCTTACCGCCTTGGTGGTATTGCCTATTTTAATGACCCTATCGGGTGGTGCTAACGTTTTTGTTAGCTCCTTCCAGGATATGTCGTTGTTTGGCAACGTTAGCTTATCGCCCGTTATAGGCGTGGTAATGCACTTGGTTCCATTCGTTATTTCGTGTGTGGTAATGACGGCAATGTACCTCCTCTTCCCAAATACCAAAGTGAAGTTTAGTGCTGCCCTTATAGCTGGCGTTGTGGCAGGTATTGCCTTCCAGGCTTTCCAGTTAGTATACATATCGGGACAGTTATGGGTTACAAAGTACAACGCTATTTATGGTAGTTTTGCAGCCATTCCATTGTTGCTCCTTTTTTTGCAGTTCTCCTGGCTTATATGTTTGTTTGGTGCACAGCTGGCATATGCTATCCAAAACATTAAGTTTTATGCCTTCCGGGAACAGAGCGAAAACATTAGTCGCCGGTACGAGGATTTTGTTGCGGTGCTATTGATGCAGAAGGTGTGCAAGTGCTTCCAGTTCCAGGGGCAACCATATACCGCAGAACGACTGGCTAAGGAGTGTAGGCAGCCTTTACTTATTGTGGATAATACCTTGGATACCTTGGTGGAGGCAAATTTGCTACTGGAAGTGGTGCAGGAAAATAAAAAACATGAACCGTTGTATGTCCCTAACATGGATATTCACCAAATTACCATAGGACGAATCCTGACTACTTTGGATAGGCACGGCAGTGAGGACTTTGGCGTTGATGTGCAGGAACAAGCCTACACCGACGAGTGGGAGGCTATACGAAGCGCACGGAAATTGGATGAACCAGAGGCTAATGTTAAGGTGATAGAGCTATAAGCACCTTGGAATAAGGTTGCAGGATAAACAAAAAAAGCTGGCAGAATTCGGTTGGGAATTCTGCCAGCTTGTGTATTATGGAACGCTTTTAATACGAAGGTAAACCCAGAAAGCCAATACAAAGGGTGGGGCGTACCCCTCCTTTTCCAATTTCTTCTTTTATGGACTTTGGGTTTTGCTTTGGGAAATTGCCTCGGCTTCTGCTTTGGGGGGAGGTATACAATACATAAAATATATACCGCCTGCTACCTCTTTAAACTTCCCGAATTGCTTTCATACTTTGCGGAGGAGGGCGCTTCCGTCTCTTTTGCTTCTTTACGTTTTGCTAATTACCCTTTTGTAGGTAGTGTTTTGGGGGAGAACACTGGGAAAAATACTATTAAATGGTGATGGACAGTTATGGCGAAAATAGGGAACTTTGTAGGTGCGTTATTAGACATTAGTTTAAAGAACCTTTTAACAAAAAAGAGATGAAGAGATTGTTATTACCGCTGTTTGTAACGTTAGGTTTGGCTCTGCTCATGATAGCACCTGCATGTACTTCGGACAAAACAGAAAATAAGGAGGAGGCCACTCCCATAGCTACGGTATTGCAAGTAAATGATGTTTTGGATAATGCCGAAACGTATTTAGGAACCCCCATAGTGATAGAGGGCGTATGTACTCACTTATGTGCTCATGGCGCAAGAAAAATGTTTGTAATGGGTAGCGATGACGCTCATGTGTTAAGAGTTGAGTCGAACGATGAAATAGGTGCTTTCTCTCAGGATGCCCCCAATAGTTTAGTGCGGGTGGAAGGTAGATTAGTGGAAACCCGTATAGATGAAGCCTACTTGCAACAGTGGGAGGAGAAAGCTAAAGAACAGCAACAAAAACAACATGGCGAGAAAGGGCAGGACGCTTGTGAGGCAAGTATGAAGGCTAACGCAGAAAAACCAACAAATAGCGTGGCCGAGCGTATAGCCAATTTCCGTAAGCGTATCCAGGAACGCCAGGCTTCGGAAGGAAAGGCCTATGTTAGTTTGTACCATATGGCAGCAACCAGTTACCAAATAGTGGAAAACTAAGTTGGCGCAAAACGCCTTTAGTAATGAAAGTTGTTAAGGTTTTAAGGAGTTGGCATAGGCATTTATCGTTCATATTTGCCGGCATGGTAATTGTGTATGCTTTGTCGGGGATAGTGATGAATCACCACGATATCATCAACCCGCATTATTCGGTATACCACAAGCCGGTGCTGGGTATAATTGCCCCCTCAACGCTGGAGAAGAAAAGCTGGAGCGTTGCCAATGTAGAGGCTCTGTTAAGTAAGGCCAACATCTCCAACAAGTACATGAAGCATTACTTCCCGGACGCTAAAACGCTAAAGATTTTTTTAGCCGGACGGGCTACGATGACTGTGGATTTGGAAACGGGTAACGCCTTGTTCGAGCAATTACGAAAACGCCCCATAGTGAGCGATATGGTACGGCTACATTACAACCCTGGTAAGTGGTGGCGTTACTATTCGGATTTATTTGCCGTTGCTTTAATTGTAATAACTCTTTCGGGGCTGTTTTTGGTCCGCGGTAAAAGGGGATTAGTGGGTATTGGAGGTGTTGAGCTTCTTATAGGTATGCTAATACCCTTGCTGTTTGTGCTGTTATGAACCACCGTGTATTTATTGCTGTTTTTGCGGTGTTATTGCCGTTGTGTGGGATAGATGCCCAGGTGAAGGTCGTACTCTCCGATAGTATTACGGAAGAGCCTTTGCCACAAGCCATTGTTAGGCTTATGGATAACTCCTTGAAGCCTGTTGGCGGTGCGGTGACCGATATGTTGGGGCACGCCGTTTTGCGGGTCCCCGCCTCGGGGAAGTACACGGTACGGGTGTCGTTGGTAGGCTATGGTAGCCCCAACCACAACGTTTGGGTGCACTTGCCAGATACCGCTGTGTTACATATTAGGATGGTGGAGAAGGTAGGGCGTTTGGAAGAGCTTGTAGTAACGGCAAAAGAGAGCCGAGGCATTACGAGTGTTTCCAAAATAGGCCAGGAGGCTATGCAACATTTGCAACCCTCCAGTTTTAGCGATTTGTTGGAGTTGCTTCCTGGTGGGCTGGCCAAGAACCCCTCGTTGCTCACCCCTAACAGCATCCGCCTTAGGGAGGCGGTACTTCCCCCCGCTGCCAGCGGTGTATGGCTTCCAAGGGTAGACCAATCGAACTACGCTACCGCCGCTATGGGTACCAAGTTCCTAATAGATGGTATGCCTATAGGGCAGGACGCTGGAATGAGTGTGGTAGGCTCCGTTGGTGTTGCCGGATACGATAGGGCTGTGTTTGTTAATCAAGGCGTGGATATGCGTACCCTCTCGACCGATGATATAGAGAGTGTTGAGATTGTTAGGGGAATACCTTCGGTGGAATACTCGGACCTTACAAGTGGCTTGGTAAAGATTCATAGGAAGCGGGACCTGACCCAATGGCAAGCACGGGTGAAAAGTGATATGAGCAGTAACCTTGTGCATTTGGCCAGAGGGGTAGACTTTATTCCCGACCGATTAAACTTGAGTGTGGGGGGCGATTGGCTTGCAGCACATGCCGACCCGCGGGACGTGCGGCAGAGTTATAAACGTATTACAGGATCGGCAAGGCTAACCTATAAACAACCCTTGAAAAACGGTAGGCTGCAAAGCCTTTCGAGTGTGGACTTTACCTCCTCGGTAGATGATACAAAGAAGGACCCCGACCAGGATATGTTGCTGGAAGATAGTTACCAAGCCAGTTTCTTTAGGTACTCCTTAGCCCATAGCCTTATTTACGATAGGGGCAAGCCTACGGGGTGGCAGCAGGGCAGGTTAGATGCTTCGGTATCTGGAGTAAAGGAAACTACCCAAATAACCAGGGGAATGCAGTTGTTACGAGATATCCCTTACACAACATCGTTAGTGGAAGGATCGCATGAGGCACAGTACTATCCGCTCCGATACTTGGCCCACCACTTGGTAGAAGGACGCCCCCATTATATCCACTTGAAGGGAAAAGGTGAATACCGCTGGAAACAACACCGCCTAACGGTGGGTGCTGGTTGGGATTGGTCCAAAAACCAAGGGCGAGGGGAAGTTTACGATTTGGACCACCCCGTTTTTACTACCGCCTCGGCCCGTCCGCGTCCGTATAAGGATGTACCGGCAAAGAGTAGGGTAAACCTGTTTATGGAAGATGCTGTGGATTTTACGTTTGGCAACTGCCTCTTTTCTCTGCACGCCGGCGTGTTGGGTAATATGTTGTTGGGATTACCCCAAAGCTATACTATGCAGGGGCGTATTTATCCCGATATCCGGTTAAATGCCCGCCTTCATTTCCCCCCAGTAAAGCTTGCTGGCACCCCCCTGAATATCCAACTGTTGGCTGGTTATGGCTCATTATCCTTGTTCCCAACAATGTTACAGCTGTTCCCCAAGCCTTTGTATCAGGATTATGTGGAGTTGAACTTTTACCACCCCAATCCCGAGTATCGGCGCGTTCAAATGCGTACCTATATATACGACCTGACAAACTATAACTTGCAACCCGCCCATAACCATAAATGGGAGCTTCGCCTGGATATGGACTGGAAGCATTATGCGGCCTCGTTAACACTGTTTACAGAACGTATGAACGACGGGTTTAGGTATGCAACGGCAGTGAATACCAACACCTTTACCCGCTATATCACGGCAGGTGTTGCCTACGATAAAGTAACGGCTAAACCAGAATTGGATTATTTCCGTTCCGTAACAGACCGCGAGTTTGTCCTCCGGACGCAAACTACCAATGGTAGCGCAACTTATAAGACGGGGGTGGAGTGGACTGCCAATACGCCCCGTTACAAGTGGGGGAATACCCGTATCACCTATTCGGGGGCTTGGTTTTCTACGGTTTATAAGAATAGTCAGCCCCAGTATGTTCGACCCTCCGTGGTATTGGGGGATAAACAAATTCCTTATGTGGGGAAATACATGGATAACGAAGAGCTACACCAGGAAGTGCTGAATAGCGACCTGAGAGCCGATAGCTATATCCCATATTGGGGGTTAGGGGTAAGTGTTTCGGTGCAAACAAATTGGTATAGTGCTTCGCAGAAGAAGCCTATATCGGCCTACCCCAATAGCTTTGTGGACCTACAAGAACAAGAACACCCCTATACCACAGAAAGCGCCGCCGACCCCGCCTTGCAGTGGCTTAAACGGGAGGTGAACCCTTCCGATTTTGTGCGTTATACCCTGCCTTCTTCTACCGCCATAAACTTAAAGGCAACCAAGATGCTTTGGGGTGAACGTATGAGGGTGGCTCTGTTCGTTAATAAGTTGTTTGATTATAGTCCCGACATCCACCGGAATGGGTTTGTTATTCGGCGTAACCAATACCCTTATTTTGGTATGGAACTGAACTTGAAATTATGAGGACATTTACCCTAAGCATTTGCCTCCTGGCCTTGTTAACTTGTTGGGGTTGTACCCTCCCAACCGAGGCGGATATACAAACCATTGCCACCATTCGCCTTTTGCCTCCCGAAGGTGTCCTGCCCGAAAGGGTATCGGTGGAAATACAATACACTAACATGAATACATTGGAACAGGAGTCGTACCCGCTAACGGACACCTTAGTAGCAGAGCAAAAGCTATTACGTGGTTTGTATACCGTATATGTGGATGGCTCGGTATATACCAATAAAGGGGATTTGCTGCATGTTAGGGGACGCCTGCCAGATTGCCCCCTAATAGGGAGGCGTAGTAGTTGTGAAGTGCCATTATCTGTTTTGCCATGAGGAGTTCCACAGGTATACTTATAATGTTACTCCTATTGCTTCAAACAGAACGGGTAATAGGACAAAACACTTTGCAAAGCCGTTGGTTGGAGCGCTCCTCGGCGCAACACCTGCTATTGGATGAGGGAGGAGCAACAGGTTGGCTTAGGTTCCCACTGCCGTATGCTTCTTCTTTAACATCGGTATTGGTAGAGGCGGACGTGAGCCATGCGAAAAAGCCTATTTTTGTACACCAAGGTGCAGGGCACTCCTTCTTTAACCTAAAAGGGAATTCCTACCTAAAGGTTAATAAAGGGTTGGCAATTTGGGGGCATACCCAGTACAGTACCGGGAAAAATAGAGCTGTGGCATGGCGTAGCACTGCAGATATGGATAGGTTGTATCCCTATTTTGTGGCCGACAGTGTAGGAGGCCCCTTATCCAAAGAGTCGTACTCCTTTGGCGGTGGGGTGGAGAAGTGGCTTAACCATTGGTTTGTAGCGGCCGAACTGAGGTATGATGCTGCGCAGGAATACAGGACCCGAGACCCGCGTCCACGTAATATAACCTCGGACTTTATAGCGCGCCTTACCGTGGGGCAACCGGTTGGTGCTTACCTTTCGGCACTTACGCTGGGTTACAACCAGTACAAGCAACAGCATAGCGTTACGTTTTATAATGAACGGGGAGGCATTCAGCAATGGCTTATGAATGGGTTGGGCGAAAGTTTTCGTAGGTTCGATACCAATAAGCCAAGCCTATACTACCGCGCTGGCGCTTATGAGTTGGGTGCAACGCTTTCGCCCCTTACCCATAACCAAGGTTGGTTTGTTAAGGGCGGCTATAAAAGGAGTACGCTTACCCGTATTTTAAGTGGAAACAACGAAACGCCAACCAACGCATACACCCAGGATGCTTTGCAGGTATTGGTGGCATACCTTTGGGAGGGGAAGGGGGTAGCCGCTACACTATTAAATAGTAAACGTATTGGTAAAGACTTTGTTGTAGGACCCCACTCGGCAGGAACATATCCTATTTTAGAGGCCTTGCCACAGTTTATTTATCGGCACCAAACGGCACGGCTAACGGCTATTTGGTCGCACACCGGTAAGTTGCAAACAAGTCTACTCCCCTCGGTGGCTATGGAGAACCTTTTGATACGAGGCTTAGCACCTTCCCGACAAATACAAACGACAATGCTGGAGGCGCAAATGCAAGCACAACTAACATGGAGAGCTAACCAGTGGAACTATTTACTTGCTTCCGAGTTAGGGTATACCTTCCCATCCCGTAAAAACTTAGCTTTGCCCCGAGCCTTGTTGCCAGAGTATAGGATTAACTACCTGGAGGGCGAATATGCCGCCTTGGTAGCACCGCGCATTTGCCTAAGTATTAGCCCCGTGGTGTTTTGTCCATTGCCAGGGAATACGCAGGGGATTCAGGTAAAACTACGGTACGCCATGGAGCATTACAAAGGTGTAGCCACTCGGCACCAAACCCAACTGTCATTGGCATTGTATTACTAACGAAACCTTTTATTATAAACTAAAACTTGTAGTATATGTTACGGATACAACGATTCGTTTTACAAGCGTTTTGTGCGCTATTAGTTTTGTTTGTTGCTGTTGCTTGCAACACCACAGTAGAGCCAGCCCCCGAGCCTTTAACGGTAACGTTGCAGTTAAAGGATCCTGCCGGAATTTCGGCCCCACAGTACACAAAGGTGAAAGGGCTTGTTACCGAGGTGCAAACAGGAAACAAAATACAACTGCCAGAAACACCATCGGATGCTAACACCTTTATAGTAAAGGTGCAACCCGGTAAAATTATAGTAGTGCTAACAGCAGAGGTAAGGTATACCACCAAAGGACTGGAAGTGCGCAAGGTGGTTAAGGTGAACCAAACCTTGGATGTGACAGCCACCGGCACCTTCGACCTGCAAGCAGTATTGGATAAGTATGCCCCCAAAGGTTTTGTTATTGAAGAGGTATATTACAACCCACCACTAACGCCCGAAGGTAAAACCGGAAACCCTGGGGAGCAGTACATAAAGATTACGAACAACAGCGATGAGGTATTGTATGCCGATAGTTTGGCCATTGTAGAGTCCCACGATAACACCTCTATCAAAAAAGAATATACAACCAACTTTATGCAGCAATATACGTTGGCTAAGGCTGTTTATATGATACCTGGTAACGGGAAGACGCATCCGGTAGAGCCTGGAAAGTCGGTTATCATTGCCAATAATGCCCAAAATCATAGACAGAATAATACAAACTCGGTAGACCTCTCGGGAGCCAATTTTGAGGTATACGACGAGTCTCCAAGCCCCAAACATCAAGATCCCGATAATGTGGAAGTCCCCAATTTGGATAAGTATTACGCCTCTTCCAAAACCTTCCAAGTATTTAACCAGCAAGGCAATACCGCCTTATTGCTGATTAAGATGCCTAAAAGCAAAGCAGATTACCTTGCCCAGAATAAAGTAACTGTTGAGTTTAGTATTACCGCACCAGCAACAGGCGAAGTAATAAAGAAGAACTCGGAACAATATATGATACCCCATAGCTGGGTATTGGATGGCGTTAACTTAGGTATTAAAGATGCCGTTCAGTGGCTTTTCCTCCCCGAAACAATAGATGCAGGCTTTACCGGCTGGCAAGATACCCGAAGCGACAAAACCTCCAAGGGCTTAGCTGTTCGGAGGAAAACAATACAAGAGGGCGAGCGTACCTATTTGCAAGACACTAACAACTCTGCCAACGACTTTGAGCGCAGGGTTTCTCCATCGCTTAAAAAATGAGTGCATCGGTAATAGCATGTAGTAACCTAACCCATTATTATGGGAAGCGGCTAATTTATGAGGACCTCTCTTTCGAGGTTCCTCAGGGCCGCATTTTAGGCCTCTTGGGTAAGAATGGTACTGGAAAAACAACAACCATTAATATATTAAACGGTTACCTGAAGCCTCACCGCGGTACATGCGAAATTTTAGGGTACGACATACGGGTTATGCCTCCCGAGGTTAAACAGCGTATAGCGTTACTGCTGGAGGGGCATGTTCAGTACGCCTTTATGCGGGTAGATGAACTGGAGCGTTTTTATGCTCGTTTTTATCCGCGCTGGAAAAAGGATATCTACTACGACTTAATATCGTTACTCAAAATAGATCCCCGCCAACGCATTAGTCAAATGTCGTGCGGACAGCGCTCCCAAGTGGCTTTGGGTATCATATTGGCGCAGGATGCCGATGTACTCATCCTGGACGACTTCTCCTTAGGGTTGGACCCCGGATACCGACGCTTGTTTATAGACTACCTTAAGCAGTACACCCAAGGTAAGGATAAAACCGTTTTTGTGACTTCGCATATCATACAAGATATGGAACGCCTCATAGATGATTGTATCATATTGGACTATGGGAGTATTTTGCTTCAGAAACCGGTAAAGGAACTGATGCAAACCTTCCATAGGTACCTGTTTAACATTACAGCTATTGGGCAAGAACTCCCCCCCGACCCTAACTTCTATTATACCGCAGTAATAGGGAACCAAGCCGAAGTGCATACCTTTAAGCCGTTAGAGTATATGTACGACTATTGTCAGCGAAACCAAATTGAAGGTGTAGACTTTAGGGAAGAGAGTATGACGTTGGAGGATGTTTTCATAGGTTTGACCGGAAAGTACTAAGCATTATGATTAAAGGTTTATTGTACAAAGAGTGGGTGAAAACCCGCTGGTGCTTGCTCGCCCTGCTGTTGTTAGCCCTATGTGCAACAGGTTATGCAATACTTACAATGCACAGAGTGGTGACTTTAAAGGGGATGGGCCATTTGTGGGAAATACTGTTGAGTAAGGATGTCCTTTTTATTGAAGTCCTTAAATATCAGCCTGCCGTTATGGGGGGAGTGTTGGCTTTGGTACAGTATGTGCCCGAGATGGTGCAAAAAAGGCTGAAACTTACGCTACACCTCCCTTTGCACCAACGCACTATTGTAGTTAGTATGTTAGGGTGGGGGTTGGCGTTACTACTGTTCTTGGCCCTTTTGCAAAATGCACTGCTACTGTGTTATTTTGCAAAGGTGTTAGCACCAGAGCTTACCCAGCATATCCTTTATAGTAGCGCACCGTGGTTTATGGCAAGTTTTACAGCCTACACCTTTACGGCTTTGGCAGTGTTGGAGCCTACTTGGCGGCGCCGGGTGTTAAACATCTTTGTTGGCTTGGTAGTGTTACGCTTGTATTTTGCGGTGGATAAACCGCGAGGTTACGAAGATATGCTGCTCCCTTTGGCTCTTTTCTCTTTCCTTTTGTGTGGGCTCCCAGTACTATCTATTCACCGGTTTAAAAAAGGCGTACAATGATGGTTCGTGTTTACAAGTATCTATACTATGTGTTGTTTCTTTTAGCCTTGCTTTGGGTTTTGCCCGAGCTATATCATTTGGCATTCCCCAATAAGCGTACCGTCCCTTTTACACAGTACAGCGAGGTGGCACAAAAATTCTTGTATGCAAAGCGGGATAGTGTTACAGGAAAATTTAAGCATTACGATAGGGCTGGAAGAACTTATTCCGAGCGCGATTTCGACAGTTTGCTTCCCTCCCTCTACGTTCGTCAGTTACATGCTGCAAACCGCCTGCCTCAAACGGTGCAAGGAGTACCAGTAACTAAGGAGGCCTTGGAACGGAACGGGTTTATTTTTAAGGCTGCTCCTCAAAAGATAAATGTACCTGCTCCGCCACTATATTTCCTGTTGGAGTCCATGCCTAAAAGGGTGGACCTGGAGATGCCCAACGATGTGTTTAGAGCCAACAGCGCTGGTGTGCAGTTTATCCTTATGGATAGCAATAGCGTAGTGCGCCCCAAAACAGCACGCTTCCAAAAGGCGTTAGCCCAAAAGAAGGTGGCTTTTCCGCTACAACGCTTAGCCAATAATCCTACTACCCACAAACCTTACGATAGCGGATGCTTGGTATTGGATAACAATGGTAACTTGTTCCAGCTTAAACAAAATGCCGGACAACCGTTTGTGCGCCCTATACCTTTACCGCAAGGAGTTACGCCCGCCTATTTGTTTGTAACAGAGTTCCCCTCGCGCAAATATTTAGGATTCATGACCGATACGGGCGGAAACTTATACGCTATTACTCTACCTGGCTATGAGGTGGTGCGTACAGGCTTACCAGCTGTGAATTTGGCAGAAGAAAGCCTCACCATTTTTGGAAATATGTTTTATTGGACAGCGGTTATAGGGCGGTCCGATAGAACCGATATATGGGCTTTGGACGCGAACACCCTGCAAGCGGTGGATAATATGTGCTACTTGGCGCCTAAAAAGAAAGGGTGGGATTCCTACCTGTTCCCGTTCCAACTCTCCTTTACCTCCACCAAGCATAAGTTTTTCCGCCCTCAGGTGCAGGCGTTCTCTTGGGTGGGTGCAGTGCTTTGGATTGGTGTTATAGCCTTGTTTTTAGGTTTTCGCTACCGCCAATGCAAGTATAGGAGTGCCAACAAGTAACCCGCTTGTAATATATTCCCCCTTGGGGGAAGAAGCAAAAAAAGAGAGGGTTCCAAAACAATAATTTCTTGTAGCTGCCCCCCAAAAGTCATACACAAGGCTTTTGGGGGGCAGTCCAATTTAAGGAACTCTTGGGGGCTTAGTATCCTCTAAACTACCCGAGAGATGTCTGTTCGTCCATCAAAAAAGCCAATTACATTCTCGCATAACTCAAGTAGCATATCCTTACGTGCGTCGTAAGTTTGTGTACCTATGTGCGGTGTCATCGACACATTAGGTAGGTTGTACAGTTCGGGCAGAGGCAGGTCGTTATTCTCAAACACGTCCAATCCCGCTGCCGCTAACTTTCCGCTCTTTAGTGCCTCCACTAAGGCCTGTTCATCCACCAAAGGCCCCCTGCCAGTGTTAATAAGGATAGCCCCAGGCTTCATACTTGCCAGGGCGTCCCTATTTATCAGGTGGCGTGTTTCGGTTGAAAGAGGGGTATGAAGCGATACCACATCGGCAGTAGCCAGGATTTCACCTATTGACGCATAGCTTATTCCTAAGGCTACCTCTTGCTCTTGAGGCAATCTCTTTCGTTTATTGTATAGTACTTGCATCCCGCAGGCCTGTGCTCTTCGGGCAAAGGCGGCTCCAATATTTCCCCAGCCAATAATGCCAAGTTTTTTACCCTGAATACCTATTCCTAAATTGGACCACCGGTTTACGGCCAAGCTGTGCTGGTGTTGCCTCATGGTCTGGGTCCACTGGCCTACTCTGCGTGTACAGTCGAGCAATAGTGCCAATGCCAAATCGGCGGTAGGCTCTACTACTGCTTTGGGAGTGTTAGTTACAGCGATGCCTTTTTTTTGTGCGCTCTCAAGGTCGATATTATTATATCCCACGGCGTAGTTAGCTATTAGTTGGAGGCGACTGCCGGCTTCTATCAGTTCTCGGGGAACAGGGATGTCGAATACGGATAACAATACGTCATACTCTGGTATTCGTTCCAGCAGTTCCTGCCCAGTAAAGTCGCGCCCTTCGGGAGGGAAGGTAAGCTCGAAACGTTCGGTTAAAAGTTCCCAACCCTCTTGTATAGTCTTAAAAGCCACTAATATTTTTTTCTTTCCTGAATGTTCCATAAGTCCAATGCTATTTTAATGTGGAAATAAAAGGGATATACCCCAAATGTAGCAAATTAACGGAAGTATACCAGCCAAACAAACAAAGGGGCGCACCAGTGGACATCCACTGGTGCGCCCCTTTTGTTTATTTGTATACGTTATTACTGCTTATTTTAGTGCTTTTAGTGCGGCTTCGTAGTTAGGTTCTTGTCCTACTTCTGGTACAAGTTCTTCGTAAATTACTTTACCTTGCTCATCCAAGCATACCACGGCCCGAGCGCAAAGCCCTTTCAAAGGCCCTTCTGCCATTTCTACTCCGTACTTTTCAAAGTCTTTGCTACGGAATAGGGAGGCTGGAACAACTTTATCTATACCTTCGGCACCGCAAAAACGGCCTAAGGCAAAAGGCAAGTCCTTGGACAAGCATAATACCACAGTATTCTCTAACCCTGCTGCACGCTTGTTGAACTCGCGCACACTTTGGGCGCAAACGCCGGTATCGATGCTGGGGAAAATATTCAGTACAACTTTCTTGCCCTTAAAGTCGGACACGTTAATTTCGGACAGGTCTGCTTTTGTAGCCGAAAACAGGGGTGCTACTTCTCCCACCTTTGGGAGTTCGCCTATTAGCTTAACAGGAGTTCCTTTAAATGTTACTGTTGCCATATTCATTGTAAATGAAAGAGTTAATAAACTAAGGGTTGTTGCGGTTGTTACGATGCTCATAGGTGGTTTGTGTAAGAGTTTGTTACGAAGGAAGGTGGTTCCTTACCTATCCATACAACAGCTAAACTACAGTTATTGTTTTGGTTTGGCGTTTTTTTTCAGAAGTTTACCCTTACCCCAAGCGTTATATCTCGGCCTTTATCGTGCGCAAAAAACCTCATTCTGTTGTTGTAATCTTTGTACAACTTATTCAAGAGGTTATGTCCGGTGCAATAAACCTCTAT
>JAEWGA010000042.1 GCA_023388555.1 Bacteroidota bacterium | reverse complement strand
AAAAAAGGGGCTGTTTCGTAAAAACTGAATTACGAAACAGCCCCTTTTTTATTTATTGGGTTCTTTACTTGGTGCTATGGTAGGTGTTTTCGGAGTTTAGGGTATGGAACTTTTGTTCTCCATATTTCTTGATGTATACTTGTTTGTCGGCCCAAGTATTAATCCAACCTTCTTTTTCTTGGTTTATAAAGGTGTATCGGATGCTGTGGAGTCCTTTTGCCAAGGGTAATACGATATCTTGCTGGGTGTTCTTTTGCATAATACCGTTATGAGTTATCACCTTTTTATTGTTTAACCAAAGGTCGTTTGCGTTGCAAGAAAGGACGTACATGCCATCGGCTGGAATATTTATAAAGCCTTCGGCAACAAAAGCCCACCCGTAGGGTTTGTTATCATCGCCATACTCTTTTAAGTTGCCTAATGCTTTAGCAGGCATAGTCCCTTGCTCGGTTGGTTCAACCTGGGTGTTTAGCAGTTCATCGGAGTTGGCAAAGCTGGCATCGTAGAATTTGTAGGCCAGCCCTGGGGCGTAACTTCCATCAAGGGCGGTATTGGCTTCTACTGCTGCTGGCGTGTAGTTTTCTTCTTTGGTCAGTTTTATGGTCCTAACGGCACTCATTTTCCCAAAGGCAAGTTTACTGCGCACCTTAAGTGTAGTGCTTTCGGTTATGGTTAAAGGTTTTTCGTAAACCTGGCTCGAAGCTAAAGGTTCTTTGCCATCGGTAGTATACAAGATGGTTACGGGGTAGGTTGTTTGGAAGGTTACGGGCACAGAGTCCACAAAATGGATGTTATTTACGGAGCCACCTTTTTGCTCGGCTAAAGGGATGTGGTAGTGTACTCTTTTGTAGTCGAGCCGCACAAGCAGGTTATCCAAGCGTTGCAGGAAGTTGTTATAATCTTTTGCTTCGGGAGTGCTCCAACCTACTTCGGCCAATGCAAACATACGAGGAAAGGCCATGTATTGTTGGTGTGCAGGGGTGGCAACATACTCTGCCCACAAATTACACTGTGGGCCAATAACATGGTGCCTTTTTTCGGGCGCAATAGCATCGGGTATTGGGTTGTAGCTGTATACTTTTTCAAGGGTTGAGTATCCGCCTATTGCCATAGGTTCCACTTTGGGGTCTCCTTGGTAATGGTCAATATAAAGGCCGTTACGGCTGGGAGCCATAATGATATCGTGGCCCATATTTGCCGACTTTATACCACTTTCTTCACCAATCCATGAGAGAACTGTTGCCGATGGAGCAAGGCCACCTTCTAATATCTCTTCCCAACCTATCATTTTTTTCCCGTGCCTTAATACTACCTCTTCTATCTTGTGTATGAAGTAGCTTTGCAACTCTTCTTCGGTTTTTATCCCTTCTTGTTTCATGAGCTGCTGGCATTTAGGACATTTTTTCCAGCTTGTTTTGGGGCACTCATCGCCTCCAATATGTATGTATTCGCAGGGGAATAAGGGGATTACTTCGGCAAGCACCTCTTCCATAAACTTGTAGGTGTCGGGGTTACCAGCGCAGTATACTTGGTCCGACACTCCCCAACGGGTGCGTACCTGGTAGTTATGCTCTTTGCCTAAACAGCCTAACTCGGGGTACGCTGCAAGGGCTGCTTGCGCATGGCCTGGGAATTCTATTTCGGGTATAACATCTATACAACGGTCGGCAGCGTACTGTACAAGCTCTTTTATTTGTTCTTGTGTGTAAAAGAAAGGTCCGTATACCGACCCATCGAGTTCGGTGCGTTTGCTACCTACTTCTGTGAGCTTAGGGTATTTTTTTACTTCAATTCTCCACCCTTGGTCATCGGTTAGGTGCCAGTGGAACTTATTAATTTTTACGGTGCTCAGGACGTCGATAATCTTCTTCAGGTCCTCAATGCTAAAAAAGTGCCTGCTGCAGTCCACCAGCATTCCCCTATAACGGAACCGTGGTTCGTCCTGTATGTTTACATAAGGGAGTGTAAAGGCTGTTTTTACTTGTGTTGGGGAGGCTATTTCGGCGGGGAATAGTTGCTCTATGGTTTGTAGGCCACGGAAAAGTCCTGTTATTGTAGAGGCTTTTACAGTGGCGCCGTTGTCTTTATGAATGCGTAGCAGGTACCCTTCGGGGTTAGCCACAGAGTCCGTGGGGACTATTTGCAGGCGTATTTCTTGGTTGGGCTGGGCAGAGGTCTTTGTCCGGTTAAAATCCAAGCCAGTTGCTACTTGCCAACGAGTTCCAAAGAAATCGGCAATGGGCAGCACAGAGTCTTCACTGTAAACTATTTGAACAGAATTAGGAAGGGCCCAGCTGCCTTCGCTTACTATTTGTAGCGACTTTGGTGCAGGTGTTAGGTGAATCCCTTGGTTATAAGGGGCGTTGTTGTCGACACTTTGGGCGCAGGCCGATAGTAGGAGAGCTAAGGCAGCGCCCGATAGGGTATGTACAGACTTCATTAATAATGTGGTTTGAAAATAGGTAGTAATAGAACGGTTAAAATAAGCCAGAGGTGTACCCAAAGTCCAACTTGTGGTATTGCTTGTACATTAAGCTTGTGGTATACTTGTAGTAGCCCTTGTTTAGCCTTCGTACCAGCGTCTTAAGTTTTCTTTTTATATACAGCTCCGTGGGTATGCCATAGGTTTTGTAAAGCAAAACACTTTTGGCACACCCACAGCTTATTTTGTTAATTGTGTTGTTGTAATGGCAAAGTTACCACCCGAAAATTGGGTATTCGCTCATCATTTCATTTACTTGTTTGCGCACCTTTGTTATTATTTGTTCATCTTCGGGCGCATTGAGTACAGTATCTATAAGCTCCACAATACCATCCATTTGTTGGGGTTGTAGCTTGCGCGTAGATATTGCTGGAGTCCCAACGCGAATACCCGAGGTTTGGAATGCCGAGCGGGTATCGAATGGTACCATGTTTTTGTTTAGCGTGATGTCGGCCTGAACAAGAGCTTTCTCGGCAACTTTACCTGTAAGTTCTGGTAATTTAGGCCTTAGGTCCACCAACATGCTATGGTTATCGGTGCCGTCGGAGATTATCTTATATCCACGTTTAATAAAGGCCTGAGCCATTGCTTGGGCGTTATCCTTTACCAGTTGTTGGTACTCTTTAAACGAGGGGTCCAAAGCTTCGCCAAAGGCAACGGCTTTAGCTGCTATAACGTGTTCCAGGGGTCCACCTTGTATGCCTGGGAAAACGGCCGAATCCAAAACCTGGCTCATCATTTTCACTTTGCCTTTAGGTGTGCATATCCCCCATGGGTTTTCAAAGTCTTTGCCCAGGAGAATTATGCCGCCTCGGGGGCCACGTAGTGTTTTGTGGGTTGTTGATGTAACGATATGTGCATATTTTACGGGGTTGTTAAGTAGCCCTGCTGCAATGAGTCCGGCAGGGTGCGCCATATCTATCATTAGTAGTGCCCCAACCGAGTCTGCAATTTGTCGCATTCGGGCATAGTCCCATTCGCGCGAGTAGGCTGAGCCACCACCAATAATTAACTTGGGTTTATGTTGGTGTGCAAGCTCTTCCATTTGGTCGTAATCTACTCTGCCAGTATCTTCCTTAACATTATAGGCAATGGGGTTGTATAAAATACCGGAGCTATTAACTGTTGAGCCGTGCGAAAGGTGTCCTCCATGCGAAAGGTTCATTCCCATAAAGGTATCGCCTGGTTTAAGTACGGACATTAAAACTGCCATGTTGGCTTGTGCACCAGAGTGTGGTTGTACATTGGCCCATTCGGCATTGAAGAGTTGTTTTATCCTGTCAATAGCCAGTTGCTCTGCTTCATCCACTACTTCACAACCACCATAGTAGCGGTGGCCGGGGTATCCTTCGGCATATTTGTTTGTGAAGCAACTTCCCATAGCAGCCATAACTTGGTCGCTGACAAAGTTCTCGGAGGCTATAAGTTCAATGCCTTTTTGTTGCCTGAGGTGCTCTTTTTCTATCAGAGCAAAAATTGTTTCGTCACGGTTCATAGGTAAAGAGTATTAGGTGAGTATATTACCATTACCAGGTGCAGTAAAGCCCTGTTGAGCAAAGATAGTTTTTTCTGGAAGGTTAGAATGCCTTTTGTATTGGTATGCAGTTTCTTTTCTTTTTTTACCAACCCATTAACAAGATGGCACCTCTTTGTGCAGGGCTGTACCGCATTGGCTGCAGTAGTTGGCTTCGGTTGTAGCAGGGTGGCCACATTTATGGCAATAGATTGTGCTGTGGGGCACTCCTTTTTTGTGTGGGGTGTTTTTGGGGGAAGCTGCAATTTCGGAGCGCGTCACCTCGGCGCTTATAATCCCAGTAGGTACTGCTATAATGGAGTAACCCAGTAGCATGACTACGGTAGAAACAAATTGCCCCAGGGAGGTTACAGGGGTGATGTCTCCATAACCCACGGTGGTAAGGGTTATTATTGCCCAATAAATAGCCCGTGGTATGCTGCTATAATTAGGGTTTACGGGCGACTCAATTATGTACATAATACTCCCCAAAATGGATACGAGCATCACCATAAACAGCATGAAAATGCCAATTTTTGCCGAGCTTTTCCTCATGGCGCCTGCGAATTGTCTTCCTTGCCGAATATAGTCGCCCATGCGGAATATCTTGAATATACGCATGATGCGCAAAATCCTAAGCACCAACATATAGTGGATGCCAAATATGATGCCCGAGAAGTAAGTGGGCAAAAAGGATAATAGGTCCACCACGCCGTAAAATGAGGTTATGTATTTCCAACGGTTTCGGCTGGCATATACACGGAAGGCATACTCTATGGATAGCAGTACAGTGCATGTCCACTCTAAGAAGTATAAATATTTATGGTACTGCTGGTGTATGGCTAATATGGTGTCCAAGAATACGGTGGAAACGCTTATTAACACCAGCGTCATAACACACAGGTCAAACACGAACCCCTCTTTTGTATCTGTTAAAAAGATGATTCGGTAAAGTTTGTTTTTGTCGTACCAGGGCCGTTTTGCATAGTCGGCCATGGTGTTTATACTGGGTAGTGGCTTGCGCTGAGGAGTGCGTTGCGAAGGCTGCATAAGATATTAGGGTAATGAGGTGGAACGAGAACGGAGGTACTCTAACCGGTCCGCTTTCCCTTTGGCGTATGCTTTTGCTGCTTTTTCTCCTTTACGGCTATTGGGGAAGGTTAAGGTGTGTACTTCTGGTATCTCCCTACCTAAGTCCTGCACCGAGAGTGTACCCTCTTTATGACGAATAACCTTGAAATCATCGTATAAGGTGTTGTTGGTAAGGAACGACTGGTAGTGCAACGTGTCGGCAGAGATGCTGATAACCTGATACCATTTTGTTCCGCTCCCCAATTTATCGAAGGAGTCATCGAACTTATTAGGGTAGCATTTATTGGAGAATGTACTAATAACATAGGCTGGAGTGCTGGGGCTGTTTGAGGTAGTTGCCCAACGCCGTGCATAGGAGTGGTCGTGCCCTTGCAATACTAAAGCTACTTGGTATTTAGGGTCTTCTAATATCCCTTTTAGTGTAGTGTACATAATGGGGTGAAACCGGCCAGCCCTTGCAGGGTATATGGCATGGTGGAATACCACAATTTTAAATCCGGTGTAGTTGAGGAGGGTTTGCTTGAGCCATTCCCTTGTTTGGGTAATGCGCGAAATCCGGTCCATACCATCGGTATTAATACATACTATCCTACAATGATTAAAGTCGGTAAAAAAGTTGGAGCCAGTAAGTACTGGGCTGTTATGTGGAAAGTTAAAGGTAGGCACCCACCTGGGGTCTAACTCCTTAAACAACCCTTTTGTGTGTTCGTGGTTTCCTGTTACTGCTATTAAAGGGGTGTGGGTACAAAAGGGTTTAATGGATTCGTACCAAATTTTCCAATACTTGTCGTAGCCCCGTTCTATTACATCTCCACCAAATATCCACGAGGCGGGATTGGGGTATCGTTTGGCTATGTGTAAGATGATAGAGTCGGACATCCCTTTTTCGGTATCTTGTATATCGCCTATGTATATGAGGGTATCTTGCTTGGCGTTATAAGGGTACAAGGTGTCCTGGATAAATACCTCCTTTCCCGAGGCATTGGCAATGCGGTAAACCAAAGGTGTGTTTTCCACCCGGAGCTGGGCGTTGTAAATAATGGTGTTACCCCCGTGGGTTTTAACGTTTTGGGTGTGGGTGTTTTGTGTTACCCAAACGGAGTCCGGGCTTAATAGGAATAGCGTTTGTGTAGAGTCGGTCCCCGTTACCCAGCTGATATTACGTTGGTGTATAGCCTCCTCTCCAGGGGTCACAATAACTCTTTGAGGAGTGTTGAGGAGTTCATAGTTAGGCTCGGGGGGTATATAAAACCAAGCGTCCCACCTAATGTAGCATATTGTGGCTCCTGCAATAACAAGGATGAGGAGGATACTCCAAAGGATACGTTTGAGTTTCATCTTTGCTTCGGTTTAAAATTCGGAGGTAAAGTGGAATTCAATATCGGGGAAGTCTTGTTTTGCCATATTTAGCATATATGCCGAGTCAGCAAGGTAAACATCGCGGCCATGTATATCGGTTGCAATGTATTGGGCTTTTCTTCTTTTAAAGTCCTCTAACTGGTTAGGGTTATTGCTTGTTATCCAGCATGCGCGGTAAAGGCTGATAGGTTCCCAGCGGCATTGGGCTTGGTATTCGTGCAGGAGGCGGTATTCGATAACCTCAAATTGCAGTTGCCCAACAGTACCTATAATTTTTCGGCCGTTAAAGGCATTGGTAAATAGCTGAGCTACGCCTTCGCCCATCAGTTGCTCTATTCCTTTTTGTAGCTGTTTAGCACGCATGGGGTCCGCATTTTCTATGTACTTAAAGTATTCTGGCGAAAAGCTGGGCAGGCCCTTGAAGTGTAATGTTTCACCACCTGTAAGGGTATCGCCTATTTTAAAGTTACCGGTGTCTGGCAGCCCTACAATATCGCCGGCATAGGCCTCCTCTACAATTTCTTTTTTCTGAGCCATAAAGGCGGTAGGGCTACTAAACTTAAAGGATTTATCCAGCCGAACATGTTTGTAGGCTTTATTGCGCTCAAATTTGCCAGAGCATATTTTTACGAAAGCTATACAGCTGCGGTGGTTAGGGTCCATGTTAGCATGTATCTTGAATACGAACCCCGAGAAGTCGGCTTCGTAAGGGCTTACGTTGCGTTCCTCGGCAGTGGTAGGCTGAGGCGATGGGGCTATCTCAATAAAACAATCCAAAAGCTCTTTAACACCAAAGCTGTTTAGTGCGGAGCCAAAAAATACGGGGGCTATTTCGGCCCTAAGGTATTCTTCTTGGTTAAGTGAGGGGTACACTTCGTGTATGATATCCAAGTCGTCCAGTAATTTTTCGGCCTGTTTTTCGGAGATATATTGGGTTATTTCGGGGCTATGAATATCAATTTCTACGCGTTCGGTTACCTTTTGCTTGTCGGACTGGAACATTTGTAACGACTCATCGTACAATGAGTACACGCCACGAAACCTGTCGCCAGAGTCGATTGGCCAACTTAAAGGGGTTACTTTTATTTGTAGCTCTTCCTCTAAGTTGTCCAGTAGGTCGAAGGGGTCTTGGCTATCACGGTCCATTTTATTTACAAAAACCATGACGGGGGTTTTGCGCATACGGCACACTTCCATCAGTCGTTTTGTTTGTAGCTCCACCCCTTTTGCCCCGTCGATGACAATAATAACACTATCCACCGCTGTTAGTGTGCGGAAGGTGTCCTCGGCAAAGTCCTGGTGCCCAGGGGTATCCAAAATGTTTATTTGGTGGTTTTTATAGGAGAATCCCATTACCGAGGTAGCCACGGAAATTCCCCTTTGTTTCTCTATTTCCATCCAGTCCGATGTAGCTGTTTTTTTTATTTTGTTGCTTTTAACGGCTCCAGCTACGTGTATGGCACCTCCGAAAAGAAGGAGTTTTTCGGTAAGGGTTGTTTTCCCTGCATCGGGATGGGCAATAACGGCAAATGTGCGTCGTTTGCTTATTTCGGTTTCGTTGTGTAGCATTATTTACTGGATGTTTGACTGTTCAATAAGGAATACTTCGTGTAGTGCACTGAGCCAGTTGGGTATTTGAAGGCTGTTCAGCGCCGAGCTTATTTTGTTGTTGCTTAAAACAGAATAGGTGGGGCGTGGTGCCAGGGTGGGGTAATCGGCTTGCTGGCAAGGTATAATGGTTGCATCTTTGGTTTTAGGGTGCAGTTGGGCTATAGCCTTTGCCCATTGGTAACGAGAGGTATTACCACTATTGGAACAGTGATAAATACCGTATGGAATTGCCTGCGGGGTGTATAACCGTTGCAAGCATTCTACAATTATTTGGGATAAGGTGAAGGCCGATGTTGGGCTACCAACCTCGTTGCTAACCACTTTCAGCGTCTCTCCTTTGGTGAGTTTTTCCCTAATGGCAAGGTAAAAGTTACGACCATAGGGGGAATACAACCAGGAAGTACGTAAAATATAGTGGTTGGGAAGAATGGTTTGAATATGGTGTTCGCCTTCCCGTTTTGTCCTCCCATAAACGTTAACAGGGTGGGGAAGGTCCGTTTCGGTATAGGGGGTTATGGGCAACGGAGAGGAGGAGCCAAAAACATAGTCGGTACTAATATGTATAAGGCACGTGTTATGTTGCTTACACAAGTGGGCCAGCTCTTTTGGGGCGTTGCTATTAACAAGGGCAGCATTTATAGGGTTGTTTTCTGCTGCATCTACTTGTGTGTAGGCGGCTGCGTTAACAATAGCATCGGGCTTGTGGGCCTCAAAAAAATCCTTTAATTGTTGGGGCTTCAACAAGTCCACAGTGTTTCTGGTTGTCGAAATCCATTCAATACCTTCAGGCTCCGAGAAGTGTTGGAGCAAGGTTTGCCCCAACTGTCCGCTTGCGCCGGTAAGCCAAACACGTTTGCTTTTCATTTTAGTTTGTTGTTAACGACAAACGCCCTTCTTCATATTCTCGGAACCGGTCTGCCAACATAGCCAAGAAGGTGCTAATTTGCTTAATAGCTTTTTCTGTTTCGGAAGACACCTCTTTACCCTGTAATTTGAGTGTTAGGTAACCGTAAATTCCTGTAAAACAGGTTTCTATTTCATCCTTCACAGTGTCGCCACTTTTGCTGCGCAGTTGGATAATAGTGGGGAGGGTTTGGTGGTAAACGGAATTGTATAAGGCCTGGCTGGGTTGTTGTAATACTTTTTGGTGAAAGTTTTTAAGGCAGAGTAGTAGCTCCCGTATTCTGTTTAGGTGTCCCGCCTGCATTATTCCCTCGGCTTGCATTTCGTGGCTTAGCGTAATATACCAGTTGCATATTTGGGCTTTGGTTTGTTCATCAACGTTGTATTGTTGCTGTACGTAATTTTTTATGTTATTGGTGGCTCCGTTAAGCGCCCTAATAATATCCTCTACCTGCCACATATAAAGGATGTACTCGGCTATATTTTGTTTTCTTTTTTCTTTGGCTATAATCATGGCTCTATAACGTTAGTATAGGTGGACAACAGTGATGCCAGCACCGCCCATATCGGCTTTCTCGTCCTGGTAATCTTGTACAGCGGGGTTGTTTCTTAGAGCATCTCTAACAGCTTCGCGCAAAGCTCCTGTTCCCGTACCATGCAGGATGCGTACAGGGGAGTAGTTATACCGCACAGCATCGTCTATGAAGTATAGAGTGGATTGGATGGCTTCGTCTACACGCTTCCCACGTAAGTCGAGCCGGGGCGAGAAGTTAAGCCTTTTCTCATCTCGTTGTTGGTCTATCTCTTTAGGTGTACTCTTTTTTATTTGAGTGGCCTTTTTAAGCGAAACAGAGAGCTGCGTTATGGGAAATTCCATAACTATACTACCTAAACGAACTTTGGCCTTTTGGCGTTCCAATGAAAATACTTCGCCAACCTCCAAGGAGCCATTAACCGTAACGTTGCTCCCAACGGTAATCTCTTGTTTCTCCTTTTTTTGTTGGCCTTGGCTTTGCTGGTAGTGCGATAATTTGTTTTGGAGTTTGGCCTTTTTGCTCTCCAGCTTTTCACGTGCGCTCTTTGTTGCCGCTTTGTTGGCTTTTGTTTCTTGTATTTTACGTATTGTTTTTTCTACAGCAGCGTTGGCAGAGGCAATAATGTTTAACGCTTCTTGCTCGGCGGTAGCAATTTTTGAGGCTCGTTCTTGCTTTAATAGTTGTAGGCGTTGGGTATACTCTTGTTGTTGTTGCTCCAAGGCTTTTTCCCGTTGTCGTACCTGTTGTCGTTTTTCTTCCCAGTATTTTTTGTCGCGAAGGATGTCTTGCAGGTATTTATCCTGCAAAACATAGTCGGAGCCAACTATTTCTTCGGCATAAGATAAAATGTTGGCTGGCAGTCCTATTTTGCGGGCTATTTCCACGGCGAATGAGCTGCCGGGTTGCCCCACCGACAATTTGTATAGGGGTTCTATTTTTTGTCGGTCAAATAGCATTGCTGCATTGGTTACGCCTTCGGTGTTTTTTCCGTACTCTTTAAGGTTGCTGTAATGGGTGTTTATAATTCCCATACACTTATTTTGTACCAATTGGTGTAGTACGGCTTCGGCAATAGCGCCACCCATTTTAGGCTCGGTCCCGGACCCAAACTCATCTATAAGCACCAATGTTCGTTGGTTTGCTTTTTTGCAAAAGTACTTCATGCTTAACAGGTGAGAGGAGTAGGTGCTAAGGTCGTTTTCGTAGGACTGGTCGTCGCCCATATCCATAAATATTTGGTCGAAAAGGCAACAGCAGGAGTGCCCTGCCAAAGGTATTGCCAGCCCGCACTGAAGCATGTATTGTAGTAACCCAACGGTTTTAAGTACAACCGACTTTCCGCCTGCGTTAGGCCCCGAAACCAGCAGTATTCGTTGGCTGGAATTAAGAGAAAGGGTGAGGGGTACTATACGCTTGTTTTGTGTTGCCAGGTGTTTCTCCAATAACGGATGGCGAGCCGAAAACCATTCCATCCTTAGCTCCCCTGAAAGCTGGGGCACTACGGCTTGTTGGCTTTGTGCCAACCTTAATTTGGCGTGTGCAAAGTCCAAAATGCCCAGTAGGTTGCAGTTGTGTTGTATAGGCGTAATGGCTTGCCGTATGTGGCTTGTTATTTCGCGGAGGAGGCGTTGAATCTCCCTTTTTTCTTCGGCTTTTTTTTCGCGTATTTTATTATTGGTTTCCACCAATTGTTCCGGCTCCAAATAAAAGGTTTTACCAGTAGCGGACTCGTCGTGGATTATACCTTTTATCTCTCTTTTTGCTGCGGGGTTAATAGGCAGGAGTAGTTTACCATCGCGCACGGTTACTTGAGCCTCTTTGTCGGACCACCCTTTTTCTTGGGCTTGCCGCAAAATGCTATTCATTGTATGGGCAATGGAGTCTGTTAACTTTGCCAACTCGTGCCGGATGTTACGGAGTAATTTGGAGGCTGTATCCTTTATGTTTCCTTCATCGTCTATTAGGTTGGATATTCGTCGGCGTAAGTCGGGCAAACTCTCCAATTCTTTTACAATCCCCTGTATGTTGGGTGTTGCCAAGTGTTGGTGAGTGCTTTGCTCTGTTTCTTCCTCGGCATTATTAGGTTGGAAGAAGGTACGCACCTCTTGTACCCGTTTTAGCTGTTGTTGCAAGGCCGAAAGCCCTTCAAGCTCTATGGTAGCCCCCTCGGGACGAATATGGGACAAGTATTGTTTAAGGTCGTCGTAACTAAAACTTGGCAACTCTCCGCGCGCTTCCCGGATATTGATAAGCTCTTGTAGCTGTGCAAGCCACCGCTGTAGGGTGGGAAGGTCGTGGATATAGGACATACGCTGCGCCAAATTTCTACTCACTTCATTAGCGCAGTACGAGTATAGGGTGTGCCTAATGGCTGTGAAATCCAGCCTATCCTCTAAGTCGTTAGGATAATTATGGGGAGAAGTAGGGGACGTTATCAAAATAAGAACCTGAAAATATCGTTGATGTTAGCGTACAACATAAGCAGGAGCAATAGCATAAGGCCGGCCAACTGGATGCGCTCTTGTACCTTTACAGGCAACTTTTTGCGTGTAACCATTTCGTATAGCAAAATAACGATATGCCCACCATCCAGCCCCGGAATAGGCAGGATATTCATAACGGCAAGTATGATGGATAGGAATGCCGTAAGATTCCAAAAAGAAAACCAGTCGAACTCGCTGGGGAAAAGGCTACCAATAGTACCTAACCCACCAAGCTTTTTTGCGCCTTCTTTTGTTGCAACAAATTTAAGGGAGCTTACGTAGGAACTTAATTTATCGCCAGCACGGTGCAACCCTGCGGGGACGGACTCCATTAGTGTGTAAGTAACCCTTTCGGCTCCAAATACCTGTGCTGGAGGTTGGAAGGAAACTCCCAAGCCATTATTGGCATCTACGTAGCTTTTAAGGGTTATCTCTTGCCCCTCTCGGTAAATGTGCAACACTGCCGAGTCGCCCCTGGCATGTTGTATTTGTGCTACAATATCGGCAAGGTCATTGCTCCGGAGATCGTTAATACCCACCAATTTATCGTTTGGCATTAAGCCGGCCTTGGCAGCTTCGGAGCCTTGTATTGTTTGCAATACTACTGCTGGTAGGTGGAGCGAAAACAAACTGCTGTCGGACGCAATGATAGCCTGCATTAAGTCGGCGGGAATTTCTAAACTTTTCACCTGCCCCTTTCTGTTTACTGTTAGGCTTTTCCCGTTAACAATGGTGGGGAGTAGTTTTTCGTCGAAGTACTTAAGTTCTTCCCCATCGACCAAGGTGGGTAAGTCGCCATCCTTTAATCCCATCTTGTGCCCTACCGAGGAGTAACTTAGGTTATCCCCAATATGGCTTAGGGGGATTTTTTCTTCACCCCAATGGAAGGCTATGGCGGTATAAATAACGGCTGCCAGTATAACGTTAAAGAGTACACCTCCAACCATAACTAAAAGGCGTTGACAAGCCGGCTTGGAGCGGAATTCCCACGGCTTGGGAGGGGAGGATAGCCCATCGGTATCCATGGACTCGTCCACCATCCCAGCAATTTTACAGTACCCACCCAAGGGCAACCAACCAATACCATACTCCGTATTACTTTTAGGCGACTTGTATTTGAGTACCGAAAACCAGGGGTCGAAAAACAGGTAAAACTTATCTACCCGTATTTTGAATAACCGGGCGAAAAGGAAGTGTCCTAACTCGTGGATAAAAACAAGTATGGCAAGAGCTAATAACAGCTGGAGGGTTTTAATTAAAAAAATGCTCATAGAGTATTATAACGAATCGTGAAGAGTGTTGTTGAGTAAGGTTGAGTGGCGAATGTGTTAGTTTTTCCACTTTCGGGCATCGGTCCTTACTTGGGCATCTAATTCCGAGAGTTGCTCGGCCGAATGCAGAGACCTGCAACCATATTTATTTAACATGCTATCTATTAGCATAGGTATTTGTGTGTAGGTTATGTTTTCGTGTAAAAAACGCTCAACAGCTATTTCGTTAGCTGCATTTAACACACAGGGTGCTGTACCACCGGCATCCAAGGCCTCGTAGGCAAGGTTTAGGCACCTAAAGTCGGCACACCGTGGTGGCTCAAAGGTGAGTTGGCAAAAGTCTTCTATGCTCAACGGTTTTACCTCCAGGTTGTTGCGGTTAGGATATAAAAGTGCGTACCCTATGGGTAACCTCATGTCGGGAACACTTAGTTGTGCTTTAATACTATTGTCCTTAAACTGGACCATAGAATGCACAATACTTTGCCGGTGTACCACCACCTCTATGTTTTGGGGGGCTAAGCCAAAAAGCCAATGGGCCTCTATCATTTCAAAGCCTTTGTTCATTAGCGTGGAAGAGTCGATGGTAACCTTCGGACCCATATTCCAATTGGGGTGCAACAGTGCTTGCTGTGGTGTTACATATTTAAGTTCCTCTGTGGAGAGGTCGATAAACGGCCCGCCCGAAGCTGTTAGGAATATTTTGCTGATAGAGGGGTAGGCTTCTCCTACTATACATTGAAAAATTGCTGAGTGCTCCGAGTCGACAGGTATTATAGGTGCTACGTGTTGCTTAGCCAGTTTCATAATGAGCTCACCACCAACAACCAAGGTCTCTTTATTGGCCAAAGCTATCATTCGGCCGCTTTTTATAGCTGCAATAGTTGGTAGCAAGCCGGCAAACCCTACCATAGCAGTTAAAACAATGTCCGTTTCGGGGTCCGAAGCAACTTCGCATATGGCATCGTTACCCGATAACACTTGGATAGGTTCCGAGCGGAGAGCTTCTTTAACGGTCGCGTATAAAGCGTTATCGCCTATGACAACATAGCGCGGGGTGTACTTGAGGGCTTGCTGAATTAACAAGTCCGTATTGCGATGACATACCAGTGCGTGAACGCAGAGTTTGTCGGGGTGCTTATCTATAATTTGTAGGGCCTGGGTACCAATAGAGCCTGTACTGCCCAGTAGGGTTACACGTTTTTGTGTCATATATAGGGGTAAAGGTCTGTTGTTTTGGAGGAATTTGATGCAAAAAAAGAAAGACCAAATTCACCGCAAAGGTACAGATTTTTATTGCAGCATAGGGGAATTCTTCTCGCCTGGGAAATTTTAAGCACTGGAAAAAAGGTGCAATTGTGGTGGAAGGAAAAATAGTTGCCGAATTAGGCAGAAGTTTTGGGCAATTTTTTAGGCGTTTTAATGGGAAAATTTAAGATGGATTTTAGGCGGAAATTTAGGGATGAAATTGGACGAGTTTTAGGGAGGTGTTTTAGGATGGTCTTTGGGGAGTTTTTGGGTGGCAAAATTTGGGGGCTTTTGGGGGAGGAAAAAAAAGTATCCGCGGAGTCCTTCAAAAAAGAAAGCGCAGTTTGTCGTAACGAAAAGCGCAGTTTGTTGCAAAAGAAAGCGCAGTTATTTTTGCACAACTTTTAACACCCCTCGCAAACCCGCTCCTGTAAAGGGATTGCGGGCGGTCATCCTTTTACCCCCAAAATCACCCCATTTTCCTCCCCAAAATCTGCCTAATTTCCACCCAATTTCACTCTTAATTTTCCCCTCCCAAAAAACGGTCATTTTTTTACCCCAGAATCCGGGGGCGTTTTTCCCTTTTTTCATCCTTATTTTTACCTTGTTTTCTGCCCAAATTTAGGTCCCCCAAAATCACCTGTTTTTCAAAACTAAGTTTCTCCAAATATTACCCGAATTTATTTCCGTAAACGTTTCTAAAATCACTGTTGTTGACTTCTTTGGTTTTCGTTTTCTGTGTTTGTTGTATTGGATGTAA
>JAEWGA010000048.1 GCA_023388555.1 Bacteroidota bacterium | reverse complement strand
TGTATCTTTGCAGAGCAAAAAACGGGGTGTAGCGCAGCCCGGTTAGCGCATCTGCTTTGGGAGCAGAGGGTCGCGAGTTCGAATCCCGCCACCCCGACTTTTATGCAAAAAAGAAAACGATTCCTCAGGAATGTATGACCTGTGAGGAGTCGTTTTCTTTTTCTTTTGAGCCGTTTAGGTGTAGGTTGAATGGTTTTTGAGCGGTTTTGGATTGTTTTAGGTGTACACGTTTGGAATTTTGTATATTTGAAGTGTCACAACTCAACAGACTGCTGTAAAGAAGCCACGTATATGATTAACCTGAAGCGAATGCTGTTTGGCATCCCTCGTCTTTCATTAGATGATATTTATGAATTGGTGCACCAAAAACATGCGGTGCTATTGGATGTACGTACCCATGATGAGTATGCAAAAGGGCATGTGATGGGAAGTATGAACATCCCTTACGATGAACTGGCAAACAGGAGTGGTGAGTTGCCTCAGGATAAGCCCATAGTGCTGTATTGCCAAAGTGGCGCACGGAGCACAGTGGCCGAGGATATATTACGCGATAAAGGTTTTAGGGACCTGCATAACGCCAAGGAGTGGCTGTGGGTGTCGCAAGCCTTGGATAGGGTAAAGGGGAAGAAATAGGCCCGTGTTGGATGCCTTTTTCGTCCCGAGAGCTATTGAAGACAGAAAGTAAATTTACTTACCAAAAAAAGCTATATACAATGAACATCTCACACATTGAACATTTGGGTATTGCTGTTCGCAGCATAGAAGAGTCCCTGCCTTTTTATGAAGGAGTATTGGGCTTGAAGTGTTATAGTATTGAAGAAGTGGCCGACCAAAAGGTGAAAACCGCCTTTTTTCGGGTAGGAGGTACCAAAATAGAATTGCTGGAGCCTACCTCGGAAGATAGCCCCATAGCCAAGTTTTTGGAGAAAAAAGGGCCTGGTATTCACCATATAGCTTACTGCGTAGATGATGTAGAGGCCTCTTTGCGTGACGCCGAGGCCAAAGGTATGCGCCTGATAGATGAACACCCCCGTAAAGGTGCTGAAGGGCTGAATATTGCGTTTCTGCACCCGAAGTCGACCGAAGGCGTACTAACCGAGTTGTGTGCCCACCCCGCGGGTGAAGAGCAGTAAGACTACTACCGTAGGAAAAATCCTATTGCCTATACAACATACTTATATTATATATGAGCACGCAAGTAGAAAAAATTAAAGAACTAATTGAGCTGAGGACTCAGGCCCGTTTGGGAGGCGGTGAGAAAAGAATAGAAAAGCAACATTCCAGTGGTAAATACACAGCACGGGAACGTATTGCTATGCTAATGGATGAAGGTAGCTTTGAGGAGTTTGACATGTTTGTTAAACACCGCTCTACCAATTTTGGGATAGATAAAACCAAATTCTTAGGCGATGGCGTAGTAACGGGCTGTGGTACTATCGATGGCCGACTGGTATATGTGTTTGCCCAAGACTTCACCGTTACAGGTGGTTCGTTAGGGGAAATGCATGCCGCCAAGATATGCAAGGTTATGGATATGGCCATGAAGGTTGGTGCCCCCGTTATTGGGATTAACGACTCGGGTGGTGCACGTATCCAAGAAGGTGTTAATGCGCTATCGGGGTACGCCGAAATCTTCCAACGCAATATTTTGGCATCGGGCGTAATACCTCAGATTTCTGCGATTTTTGGCCCTTGTGCTGGTGGCGCAGTGTACTCCCCCGCGTTAACAGACTTTAATATTATGTGCCGCGGTACCAGTTATATGTTCCTTACTGGTCCGAAGGTTGTGAAAACGGTAACCTACGAAGATGTAACCCAAGAGCAGCTTGGTGGTGCAGATGTACATACATCAAAGTCGGGCGTAGCACATTTTGCCGTAGATGATGAGCAACAAGGTATCGACCTAATACGTCACCTCATCAGCTTCTTGCCACAAAACAACTTGGAAGAGGCTCCTATGGTAGAGTGTACCGACCCAGTGGAAAGAATGGAGGACGCTTTGAATGACATCATTCCCGAAAGCCCTAATAAAGCTTACGATATGTATGATGTAATTGGCGCAATCATTGACAACGGTGAGTTTTTGGAGGTACATAAGGACTACGCAAAGAACATAATTTGTGGCTTTGCTCGTTTCGATGGTCAAACAGTAGGTATCGTGGCAAATCAACCTCGTGTAATGGCCGGTAGTTTGGACTGCAATGCCTCCAGAAAAGGAGCACGCTTTGTGCGCTTTTGTGATGCCTTTAATATACCATTGGTAACCTTGGTGGATGTTCCCGGATTCTTGCCAGGAACAGGCCAGGAGTACAATGGTGTTATCACACACGGTGCCAAAATATTGTACGCTTATGGAGAAGCCACAGTGCCTAAGATTACTGTGATTTTACGTAAGGCTTACGGTGGTGCTTATATTGTGATGAGCTCTAAGCACCTGCGTGGCGATATCAATTACGCATGGCCAACAGCTGAAATTGCCGTAATGGGACCATCGGGAGCCGTAGAGGTGATTTTTGCTAAAGAAGTGGCTGCTGCCGAAGACCCCGCCAAAGCCGCCCAAGAAAAAGAAGAAGAGTACCGCAAAGCGTTTGCTAACCCCTACAATGCTGCATCGTATGGTTATATAGACGATGTTATAGAGCCACGGAACACCCGTTTCCGTATTGTAAGAGCCTTGAAGCAATTGCAAACTAAGAAGGTACTGAACCCTGCTAAGAAGCATGACAATATACCCCTATAAAAGTCCTCAGATCATGAAAAGAATATTACGCATAAGTATTCTGTCGCTGGTCGTAGGGCTGTTACCACTGCTTGCGTTTGGTCAGTCCGCTAAGTCGCTTCGTATTAACGAGGTCTTGGTTGTGAATAAGACCAATTTTATGGATAACTATGGTGTTAGAAGTCCTTGGGTAGAGATTTTTAATACCTCTCCTGCAACAGTGGATATAGGAGGCTGTTTCTTGACCAATGATAAGAATAACCCTACGAAGTACCCAATTCCACGGGGCGATGTGCAAACGCGTATAAAGCCGCGTCAGCACGTATTGTTTTGGCTCGATGATAAAGCTATTCACGGCACCTATCATTTGAACTTTACAGTAGACCCCTCCAAGGAAAACTATATAGCGTTGTTTGATGCAGATGGTAAAACCCTAATAGATGAAGTGACAATACCCGCTGGGCAGAAAGCCGATGAAAGCTATGCTCGGGAATTGGACGGTGTGTTGCCTTGGATTCAAACAGTAAGGGTGACCCCAAGCACCAACAACAAAACACTTGATAGTAATGAGAAACTGGACTTTTTCCGGGATAACGACCCCTACGGTATTGTTGTTACAGTGATATCGATGATGGTTGTGTTCTTGTCGTTACTATTGCTGTATATCATCTTTAAGATTATTGGTAAAAATGCCGTTCGTATGGTGAAGCGCAAGGCTGCCAAAGGCGGTGCTTCCATGGAGGCTGTAAATGCAGCAATAGATGTGCCTGGCGATGTATATGCCGTTATAGGGCTTGCCTTGCACGAAGTGTACAGCAGTGTACATGATGATGAGAGCACTGTTATCACGATACGAAATATTCGTAAGAAGTATTCTCCGTGGAGCTCAAAAATCCATACGCTACGACAAATACCCCGTAGGTAAAGGGCGTAGCTCCTCAGTAGAAAGTTAATAGCTAACATATATCCCATACGATAAAACATGAAAAAGTTTACATATACCATTAACGGTATCAAGTACAACGTAGAGGTTCAGAGCATAGAAGATAATATTGCCGAGATTGAGGTGAATGGTACTACCTACAAGGTGGAAATGGAACCTCAGGAAGGGAAACCTGCCGCCCCAAAAATTAAGAAACCTGCCGCTCCCGCTGCTCCTATAAGCCGCCCAGCAACAGCTTCAGCAGCCGCAGCTCCGGTAGCTACTCCTCCTGCTGCTTCTGCTGGTGGAGGCCATGAAATAAAGTCGCCCCTGCCTGGTGTTATATTGGATATCACCGTGAAGGTTGGTGATGAAGTTAAGCGTGGCGATAAGCTGGTAGTGCTGGAAGCTATGAAGATGGAAAATGACATCAAGTCCGATAAGGACGGCAAGGTGATATCTATCTCTGTTCAGAAAAACGATAACGTACAAGAGGGTGCTACCCTTGTTACTATAGGTTGATAACGATTATGAGTAGTACTATTATTGATTTCCTTGGCCAGAGCTTGGATATCTTCTACTCCTTTACAGGCTTTGCCAATGCTACTTGGGGTCACCTGATTATGATCCTGGTAGGTCTGTTTTTTATATTCTTGGCCATAAAGTATGAGTTTGAGCCCCTCTTGCTAATCCCTATTGGCTTTGGTATGCTTGTAGGCAATATACCATTTAAGGATGCTGGTTTGCAAGTAGGCCTCTACGAAGAAGGGTCGGTGCTGAATATCTTATACCAAGGTGTTAAGCAAGGTTGGTATCCGCCTCTTATATTCTTGGGTATCGGTGCCATGACGGACTTCTCGGCATTGATATCGAACCCGAAGCTGATATTAGTAGGAGCTGCAGCCCAGTTTGGTATTTTTGCTGCCTATGCTGTGGCAATTCAAATAGGTTTTGAACCTAACCAGGCAGGTGCTACCGCAATCATTGGCGGTGCCGATGGCCCTACGGCAATCTTTTTGTCGTCCAAGCTGGCACCTAACCTCATGGGGGCAATTGCTGTTTCGGCCTACTCTTATATGGCATTAGTGCCTATTATACAGCCGCCCTTTATGCGCCTTCTTACCACGAAGAAAGAACGCCTTATTCGTATGCGTGCACCTCGTTTGGTATCTCAGAAGGAAAAGGTTATGTTCCCTATAATAGGTTTATTGCTAACCACCTTCATTGTTCCTTCTGGTTTGCCTTTGTTAGGTATGTTGTTCTTTGGGAATTTATTGAAGGAGAGCGGTGTTACACGCCGTTTGGCAGAAACTGCTCGTGGTCCGCTTATTGACACCATCACCATGCTGTTAGGCTTAACAGTAGGGGCATCTACTCAGGCAACGGAATTCTTGTCGGCCACCTCTATCAAGATTTTCACGCTGGGTGCATTCTCTTTCGTGATAGCCACCTGTGCCGGTGTTTTATTTGTGAAGTTCTTTAACCTATTCCTGAAGGAAGAGAATAAAATTAATCCGCTTATTGGTAATGCAGGAGTTTCTGCTGTGCCCGACTCGGCACGTATCTCGCAGGTTGTGGGACAGGAGTACGACCCTGGTAACCACTTGCTGATGCACGCAATGGGGCCGAATGTGGCGGGTGTTATTGGTTCTGCTGTAGCTGCAGGTATCCTGTTGGGATTCTTAGGCTAATAGTTATACGAACCGTTACAGTATAAGAGAGTCCCTGTTCAGGTATAGTCCTGGATAGGGGCTTTCTTTATATTAATGGAGAGGTGTGTGTTTGCTTTCAAACCAGTATATTTGTAAAAGGCCTTCTGTTGTTTATAAGGTTAGAGAAACCACGAACAGAAGAAAGAAAAAAATGACACTGAACCGAAAACTAAACATAGAAGAGATGCAACGCCTCACCCCAGAGGCTTTCCGGGATGCTCACAAAACTCCCATTGTTGTAATACTGGACAATGTGCGAAGTATGCATAACGTGGGAGCCGTGTTTAGGACCGCCGATGCTCTTTGTTTAGAAGGCGTTGCACTGTGTGGTATTACGGCAACACCTCCTCAGCCCGAAATACATAAAACAGCATTAGGGGCGGAAGAGGTAGTGAGTTGGACCTATTACAATGACGCCGTAGTTGCTGTACAGCAGTTGCATGCAGAGGGATATTCTGTGTGGGCAGTGGAGCAAACAGAGAACAGTACCTTTTTGCAGGATTTGCCATCTCGGTTACCCAATAAGCCCATAGCCTTAGTTTTAGGAAATGAGGTTAAGGGGGTGCAACAGTCTGTTATCGACTTATGCGATGGCGTAATAGAGATACCCCAGCACGGTACAAAGCACTCCCTTAATGTTAGTGTTGCTGCAGGTATGGTGTTATGGGTAGTGAGTAGATGCATGAAGTTATGAAATTGCCTTTAGGTGTTATTGTTGTGGCTGGAGGAAGTGGGCAGCGTATGGGAAGTGCATGCCCTAAGCAGTACCTTCAAATTGGTGGGTGTTCAATACTGGAACTTACATTGAAAACACTCATCAGGTTAGTTCCTTCGGCTTATTGGGTTGTTGTATTGCCTGCCCAGGATGTAGAAGAGCAAGGGGAGAAGTTAAGTTCCACTTTCTCTTCGGTACAACTCAATGTGGTATCGGGAGGCTCTACCCGTGCCCATAGCGTGTTTAATGGACTTGAAGCATTACCCCCCACGGTGGAACGTGTGCTGGTTCATGATGCAGTGCGTCCCCTAATTTCGGATGCCTTAATGAGTAGGTTGTTAACAGCTTCGGGCCCTTCGGTTTTACCTGTTGTGCCTTGTGTCGACTCTTTACGTTTGCTCAACACCGCGGGGAGTATCCCTGTGGACAGGAGTAGCTATGTAGCCGTACAAACCCCACAGGTTTTCGATGCCAAACTGTTGCGCGATGCATTTAATAAAATACCCGAAAGCGGTAGGTTTGCGTATACAGATGATGCCTCGTTAGTACAAGCCGTGATGGGGGTATCTCCTACCTTGGTGGAGGGAGACCCAGATAATATCAAGATAACTACCCCTAAGGATATGGCCATAGCTCAATGCCTACTACAAAGCATTAAGGAATAAGCCTGGTAGTGATGATTCGCACCATTTTAGATACATCGGTTAAATATCTGCCAGGCGTGGGAGAAAAGAGGGCAGTGTTACTGGGGAGCCAGTGCAACATTTATACCTATAAGGATTTGTTGTACTATTTCCCTTATAAGCATTTGGACCGTACTCGCTTTTACCGTACTACGGAGGTAAGAGAAGAAATGCCCTACATTCAATTAAGAGGCCGAATGGGCACCTTCCGAACAGAAGGTGAAAAACGCAAGAAGAGGCTTATAGCCACTTTCTCCGATCGGTGGGGCGCGGTTCAGTTGGTGTGGTTTAATTCCATTTCGCGTATACAAGAAATATACAAGCCTGGGCAAGAGTATATCGTGTTTGGTAAACCGGCCCGATTTGGGTCGACGTATACCATAGTACACCCCGAGGTGGATAAAGCAGACGACCCTAAAGCACGTCATGGCGGAACATTTTATCCGATATATAGTACAACGGAAAAACTGCGTAAGGCAGGGTTAACCTCCCGTACTTTGTGCGATTTAGTGGCGAACTGTTTAGATATAGTGATGGGTAAGATGCAAGAGACCTTGCCAGACTACCTCATTCAGAAATACCATATGTTGCCATTAGAGGATGCTTTGCGTTCCATGCATTTGCCTGCTAATGCCGAGATGTTGCGCCGCGCTACATTGCGGTTGAAGTTTGAGGAATTATTTTACGTTCGGTTGCGCATGCGTTATTTACATGGTTTGCGCCAAACTAATACGCCTGGTTATCCGCTTACACGTGTTGGCGATTCTTTTATGAGCTTCTTCAACAATGTATTGCCTTTTGAATTGACTGCTGCGCAAAAACGAGTAGTAAGCGAGATACATCATGACGTTAAAAGTGGGCGTCAAATGAATCGCCTGCTGCAAGGGGATGTAGGCAGCGGAAAAACCATTGTGGCATTGTTGGCAATGCTGTTGGCGGTGGATAATGGCTGCCAAGCAGCACTTATGGCTCCAACCGAAATACTGGCACACCAGCATTACGAAACCCTTTCTGTGTTAGTCAAGCCTTTGGGTTTGCAAATAGAGCTACTAACAGGCTCTACTCGGATGCGTGAAAAAAATAGGATTGTTACCGAACTTGAATCGGGGAAGGTTTCTATTGTAGTAGGCACACACGCTCTTTTGGAAAATTATGTGGCTTTTCATAAGTTGGGCTTGGCGGTAATAGATGAACAACACCGCTTTGGTGTTTCGCAACGTTCTGTGTTGTGGGAAAAAGGCGGAGAGTGTCCGCCCCATATTTTAGTTATGAGTGCAACGCCTATTCCTCGTACACTGGCAATGACGCTTTACGGCGACCTGGATGTTTCCGTTATAGATGAATTGCCACCAGGCAGAACACCTATCGAAACACGTCACTGTTACGAAGAAAACTTTGCGCCAGTCCACTTTTTTATGCTTGAACAGCTGCAACACGGACACCAAATTTATGTGGTTTATCCGTTGATTGAAGAAAGTGAGAAACTGGACCTACAAAGCCTTCAAGAGGGGTTTGCCCGTATGAAGGAGTGTTTCCCCGCACATCGGGTAGGGATGGTGCACGGCCGAATGTCGGCACAAGAGAAGGAGGAACAAATGGCCGCCTTCTCTTCTGGAGATACCCATATACTGGTGGCTACAACTGTGATAGAGGTAGGTGTGAATGTTCCCAATGCTTCTGTTATGGTTATTCAGAATGCAGAGCGTTTTGGACTTTCCCAGTTACACCAGTTGCGCGGTAGGGTAGGGCGAGGTGCAGCAAAATCCTATTGTATCCTTATGACCCCTCAAAAAATAAGTGCAGATACCCGAAGGCGTATCGAGGTAATGGTTGCAACCACTAATGGCTTTGAAATAGCTGAGGAAGATATGAAACTGCGCGGACACGGAGATTTAGAAGGTACACGACAAAGTGGAATAGGGGTGGACTTTAAAGTCGCCAATTTAACTAAAGACGGTAGAGTCGTTCAGTTCTGCACCAAGTTAGTTGATGAAATTTTGGGCGCAGACCCTTTATTGCAACACCCCGCCAATGCTGTACTGCTACGTGAAATACGTGAAAGCTTAGAGCATGAAAAGGATTGGGGAGTAATAAGCTAACCCTTACGAGGTTTATCCTCCTACATCAGCTTTGTATAAAGAATAATGATATGATACAATTTACGCATATAATACCTACCAAAATATTGTTTGGGAGCGGACGTGTAAAACGGTTGCATAAACAACCTCTTCCAGGGACTAAGGCGCTGCTGGTTATTTCCAATGGTAACGCTGTCCGAGCAAATGGTGCGCTACAGCTTATTAAGGAAGAGTTAGAAAAAGCTGGTGTTACAGTTGTAGTCTTCAACAGTGTAGAAGCTAACCCACTGGACTCCTCCGTAATGGCTGGTGCTGCTCTTGCTCGTGAACAAGAGTGCGATTTTGTTGTGGCCTTAGGCGGGGGGAGTGTATTGGATGCGGCCAAGGTTATGGCCTTTATGGCAACACATCCGGGTGAGGTGTGGGACTATATCTCGGGCGGAACAGGAAAAAACTCTCCGCGTTTGTGCAATCCGTTACCCCTAATATGCATTCCTACAACCGCTGGAACAGGTTCCGAGGCCGACCCTTATGGAGTTATAAGTAACGATAGAACTAAAGAGAAGATTGGCTTCTGGGCCGACTTCCCCGTGCTCTCCATTGTGGACCCCGAGCTAACCCTATCTGTACCCCCTTTATTTACCGCATATCAAGGATTCGATGCACTTTTCCATGCCACAGAGTGTTACATCTCCTCGAAAGCAAATGCAATGAGCGATATGTATGCAATTGCTGCCATACAACACATTGCCCCTTACTTGCCACGTGCTGTAGCTAACGGATCCGACATTGAAGCGCGCGAACATATTGCACTGGGAAGCACCTTGGCTGGAATGGTTATGAACATCTCCAGTACCACTGCTAAGCACGCCCTGGAACATGCTATGAGTGCTCACCATCATCACTTGCCCCACGGTGCTGGTCTTATAATGATTGCCCATGCCTTTTACAGCCACCTTATAAAAAGGAATGTATGCAACAATAGGTTTGTACAAATGGCTCGTGCCATGGGGGTTGCCGAGGCTAATGAACCACAGGATTTCCTTACAGCTCTGGAACTGCTAAAGAAAGCATGTGGGGTTAATGACCTAAAAATGAGCAACTACGGGATAGCACCACAGGAGTTTGAGGCTTTAGCTGAAAATGCAAAGGAAACTATGGGCGTTCTGTTTTTGGCAACTCCCACCGAGCTGGACAACAAGGACTGCGTGGAGATACTTACAAACGCGTATTGCTAACCACTCCATTCTTCCCCTTGCAATAGCGGATTTAGTATCTTTGTAGCATAATATGTACCTATAAGGTACAGCTTTCATGCAGTAATTTTCTTCTACTAAAATACCATACCCATAAAATATGAGCAACAAATATCGCCGAACACTCATAACGGCAGCTTTACCGTATGCTAATGGCCCCGTGCATATAGGACACATGGCGGGGGTTTACATCCCTGCCGATATCTATGCTCGTTACTTACGCTTACGTGGCGAAGAAGTATTGTTTATAGGCGGCTCGGACGAACATGGAGTCCCCATTACAATTAGGGCCCGTAAAGAGGGGATAACACCACAAGATATAGTAAATAGGTTTCATGCACTAATAAAGAAGGCATTCGAGGACTTTGGAATCTCTTTCGACGTATATTCTCGTACCACAAGCGACGAGCATAAACGTACTGCTTCCGATTTCTTCCGGAAACTCTACGAGAAAGGCGAGTTTGTAGAACAGGAGTCGGAGCAATATTACGATGAAGAGGCTGGCCAATTCCTTGCCGATAGGTATATTGTAGGTACATGCCCTGTTTGTGGCTGCGAAGGAGCCTATGGCGACCAATGTGAAAAATGTGGCTCCTCCTTAAATGCTACGGAACTTAAAGAGCCTCGCTCTGCAATTTCTGGCTCTAAACCAGTTTTACGCAAAACAAAACACTGGTATTTGCCACTGGATAAGCACGAGCCGTTTTTAAGAAAATGGATACTTCAAGACCATACCGAGTGGCGACCAAATGTATACGGGCAATGCAAAAGCTGGTTAGATGCCGGGTTACGCCCCAGAGCCGTGAGCCGAGACTTGGACTGGGGGATCCCCGTTCCTGTAAAAGGTGCCGAAGGTAAAGTGTTATATGTTTGGTTCGACGCCCCAATAGGTTATATCTCCAATACAAAAGAGCTATGCCCCCACAATTGGGAAACCTGGTGGAAAGATGAAACCACCAAACTTGTCCACTTCATAGGGAAGGACAATATCGTATTTCACTGTATCGTTTTCCCTGCCATGTTACGCGCCGAAGGCTCTTTTATCCTACCCGAAAATGTGCCCTCCAATGAGTTCCTAAACTTAGAGGGCGACAAAATATCTACTTCGCGTAATTGGGCTGTATGGCTGCACGAATACATACAGGACTTCCCTGGTAAACAAGACGTATTGCGTTATGTACTTACGGCCAATGCGCCAGAAACTAAGGATAACGACTTCACCTGGAAGGACTTTCAGGCCCGGAACAATAACGAGCTGGTGGCCATCCTTGGCAACTTTGTGAACAGAGCGGTAGTGCTTACACATAAATACTTTGCGGGTAAGGTGCCAGCCCCTGGTGCTTTGCACGACGCCGACAAGCAAACATTGAACGAAGTACTGGCTATCCGAGATGAAGTGGAAACACTCCTGAACGCATACCACTTTAGGGATGCACAACGTGTGGCTATGGGCTTGGCTCGCTTGGGTAACAAATACTTGGCCGACACCGAACCCTGGAAAATAGCCAAAGAGGACCTCAACAGGGTAGCCTCTATTTTATATGTATCGTTACAAATAGTAGGGAACTTAGCCATCCTTTTGGAACCATTCCTACCACACGCCATGCGTAAGCTCCGCAAGTTGGTAGGCATGGCCGAGCAAGTGAAATGGTCCGATATTACCCCCTACGATATTCTCTCCGAAGGCACCCAGCTCCAACCCGCCGAATTACTATTCCAAAAAATAGACGACGACGCTATTCAGGCTCAGGTGGATAAACTGTTAGCCACCCGTGCCGCCAACGAAGAGCAAGCTCGCCAGCAAGCTCCCGTAGAGCCTATTGCTCCCGAAATATCCTTTGAAGAATTCCTGAAGCCTGATATACGTGTAGCTACAGTCCTATCCTGCGAAAAAGTCCCCAAAGCGGATAAACTTCTCCACTTTGTCCTCGACGACGGCCTGAAGAAACGTACCATTCTTTCGGGCATCGCTCAACATTACCCCAACCCTCAGGACTTAGTAGGTAAGCAGGTATGTTTTGTGGCTAATTTAGCACCCCGGAAAATCCGTGGTATACTCTCCGAGGGTATGATTCTTTCTGCCCTCTCACCTTCGGGGCAACTAACCCTCCTTACCACCGAAGCCAATACAACCCCAGGGGCTAAAATATCATGAGTCAAACAGCACTACTACTCTCGGGAGGCGTCGATAGCTCCGTAGCTTTACACCTGCTATGCGAACAAGGTGAAAAGCCGGACCTGTTTTACATCCAGATTGGTATGGACGGAGAAGAGTTTCCGGACTGTCCTGCCGAAGAAGACCTCGAGATGGTCCATTGGTTAGCCCACAAATACCAATGCCCCTTGCAAATAGTTTCCTTACACAAAGAATATTGGGATTATGTGGTTACCTACATCATGGAAACCGTTAAAAAAGGGCTAACGCCACATCCCGATATAATGTGTAACCGACTTATCAAGTTCGGCTATTTCAACGAGTATTGGGGGCATAACTATAACCGCATTGCTACAGGTCACTATGCCAGTAAAGCCATTATAAACGAAAAGCATTACTTGGCTACAGCGGCCGATCCCGTTAAGGACCAAACGGACTTCTTGGCTCAAATTACTTATCCTCAACTGCTAAAAGCCCACTTCCCATTAGGTGCTTTACCCAAAGATAAGGTCCGAGAAATAGCACAACAACAGGGGCTTATAACCGCAACCCGCAAAGATAGTCAGGGCATCTGCTTCCTTGGGAAGGTTAATTATAACGATTTCTTGCGCAAATATTTGGGCGAAGAAAATGGAGATATTATCGATAACGAAACCGGCCTTATTGTAGGCAAGCACAAAGGCTACTGGTTTCACACCATAGGGCAGCGAAAGGGCTTAGGCCTAAGTGGAGGCCCGTGGTTTGTTGTAGGGAAAAACATACAAACCAATACGCTTTACGTTTCTCGGGGCTACGACCCCGACACCCAATACGGAAATATCGTGGACATGGCAGATATGAACTTCATTACCCAGGCCCCCTTTGCTGGTAAAGAAGAGGTTGAGGTAACCTTTAAAGTTCGTCATACGCCCGAATTCACCCCCGGTATTTTACGCAAAACCGCCTTAGGTTGTACGTTGTATTCCAGTCAAAAAATACAAGGTATAGCACCTGGGCAATACTGTACACTATACGATACCCAAGCACATCTTTGCTTTGGCTCTGGGATGATTATTGGGGGCCGAAACAAATAACACAATACAAATCATGGATATTAACAACAACCTACTGATATTAGGTATCGAATCTTCTTGCGACGATACCTCGGCAGCCGTGCTACGTGGCAATGTGTTGCTATCCAATGTTATAGCCTCCCAAAAAGTACATCAGGCATATGGTGGTGTTGTTCCAGAACTGGCTTCTCGTGCCCACTTACAAAACATCGTCCCGGTTATTAGTGAAGCCCTTCGGCAAGCTGGGGTCCATAAATCGGAGTTAACAGCCATAGCTTACACGCGTGGTCCTGGTTTGTTAGGCTCTCTTTTGGTTGGTACCACCTATGCCAAAGCCCTTGCTATTGGGTTAGGTATTCCTTTGGTGGATGTAAATCACCTTCAAGCCCACGTGTTGGCTCACTTTATACAAAAACCCAACCAGCAGGTAGAAACGCCAGAGTTCCCTTTTTTGTGCCTTCTTGTATCGGGGGGGAACTCACAAATTATACTGTTACGTTCTCCGTACGATATGGAAATTATTGGTCGTACAATTGATGACGCTGCTGGTGAAGCCTTCGACAAGTGTGCCAAAGTGATGGGCTTGGGTTATCCTGGAGGCCCAGTTGTTAATAAGCTTGCTAACGAAGGAAACCCTAAGGCTTTCCGGTTTGCACGTCCACAAATTGGTGGTTACGATTATAGTTTTAGTGGCCTTAAAACCTCGTTCTTATATACCCTGCGCGACCAACTGCAAAAAGACCCCAACTTTATCGTTAAAGAAAAAGAAAACCTATGTGCATCGTTACAATATACGGTTGTTGATATCCTAATGTCAAAACTCGCCAAGGCGGCTAAGGATATGGGTATAAAACAAGTTGCTGTAGCTGGTGGCGTCTCGGCCAATACAGCCCTACGCGAGGCTTTTGTACAGTATGGCGAACGTACAGGTAGTAAGGTATTTATTCCACCGTTTGCGTACACTACCGATAATGCAGCCATGGTAGCAATGGCCGGAGCCTTTGCTTATGTAAATGGGCGTCGCTCATCGTTGTCGGACGCTCCCTATTCCCGCGTTTCTATTTAATTATGGAGTATACGGATATCCTTCAGCGAATAGATGAGTTGGTTCCCTCCATTGCCAACCTATTGCTTAAGCAAGGCAAAACCTTGTCTGTTGCCGAAAGTTGTACAGGTGGCGCTATTGCCAGTGCCTTAACACGTTGTGCCGGTGCTTCCCAATGGTTTGCAGCTGGCTGTGTGGCATACACTTACAAAACCAAGCAGACGTTGTTGGGGCTTTCACCTCAAACAGCACCAAACGGATCAACACCTGCCTTAATAACCCCTGAAACGGCCGAGTGTATGGCAACACAAATTGCCCAAAAGGCCGATACCAACTTTGCTATTGCAACCTCTGGCGTCTGTGGGCCGGACCCCTCCGAGGAGTACAACCCCCTATATGTTTGGATTGCTATTTACAACCAAGGCCATATTATAACGGAATTATACCAACGAGAAGATGCTGGAAGGCACCTGAATATCCTATACACCACATTGCATGCACTGCGGTTGCTCTACCAGCAATTACGGTGAAAACAGGAATTTAAAGGCTGTTTGTATTGGACTCAGATAATACTATATACCAAGCACTAAAACACTATTTTGGCCATACGGCCTTTCGCCCCTTGCAATTGGAGGCTATCCATTCCCTGCTGCAAGGCCAGGACACCTTGCTTGTACTCCCAACCGGGGGCGGAAAATCCTTGTGTTATCAGCTACCTGCTTTGTTATTGCCAGGGTGTATGATTGTTGTTTCGCCCCTTATTGCCCTGATGCAAGACCAAATTATTGCGCTACGCAGCAAAGGTATTCCCGCTGCAGCAATTCATAGCTTAATGTCCAGTAAAAACGTATCGGAAGTCCTCAACCACCTTTCTCAAGGGCAATTAAAGTTGCTCTATCTTTCCCCAGAAACCCTTTCCTCCTCTCTTGGCAATAAAATATTGGCGCAAACAAATATCTCGGCAATGGCTGTGGACGAAGCTCATTGCATCTCCCAATGGGGGCACGACTTTAGGGTTGAGTATACCGAATTGCACAAAGTGCGCACACAAGCCCCCCATATTCCTATTATAGCTCTAACGGCCACGGCCGATCCTTCTACCCAAGCCGACATCATAAAACAGCTACAGCTTAAAACTCCTACAACAATTGTTGGCAACTACGATAGGCCCAACATTTACCCTCATATTTTTCTTGGCTTCAAGCAGGCCGAGAAGCTAAACGCCATCTTGGACTTCATACTCAACCAGCAATCCGATGCGGGGGTAATATATTGTAACCGCCGCTCCGATACCGAGATGTTGCACAAGTACCTAAACAAAAACGGTATACGAGCTTTGCCCTACCATGCGCAAATGTCTGCTCAGGAACGAACCACAGTGCACCACGCTTTTTTACAAGAACAGGTACAGGTTGTTTGCGCTACCGTAGCCTTCGGGATGGGAATAGACAAACCCAATGTGCGCTGGGTGATACATTATAATATGCCCAAGGATATAGAGAGTTACTACCAGGAAATAGGACGAGCCGGACGCGATGGTAAACTGGCACAAGCTGTAATGTTTTACTCATACAGCGACATCTTCGTCCTTCAATCCCTAATAGCCAATAGTGCTCAGCAGGACCTGCGAAAATCCAAAATGGAGTACATGAAACGCTACTGCGAAGCTAACGTATGTCGTCGTAAAATACTATTAGGATACTTTGGGCAACCCTTACGTGAAAATTGCGGTAACTGCGATGTTTGTTCCCGCCCTCAGCCCGAAACTATTCACGGGGTGATTATAGCCCAAAAAGCCATGAGTGTCGTTGCCCGAACTCGGGGAGAAGCAACCTTACAGGACGTAGTAGATATTTTAAAAGGAGGCCGTTCTCCTAAGGTGTGGGAGAATAAGTGGTACCAGCTCCAAACCTATGCTAAGGGGGCCGAACTAACCCGATACCAATGGCGAGAGTATATTTACCAAATGGTTCAAACGGGCCTAATGGGCATCAATTACTCACAAGAGAACAAGCTGTTCATTACCAAGTTAGGGCAAGATGTATTGTTTGGACGAATGCCATACCGCCTACTTTACGTGCCTCCATATATAGCACGTAATTAGGAGGGAATAGGTGAAAATGCTTTGTGCAACTCCCATGGAGGTGTTAAGTTTAAGCCAGCAAGGGGATAGGAACAACGGACTACCCCAAAGGCTCCGTTACAACTAAAACAATACGGGTGGGCCTGCATCCTAACAATCACTACTTTTTTACAGCGGGGAGGGGCTTTTTTCTCCTTCCCTTCCCAAACGTTATATTCCCCCTTTAATACCTGCCTCGTACGTCGGCACAACACCTATTAATTGTTACCTTTGTAGCGACCAATCCAATTAAAAAAGGAGCGCAATACAACGCATATGCAGAAATTTCTGAAAACTTTTTTCAAGGGCGACCCCGTTATATGGAGTATTGTCCTTATTGCTATGGCTTTTTCCGCTGCCTTAGTGTTTTCGGCTACCAGTAATACAGCTTTTAGGGCCGAGCATGCTACGGGCGACTTTTATGCCCCTATTATGTCGCATGTGAAGCATATTTTTATGGCTTTGGGAGTCTGTTTGTTAGGCTCGCGGGTGCCACCTAAGTATTACGAACGCTATTGCGTATTAGCCTTAATGATAGCTTTCCTTTTACTTATTTACGTTGGTATTTCGGGCGCCGAACTTAACGGTGGGAAACGCTGGCTCACCCTAATGGGCTTGCAGTTTCAGCCGTCGGAATTCGCTCGCTTGGCTCTCATTAACTATACGGCACACCTATTGGGCGCTCCTGGCTATGCCAAAGCCTCAACATTTTGGCGAGTTTTTGCACCTGCCGCACTTATTTGTTTAATGATATTTGTGGAGAACGTATCCACCGCAGCCTTAATTGCCGTAGTTATCTTCTTTATGGCATTTATAGGGGGAGCTAACCGCAAACGCCTTCTAATAGTTTTTGTTGCTGGCCTTGTAACTCTATTTATTGCTGTAACTGCATTAATCCTCCTGCCCGACTCCACAGCTTATAAGTTGGGTGGGCGCCTGCCTACTGCCAAAGCTCGTATCGAACGTTTCTTTAAAGGGAAAGAATCCTCTAACAACAACCCCTCAAAGTCGGCCGTGGAAAACGTTATTGCTTCCTTGGATATCGATGGCAAGGATTCCCAAACGGCATACTCCCAAATTGCCATAGCCAACGGCGGAATATCGGGGGTAGGTGCGGGGAAAAGCGAAACACGGTATATCCTGCCACATCCTTATTCCGACTTTATTTACTCCATGATTGCCGAAGAATATGGCGTGTTAGGCTGTCTCTGTGTTATCTTTGCCTATGCTGTACTCTTTTTCCGCATAGGTGCCATTGCCAACAAAACGCAAAACATGTATCCAAAGCTACTCCTTATGGGTATAGGTTTTGCCATAACCATTCAGGCCATAGTGAATATGATGGTAGCAACAGCCATAATACCGGTTACGGGTCAGCCCTTGCCCTTTTTAAGCCGTGGGGGAACATCTTACCTCATCACCTCCACTTACTTCGCCATTATGTTATCCGTAACGCACCATATTCGTAAGAACCAACAAAAGGCAGAGGCCCAGCTCCTTAGCCCCGATGCCGCTACACAAGTGGACCTTACCCCTCTTCCAACAGTTTCGCCCAGCAGTACACACGAGCCTACCCTCCACAACTCCAACCCCACACCCGAACCCAATGAAGAAGAACAATAATAACACCATACAGCAAAAACAACCGGCACAACTCCACCGGGTGGTTATTAGTGGCGGTGGAACGGGAGGGCATATATTCCCTGCAATAGCTATTGCTAACGAACTAAGGAGCCGCTTCCCAAATTGCCAAATCCTTTTTGTTGGTGCCGATGGCCGTATGGAGGTGGATAAAGTTCCGGCTGCAGGCTACGAAATTATGACCTTGCCAGTTCGTGGGCTTCGAAGGGATAAACTATGGGCTAACGTTTCCACCCTATGGCTATTAGTTAAAAGCTTGGCGAGTGTGCATAAGTTACTCAGGCGCTACCGCCCCCAGCTGGTAGTTGGGGTAGGGGGCTATGCCAGTGCTCCCACGCTAATGGTAGCTCAAATGATGGGCATCCCTACATTAGTGCAAGAGCAAAACTCCTATGCCGGGGTAACAAATAAAATTGTAGGCAGGCGTGCCAAAAAGGTTTGCGTAGCCTACAAGGGAATGGAACGCTTTTTTCCAGCTAACAAAATAGTGCTTACGGGGAATCCTGTGCGCCAGGACCTCTTTAATGTTCCTAAGTACGCCCCCCAAGCTTACAATGAATTAGGCCTTAACCCCAATAAACGCACTTTACTGGTATTGGGCGGAAGTTTGGGGGCCAAAACTATTAACGAAAGCGTGGCTGCGGCTCTTCCACAATTAGCACAGCTGCCCAATACCCAAGTGTTATGGCAAACCGGTAAAAATTATATCCAGCAGGCACACCACGAAATAGCCCGCCAGCACGCCCACAATAACGTAATAGCTACGGACTTTATTTACCAAATGCATTACGCCTTTGCTGTTGCCGACTTAGTTATTTCCCGTGCAGGTGCCGGCTCAATATCCGAGCTTTGTTTGCTTGGGCTGCCTACTATCCTTGTGCCTTCGCCCAATGTGGCAGAGGACCACCAAACAAAAAATGCACAAGCGCTGGTGAAAGAGCAGGCCGCTGTTATGGTGCAGGACTCCGAGGCAAAAAATACCCTTATAGGTACAGCTCTTAACCTATTGCAGCAGCCTCAAAAGCTATCTTTACTATCCCAAAACATACGCACATTGGCACTACCCAACTCTGCACAAAAAATTGCCAACTTAGCTCTACAAATAGTTTACCCCAATACTATACAACAATGAATACACAGTGGATGCACGCTACCCCGGCACTCTTTTTTATTGGTATAGGAGGCATAGGCATGAGTGCCATTGCACGCTACTTCTTGCACCAGGGAGTAAAAGTGGGAGGCTACGATAGGGTGCGTACCCCCCTAACAATAACATTGGAGCAGTTAGGTGCCGAAATATTGTACACCGATGCTCCCAACCTTATCCCTCAACACTACCGAACGCCCAACACCCTGGTAGTGTACACGCCTGCTATCCCCCAGCAACACCCCATACGTAGGTTTTACGAACAGTTAGGCTGCACACTGCACAAACGCTCGCAGGTATTAGGCTGGATTACCCAAAATACGCAAGCGTTATGTGTGGCAGGTACGCATGGTAAAACCACTACCTCTACCTTGTTAGCCCACCTGTTGTACCAGTCGCATATAGGCACGAGTGCCTTTTTGGGCGGAGTCTCTTTAAACTATAACAGCAATTTGCTACTAAATAGCAACAGCCCTTACGTGGTTATTGAAGCCGATGAGTACGACCGTTCCTTTCACACCCTGTCGCCACAAATGGCGATTATTACCTCCACGGCACCGGACCACCTGGATATCTACGGCACGCCACAAGCCTTCCAGCAAGCCTTCCAACACTTCGCTTCGTTAGTAAACCCCAAGGGCCTTATCCTATTGCATGAGGAGGCCGAGCTTTCTTCCCAAGGGGTTCCTGCCACCATAGCCCGCTACGGGGAGTCGGCGTCTTGTAGTTATAGGTACGAAAATATAGTGTACCGCAACGGAGAGTTATATTTTAACTGGGTGTCTCCCACCGAGCGGATAGAGGAACTTAGCCTTGGCTCCCCCTTGGAAATTAATGTGCTAAACGCTACTGCGGCTATTGCCGTAGCACGTAACATTGGAGTCACACCCGAAGAAATCCGAGCCGCCTTAGCCTCCTTTAAAGGTGCGCACAGGCGTTTCGAGAGAGTCCTGAACCAGCCTGGTCTGCCCGTCTTGTTAGATGATTACGCGCACCACCCCGACGAAATACAAGCCTCTTTGGCTTCTATCCGAAAGCTATACCCCAACCGTTCGATACTGGTTGTATTCCAACCCCACTTGTATAGCAGAACGCGCGACTTTTATATCCAGTTTGGAGAGGCCCTGTCGGCTGCCAACCAAGTGCTTCTGCTACCTATTTACCCCGCTCGCGAAGAGCCGATGCCCGGCGTTCAGTCCGAAATGATACTCCCCTACATCTCCACCCCCAACAAGGCGGTATGCTCCAAACAGGAACTACTCGGCCAAATAGCTCGCCACAACCCCGATGTTGTGGTTATGATGGGAGCCGGGGATATAGAGTTTGAAGTCCCCAAAGTGTATGACCTACTAAAAAAACAAGCTTACCATGAAGCATAAAAAACTTATACACAAACTACTGTGGTATAGTTTAATGATGCTGGCGGTAGTAGCATTAGTTGGGGCTTTCCTGCTATCCGTATCCCACTCTAAGAGCAACAACAATTCCATTATTATCCCCAATAAAACCGAGGTGTCTTACCAAGGATGGGGCAGAAACAACATTTTATCGCAAAAAGAGCTACTGTCCTACCTCCCCTTCAACTATAACGATACTACACCTCAAAAAGTGGATTTATTGCAAGTAGAGCCATATATGTTAGGGAAAACACCCTACCTTAAAGGAGTGGTTGCCTACATTTCGCCCGCCAACCAAAGCCTGCATATACATGTGGCAGAACGCGAACCTGTGCTTACCTACTTCAATGCCGGGGGAGCCTTCTTCTTGGACCAAGACGGGAAGCTCCTGCCCCTACGTGCCGGCGCCACAACCAATGTACCCCTTATTACCGGAAACTTGTACGACCCCGACTCTCAGCATGCCGCACTACGATTAGCCACCTACCTCTCCGACCAAAGCCAATGGCACGACTTCTTCGGCTCCATACACATTGTTTCCAGCCACCAAATACTACTCTACCCGCGAATAGGTGATTTTATATTTGAAATAGATGGAGTGGATAACCTGGAAGAAGAGCTGGAGAAAGTTCAAATCTTCTACAAAAAAATACTACCCAAAGTGGGAGTAGAAAAGTACCAGTACATAAAACTATCCTACAACAACCAAATTGTTTGCAAGTTGCGTAACCCTTCCAAACCTAACTCCTAATGCATTCTCAAAACCTGTATCAGCGCCTGCTTTCTTCCCCGCGTTTCTTCTTGCTGGCTGGCCCTTGCGTAGTAGAAAACCGGGATGTTGTACTACAAACAGCCTCCTACCTGCAGGAGCTATGCCACAAACTGGGCATATTGCTTATCTTTAAAAGCTCCTACCGAAAAGCCAACCGCTCTCGGCTGGACTCCTTTCAGGGCATAGGCGACGAGGCCGCACTTAAAATCTTGCAAGAGGTACGATCCGCCCTACAACTGCCCGTTGTTACAGATATCCATCAACCAGCAGATGCCGCAACGGTAGCCGAATGTGCCGATATACTACAGATACCAGCTTTCCTGTGCCGACAAACCGACCTCCTAACCGCTGCCGCAGCCACAGGGCGTATTGTGAATGTGAAAAAAGGGCAGTTCCTTGCTCCCGAGTCCATGCAATTTGTAGCCAACAAGGTAGCCCAGTCCGGCAACAATCAAATACTACTTACCGATAGAGGAACCATGTTCGGCTATAACGACCTTATTGTGGACTTCCGGAGTATCCCCCGCATGCAACAATTGGGCTACCCCGTTATAATGGATGTAACCCACTCCCTACAGCAACCCAATACCGCTAACGGCGTTACTGGAGGATACCCGCAGGAAATTGGTACTATAGCTGCAGCCGCCATTGCGGTAGGGGCTAACGGGCTATTTATGGAAACACATCCCGAACCAGCCAAAGCCCTCTCGGACGGAGCCAACATGCTCCCTTTACACCTTGCCGAAGGGATACTTACCAAACTTATTCGTATACAACAAGCAATAAAAGAATAACTACTAACCACCATAAACACTAAAAAAATACGTATGAAACCTACACTCTTTGTTCTTGCAGCAGGTATGGGCTCCCGCTACGGGGGGCTCAAGCAAATCGATGGCCTTGGACCTCATGGCGAAACCATTATGGATTACTCTATTTACGATGCCGTCCGTGCCGGATTTGGCAAAGTCGTTTTTGTTATTCGTGAAGATTTTGCCAACGACTTTAAACAAAAAGTCTCCTCAAAGTACGAAGGTATATTGCCTGTCGACATCGTTTACCAGGATGTGAAGGACTTGCCCGAAGGGTATACCTGCCCCCCCGACCGTACAAAACCTTGGGGAACAAACCATGCCGTTATCATGGCCAAAGATGTTATCCGGGAACCTTTTGGGGTAATAAACGCCGACGACTTTTACGGTAAAGATAGCTTTAGAGTATTGGCTCAAGAACTACAACGCATGGAAGGTACCACCAACGAATACTGTATGGTAGGATTCCGGGTAGGAAAAACCCTTAGCGAAAGCGGATCGGTAGCTCGGGGGGTATGCGAAACAAACAGCAACGGATTCCTTACAGGCGTAGTGGAACGAACAGCAATAGAGCGGATTAACGGTGAAATAGGCTTCGAGGACGAAAACGGACAACGCATAACCTTGGACGAAAACACGCCCGTCTCCATGAATATGTGGGGCTTCACCCCCGACTACTTTCCCCATTCCGTTAAGGCCCTTTGCCAATTCTTGGACGAAAACCTAAATTCTCCCAAAGGCGAGTTTTATATACCAACCGTGGTAAACAGCCTAATTAAGCAAGGAGTAGCCTCCTGCAAAGTGTTGGATACAGCTTCCGAGTGGTTTGGGGTTACCTATGCGGCAGACCGACAAGGCGTCGTAGATAAAATTCAGGCTCTGGTGGACTGCGGAGAGTACCCAGAAAACTTGCACGACGCTTTTGCTAAAATGAAAAAGTAATACAACAGTGACCGGTAAACCTAATTTCCCCCTCATCACCATCATGGGACCTACGGCCTCGGGCAAAACCCCCGTGGCTACCCACTTGGCGTATTTGTTACATGGCGTTGTTATTAGTGGTGACTCCCGCCAGCTATACCGGGGTATGGATATTGGTACCGGAAAGGATTTGGCAGATTATAACGTAGGTAACGAACAAATACCCTACAAGCTTATAGATATTTGCAACCCTGGAGAACGATACAATATACATGCCTACCAACAACGTTGCATGCAGGAATTGCAACAACTGGAGGCAACCCCGTGCATACTATGCGGCGGTAGCGGATTGTACATAGAGGCTGTATTAGGACAATACGGGTTAGCCGAAGTCCCCGAGGATAAAACATTAAGGGAAAAACTACTGGACCAACCTTTGGAACTGTTGCACCAACAACTGCAACAATACCCACAGCACTATTGGCCTCGCGACTTGTTAAACAAGCGTAGGGTTATACGAGCTTTGGAAATTGCCTCCTACTACACCCAACACCCCGAAGCCACTAACCGCATCTCCCGAACTCAATGGGACAACAACAACCCTATATATATTATAGAGGTTTCCAGAGAGGTGCGCCGACAACGGATAACGGACCGCCTAAAAGCCCGTTTAGAGGAAGGACTGGTGCAAGAGGTCCAGCAACTCCTGCAACAGGGAATTACCCCGCAGGACCTCATTTATTACGGATTAGAGTACAAGTTTGTAACCCTATACGTAATGGGGGAACTCTCCTACCAGCAAATGTTTTGTCAGCTCCAAACCGCTATACACCAATTTGCTAAACGACAAATGACGTGGATTAGGGGAATGGAACGTCGTGGATTTAGCTTAACCTACGTTACGCCCGAGGAAACACCGGCTTTAACTGCACTTAAACTGTTGGCCGACCTGCGTCAAAGGGGCTACCCCTTACAGCAGATTCCCAACCTCCGAACATCCTTTAATACTTAAAGTCCCCCTTAAAAACCAAGGAGGGTGTGCCGAACTACTGTTTTGGGCACACCCTCTTTTTTTTTTCGAGGCGAAAAAGGATTTTAGGGCCTCCCAAAAAAAACTCCCCCGAAACTAGCCAAACACACACCAGAAATAAGAATGAAAAATAATCCCAAAGAACAGAACCGTTTTTCCCCCGAGATTTGGAAAAAAAGGGGGGCGATTTATGAGCAAAAAATAGGGCAGAAAATGAAGTGAAAAATAAGACGGGAATTGGACCGAAAAAAGGGGTAAAAATGGGGCGTTTTTAGGTGTAAAAGCACGACCGCCCGCAATCCCTTTGCTGAAGCGGGCTTGCGAGGAGTGTTAAAAGTTGTGCAAAAATAACTGCGCTTTCTTTTTCAACAAACTGCGCTTTTCGTTGCGACAAACTGCGCTTTCTTTTTTGAAGGACTCCGCAGATACTTTTTTTATCCTCCCAAAAAACACCCCAATTTATGCCCCAAAACCACCCCAAATTCACCCGAAAAATCTAACAAAAAAAAATCCCCTAATATCCCCCCCAAAAAACTACTCTTCCCCCTATTATAGAAATCCTAATGTACACTTCCAGCGGGGGATATATGCCAGGCGCGAAAACAATGTAGTACCCCATCCCTAAAAAACTTTCCCCAACCTCCCTTAAAACAGCACCTTGATATGTATTGTACACCTGCTGTTCCCTTTGTATGCTTGCTCCAGAGGGCGGGGGAGGGTGGGGTATAATACATTGGGGCGGAGTTATATTATAAAAGGAGTAATGTAACAACAACCATAGGGCAGCCCCGAAGCAAATGAACGTTAGGAGAGAACGGGCTTTCGGTATCTGTTTGGAAGGAGAGTGAGGGGTAAAGCTGTTGCTACCGAGAATAAAACAAAATAGTTACGTAAACATTTGGTTTATTGGAACATAGTATGTAACTTTGCACGGACAAGTAAGGGTGTGGAGTATCTGTGCCCTGCTAAGCGTTTGATAGATAGACTATTATACGGATAAAGAATAAAAACTCATTAACTTAGACAGTTAGTAAAATGCCTACAATTCAACAACTAGTCAGAAAAGGAAGAATGACTATTGAAAAGGTTGGGAAGTCGCCAGCCTTGGATGCGTGCCCTCAAAGAAGAGGTGTTTGCGTTCGGGTGTACACGACAACCCCCAAGAAGCCTAACTCTGCTATGCGTAAGGTGGCTCGTGTGCGCCTGACGAATGGCAAGGAGGTGAACTCTTACATCCCTGGAGAGGGTCACAACTTACAGGAACACTCTATCGTGTTGGTTAGAGGTGGTCGTGTGAAAGACCTGCCAGGTGTGCGTTATCACATTGTTCGCGGTACACTGGATACCGGTGGTGTTCAGGGGCGTACCCAACGTCGCTCTAAATACGGAGCAAAGCGTCCTAAGCCTGCTAAGAAATAATAAGTAGCAAGGTGCGGACATTCCCCAAGGTGTCAAAGCGGCCCAAGGGATTCCCTTTCTGACAGAAACAGAAACAAAGAAATTTGGAAAACTACGTTTGAGTTTTTTGGATAGGCGCCAGGTTGAGTAAATGTTCCGGTGGGAACGTTGAAGACAGTGAGATGGCAACCAATAACAAGAACAAAACTTATTTGTAAACATGAGAAAAGCTAAGCCTAAAAAAAGGCAGATTCTTCCAGACCCTGTATATGGAGATGTAAAGGTGACCAAGTTTGTGAATCACCTGATGTATGATGGCAAGAAGAGCCTCTCGTTCGAGATCTTCTACAGCGCATTGGAAATAGTGAAGGCTAAGCTCCCCAACGAGGAGAAAAGCCCATTGGAAATATGGAAGACTGCTCTTGAGAATGTGACTCCACAGGTGGAAGTTAAATCGCGCCGTATTGGTGGTGCAACCTTCCAAGTGCCTACCGAGATCCGCCCCGACCGAAAAGAGTCCATCTCTATGAAGAATCTCATCCTATTCGCACGTAAGCGTGGCGGCAAAACTATGGCCGACAAACTCTCTGCTGAGATAGTAGATGCTTACAATAACCAAGGTGGTGCATTTAAGCGTAAAGAAGACCTGCACCGCATGGCCGAAGCAAACCGCGCATTTGCTCACTTCCGTTTCTAACTCACACCCACTAACCAGAGATTCTTAAGCTAAATGGCAAGTAATAATCTAAACTTAGAACTGACGCGTAACATCGGTATCATGGCACACATCGATGCCGGTAAAACAACAACGTCGGAACGTATCCTTTTCTATACTGGACTTACCCACAAAATAGGGGAGGTGCACGATGGTGCAGCCACTATGGACTGGATGGAGCAGGAGCAAGAGCGTGGCATTACCATCACCTCGGCTGCTACCACCACCTTCTGGCAATACCAGGATAAAAAATACAAGATAAACCTTATTGACACCCCAGGGCACGTGGACTTCACCGTAGAGGTGGAACGCTCGCTCCGTATTTTGGATGGCGCCGTGGCAACCTTCTGTGCCGTGGGTGGGGTAGAACCTCAGTCCGAAACAGTATGGCGCCAAGCCGACAAATACCACGTGCCACGTATTGGCTACGTGAACAAAATGGACCGCTCTGGCGCTAACTTCTTCGAGGTTGTTCGCCAAATAAAAGATATGTTAGGTGCTAATGCTGTACCTATCCAAATACCTATTGGTAGCGAAGAAACCTTTAAAGGAGTGGTGGACTTGGTAACCATGAAAGCTATCCTATGGAACGATGAAACCATGGGGGCCGACTACGAAGTGACAGAAATCCCCGCCGAACTGCAAGCCGAAGCCGACGAGTGGCGCGACAAAATGCTGGAAAACTTGGCCGAGGTGGACGAAGCCCTAATGGAAAAATACTTCGATGACCCCTCCACCATTACCGTAGAAGAAATAAAGGCCGCCATACGTAAGGGTACGCTGGATATGCAAATTAACCCTATGCTATGTGGCTCTTCCTTCAAAAACAAAGGTGTACAAACACTGCTGGATGCCGTTTGTGCCTACCTGCCCAGCCCTATCGACTTCCCCATTATTAAAGGTACCGACCCCAGTAACGAGGAAGTGGAGCTGGAACGCCACGCAACACACGAAGACCCCCTGTGTGCTTTGGCTTTCAAGATTGCTACCGACCCCTACGTGGGCCGTTTGTGCTTCTTCCGCGTTTACTCCGGTCACCTGGATGCTGGCTCCTACGTGTACAACTCACGCAGCGGTAAAAAAGAACGCATCTCCCGCTTGTTCCAAATGCACTCCAATAAGCAAAACCCCAAAGAGAGCATCGATACAGGAGATATAGGTGCCGGTGTAGGATTCAAAGATATCCGTACAGGGGATACACTTTGCGATGAAGCACACCCCATTACACTGGAGTCCATGGACTTCCCCGACCCCGTGATAGGTATTGCTGTAGAACCCAAAACCCAAAAGGATTTGGACCGCTTAGGTATGGGCCTTGCCAAACTGGCAGAAGAAGACCCCACATTTACGGTAAACACCAATGAAGAAACAGGGCAAACCGTAATTAGCGGTATGGGTGAGCTTCACCTGGAAATTATTATTGACCGCCTGAAACGCGAGTTTAAGGTGGAATGTAACCAAGGACGCCCACAGGTTTCTTACAAGGAAGCTATTACAGCACCCGTAGAGCTACGCGAAACCTACAAAAAACAAACTGGTGGACGTGGTAAATTCGCCGACATGATTGTACGTGTAGAGCCTGCCGATACCGACTTCGATGGCGAACTGCAATTTGTGGACGAAGTGAAAGGTGGTAACATACCTAAAGAATTCATACCTTCTATCCAAAAAGGTTTCCAACGCGCCATGAAGAATGGGGTGCTGGCTGGTTACCCATTGGATAAACTAAAGGTAACGGTTATAGATGGTTCGTACCACCCCGTGGACTCCGACCAACTCTCCTACGAGGTGTGTGCTATCCAAGCCTTCAAAAGCGCTTGCGAAAAAGCCAGCCCCGTACTGTTAGAGCCTATCATGAGGGTAGAAGTAGTTACCCCCGAAGAAAGTATGGGTGATGTTATTGGCGACCTTAACAAGCGTCGTGGCCAAGTGGAAGGAATGGAGTCGCACCGCAATGGCGCACGAATCGTGAAGGCTAAAGTCCCCCTGAGCGAAATGTTCGGTTACGTGACCGACCTGCGTACTATCACCTCGGGCCGTGCAACATCTACAATGACCTTCTCTAACTACGCCGAAGTATCTGCTTCTATTGCTAAACAAGTACTGGAAGAGGTGCAAGGTAGGGTAGACCTTATCAAGTAATAATACAGCATAAAAGTATATCATGAACCAAGTAATCCGAATTAAAATTAAATCCTACGATCATACCTTGGTAGATAAGTCTGCTGAGAAAATTGTTAAGGCTGTATCTCCTACAGGTGTAACAATTTGTGGTCCTATACCCCTGCCAACCCACAAAAGGGTATTCACTGTAAACCGTTCAACCTTCGTAAACAAAAAGTCGCGCGAACAGTTTCAGCTATCTACCCACAAAAGGCTCGTGGATATTGTAAATGCTACTACCGCAACGGTAGATGCATTGGCACGCCTCGAATTACCAAGCGGGGTGGAGATAGAGATAAAAACAGATATCTAATTAGAGTATTAATTATAAACGATCAACTGAAATGCCAGGATTAATCGGAAAAAAAATCGGAATGACATCCGTTTTCAGTGCCGAGGGTAAAAACATACCATGCACTGTTATCGAAGTAGGTCCTTGTGTAGTGACTCAGGTAAAGACAGCTGACGTAGATGGCTACGAAGCCTTGCAACTGGGCTTCATGGAAAAAAAGGAAAAGCATACCACTGCCCCTTTAAAAGGCCACTTCCAAAAAGCTGGTGTAGCACCACAAAGACACTTGGCCGAGTTCAAGAATTTCCAACAGGAGTATAAGTTGGGCGACGTTATTGACGTTAACTTCTTCGAGGGAACACAATACGTCGACGTAATAGGTACCTCCAAAGGTAAAGGCTTCCAAGGTGTAGTAAAACGCCACGGCTTTGGTGGTGTGGGACAAAGCACCCACGGGCAACACAACCGCCTTAGAGCCCCCGGTTCGGTAGGTGCGTGTTCTTACCCTGCAAAGGTGTTTAAAGGCACCCGCATGGCAGGGCAAACCGGTAATGCACGTGTAACTGTACAAAACCTGGAAGTGATCAAGGTAATGCCAGAGCACAACCTACTGTTGGTTAAAGGATCTGTGCCCGGAGCAAAAGGTTCAATCTTGCTAATCGAAAAGTGATGGAAGTAAAAGTACTTAACATAAACGGAGTAGAAACAGGACGTACCGTTGAACTCCCCGATGCTATATTCGGTATCGAACCCAATGATCACGCCATTTACCTGGATGTAAAGCAGTACATGGCAAACAACCGCCAAGGTACGCACAAAACCAAGGAAAGAAGCGAAGTGGCAGGAAGTACCCGCAAACTGTTCCGCCAAAAAGGAACAGGTGGCGCTCGTAGGGGCGACATCAAGTCTCCCATACTCTACGGTGGTGGTACCATCTTTGGCCCTCGCCCACGTAACTACGACCTAAAGGTGAACAAAAAGGTAAAACGCCTGGCTCGCCTTTCGGCTCTAAGCTACAAGGCTAAAAATGCCGAAATCATTGTTGTGGAGGACCTGAAGTTCGACGCAATCAAAACCAAGAGTTTTGTTTCTCTGCTCAATAACTTAAAAGTGGCAGATAGTAAAAGCCTCTTCGTTTTGAAGGACGTAGAAAAATCTGTATATTTGTCAGCTCGTAATATACAGGGAGTAAGCCTCATAACGGCGGACTCGCTGAACACCTACAAAGTGCTGCAGTCTAAACACCTTGTGCTCACCGAGAGCGCACTGGGTAGGCTGACCGAAATGTATAACGCATAAAGAGAATACGAACGATGGGAATTAAATTAACACCAATCATCACGGAGAAGCAAAATGCCGTTACAGAAGCAATGCCTCACCGCTATGGCTTTCGTGTATCTCCGAGTGCCAATAAGTTTCAAATAAAGCAAGCTGTTGAGGCCCTTTACGGCGTAGAGGTGGTGGATGTAAACACCATGCGCTACGCAGGTAAAAGAAAAACCCGCTACACCAAAGCCGGCGCAATAAAAGGGCAAGCGGCTGCTTACAAGAAAGCTATTGTAACGCTAAAGGAAGGCCAAACCATAGACTTCTTTAGCAACATCTGATTATAACAATGGGAATACGTAAAATGAAGCCCACTACGCCTGGGCAAAGACACAAGATTATTGGTGCATTTGATAAGATCACTGCAAGTACACCAGAAAAGTCTCTTGTAGTCGGGAAAAAACGTACTGGTGGACGTAACAACACCGGTAAAATGACCATGCGCTACATTGGCGGTGGCCATAAAAGACGTTATCGTATCATCGACTTTAAGAGGAGAAGAGATGGTATTCCTGCTAAAGTAATGACGATAGAGTACGACCCCTTCCGGTCGGCTCGGATCGCCTTGCTTTACTATGCCGACGGGGTAAAGACGTACATCGTGGCGCCCGATGGCTTGCAGGTAGGCCAAACAGTGATGTCGGGAGAAAACGCAGCACCCGAAATAGGTAATGCGCTCCCCTTAGCTAACATCCCTGTGGGTACCGTTATCCACAACATAGAGTTAAGGCCTGGACAAGGTGCTAAACTTGTAAGGGCTGCCGGGGTGTTTGCTCAGCTGACTTCTCGTGAAGGCACTTACGCAGTAATTAAAATGCCTTCTGGTGAGACTCGTAGAATTCTTTCGGCATGTAAGGCTACCATTGGTAGCGTAGGTAACTCGGACCACGCCCTGGAAAAATCTGGTAAGGCCGGACGCTCACGCTGGTTAGGGCGCCGCCCCCACAACCGTGGTGTGGTTATGAACCCTGTGGATCACCCTATGGGTGGTGGAGAAGGCCGCGCTTCTGGTGGTCACCCCAGATCTCGTACAGGCCTGTATGCTAAGGGTCTGAAAACACGTGCTCCGAAGAAACACTCTTCGAAGTATATCATTGAAAGAAGAAAAAAGTAAAAACTTAGTAGTACAGGAATTGAACTATGAGTCGATCACTAAAAAAAGGACCGTATATCAACGTCAAGCTCGAGAAAAAGATCTTGGCTCAAAACGAAAGCGGAAAGAAGAGCGTTATCAAGACTTGGTCTCGTGCCTCTATGATCTCTCCAGATTTCGTAGGACATACGATCGCCGTGCATAACGGAAACAAGTTTATCCCCGTATTCGTTACCGAAAACATGGTAGGTCATAAGTTGGGCGAATTCGCACCTACGCGTACTTTCCGTGGACATAGCGGTAACCGCAAGAAGTAATACGCGGAATAGTACGAAACCAAAAGAATTTTACACTATACTATGGGTAAAAGAAAAAGAGAATCAGCTGAGGCTCGCAAGGCAGAGAAAAAACAACAATTCTTCGCCAAGCTCGCCAACGTACCTTCATCGCCCCGCAAAATGAGATTAGTTTGCGACATGGTGAGAGGTATGGAGGTGAACAAAGCCCTTGGAGTATTGAAGTACTCAAACAAGGAGGCCTCGAACCGTGTAGAGAAACTCCTGCGCTCGGCTATAGCCAACTGGGAACAGAAAAACGAACGCAAGGCAGAAGACGGAGAACTCTATATAACAAAAATCTTTGTGGACGAAGCTGTGACACTAAAAAGAATGCGCGCCCGTGCACAAGGTAGAGGAGCACGCATCCGGAAAAGAAGCAACCACGTGACGTTGTACGTTGATACACAAATAAAAGCATAATACTGATGGGACAAAAAACAAATCCAATAAGTAATCGTCTGGGTATCATTCGCGGATGGGACTCTAACTGGTTCGGCAAAAAAAGCGACTTTGCCGATACCCTTCTGGAGGATGCCAAGTTACGTAAGTATATAAATGCTCGCCTCTCAAAGGCCAGTGTATCGCGTATCGTTATTGAGCGTACCCTTAAGCTTATTACCATAACTATTTGCACCGCACGCCCAGGTTATATCATAGGCAAAGGTGGTGCCGAAGTAGATAAGTTAAAGGAAGAGCTTAAGAAAATCACCGACAAGGACGTTCAAATCAATATCTTTGAAATAAAACGTGCCGAAGTAGATGCCGAAATAGTAGCAAACACCATTGCACGCCAACTGGAAGGACGTATGGCCTACCGCAGAGCCGTAAAAATGGCGATAGCCTCGGCTATGCGTGCTGGTGCTGAAGGTATTAAAATATTGGTGTCTGGCCGCTTGAACGGAGCTGAAATGGCTCGCAGCGAAATGTTTAAAGAGGGGCGTACGCCGCTGCATACTTTCCGTGCCGACATAGACTATGCTCACACCACTGCACTAACAAAAGTGGGCTTGATAGGCATTAAGGTATGGATCATGAAAGGCGAAGTGTACAACAAAAGAGACCTGGCTCCCAACTTTACACAGCAGAAGGACTTTGGTCGTGGCAGAGAAAACAACTTTAACAGAGGACGCCGGGATAACCGTCGTAGAAGATCTGCACGTTGAAAGTCATAAAAACATTAGATACATATGCTACAACCTAAGAAGACTAAATATAGAAGATCTCAAAAGGGGCGCATGAAAGGAAATGCGCAACGCGGCAACCAGCTTGCGTTCGGATCTTTTGGCATCAAGTCGCTCCAAAGCAAGTGGATAACAGGGCGTCAGATAGAAGCTGCACGTATTGCTGTTACCCGTTATATGCAACGTCAGGGACAGGTTTGGGTGCGTATATTCCCCGATAAACCCATCACCAAGAAACCCGCCGAAGTGCGTATGGGTAAAGGTAAAGGTAACCCCGAGGGATTCGTAGCGCCTGTAACCCCAGGCCGTATCCTGTTTGAAGTGGAAGGTGTTTCTTTCGACATTGCTAAGGAAGCACTCCGCCTGGCAGCTCAGAAATTACCAGTAACAACCAAGTTTGTCGTAAGACGAGACTATGAATACTAATCTTGTAGCCCTACTAAAATGAAAAATAAAGAAATAAGAGAGCTATCGGTACAAGAACTGCAAGAAAAAGTGCTTGTAGAAGAAGAGAAGTATCAGAAAATGGTGCTGAACCATAAGGTGTCTCCTCTGGACAAACCATCTGCGATTACTGACCAACGTCGCCTTGTGGCCCGCTTAAAGACCATCCTCGGCGAGAAAAGTAATAACTAATAAAACAACTCACTGATGGAAAGAAATCTGAGAAAAGTAAGACAGGGCGTTGTTTCCAGTAACAAGATGGATAAAACCATTACTGTCTCTGTGCAGTGGAAGGAAAAACATCCTATCTATGGTAAATTCGTTAACAAAACGAAGAAGTTTCACGCACACGATGAAAAGAACGAGTGTAACATAGGCGACACCGTGCGCATCATGGAAACTCGCCCTTTGAGCCGTTCCAAACGCTGGAGACTTGTAGAAATAATAGAAAAGGCTAAGTAATAACATGATACAACAAGAATCAAGACTCGTAGTAGCGGATAACAGCGGTGCCAAGGAGGTACTCTGTATTCGTGTGCTCGGTGGTACGAAACGCAGATACGCTTCGATTGGTGACATCATCGTTGTTTCTGTGAAAAGTGTAATACCCTCGAGCGACATCAAGAAGGGTGCTGTTTCTAAGGCGGTGATTGTACGTACCAAGAAAGAAGTGCGCCGGGCCGATGGATCATATATCCGGTTCGATGACAACGCTTGTGTACTCCTTAACAATGCCGGAGATATACGTGCTAGCCGTATCTTTGGCCCAGTTGCCAGGGAATTACGGGCTACCAATATGAAAATTGTCTCACTAGCTCCCGAGGTCCTTTAATCTTGATAAACAGTAAGACAATGAAGAAATTTCATATCAAAAAAGGGGATACCGTGTATGTAAATGCTGGTAACTCCAAAGGTCAAACAGGAAGAGTGTTACTCGTTGACACCAAAAAGGAACGCGCCGTAGTTGAAGGCCTTAACTTTGTAACAAAACGAGCTAAACCTTCCGCCAAAAATCCTCAAGGAGGATTTGTTAAAGTTGAAGCACCTATCCATATCTCTAACCTGAACCCCGTGGACCCTAAAACCGGGAAAGGAACCCGTATAGGGCGTAAGAGAAATGAGAATGGTAAGCTGGTACGTTTTGCTAAAAAATCTGGAGAGGTATTGAAGTAATGGCTACTACAACAAATCTAAAAAAAGAATATACTGACCGCATTGTACCCGAACTTATAAAAGAGTTTGGTTACACTTCATCCATGCAGGTCCCCGTTCTCAAGAAGATCGTTATTAACCAAGGTTTGGGCGCTGCTGTAGCCGACAAGAAGCTTATAGATGTAGCCGTTTCGGAACTTACTGCCATTACAGGCCAAAAGCCTGTGGTAACGGTTTCGAAGAAGGATATATCTAACTTTAAGCTTCGGAAAAAAATGCCTATTGGGGTTATGGTTACTCTTAGAAGAGACCGTATGTATGAGTTCTTGGAAAGGCTTATTCGTATTGCTCTTCCCCGTATCCGCGACTTTAAAGGCATCGGCTCGAAGTTAGATGGCCGTGGAAACTACACCTTAGGTATTACAGAGCAAATTATTTTCCCCGAAATTAATTTGGACTCGGTGACCAAGATTACAGGTATGAATATTACCTTTGTAACATCGGCCGCTACGGACGAAGAAGGGTTTGCGCTGCTGAAGCATTTCGGACTACCTTTCAAGAAAAACGAATCCAATAACTAATACAACTGTATAGAATGGCAAAAGAATCAATGAAGGCTCGCGAAAGAAAAAGAGCCAAAATGGTTGCTAAGTACGCCGCAAAAAGAGCTCAACTAAAAGCTGCTGGCGATTACGAAGCCTTGCAGTCTATACCCAGAAATGCTTCTCCTGTACGCCTGCACAACCGTTGTAGCCTTACAGGCCGCCCTAAAGGATACATGAGGCTGTTTGGCATTTCCCGTATCCAATTTAGGGAAATGGCATCGCAGGGGCTTATTCCTGGTGTAAAGAAAGCAAGCTGGTAAACAATTATAGCTTATTAAATGTGCTCGTACATACGGGCTTATGGTTAAATATTGTCCGAGTGTTCGGATCAATTTAATTTGAAAAGGAAATGACAGATCCTATTGCAGATTATCTGACACGGGTGCGTAACGCAATTAAAGCGAACCACCGTGTAGTAGAGATCCCCGCCTCCAACCTTAAAAAGGAAATAACCAAAATCCTTTTTGAGAAGGGCTACATTCTCAACTACAAGTTTGAAGAAGAGGGGCCTCAGGGTTCAATCAAGATCGCACTTAAGTACGATGTTGTATCGAAAAAAAGTGCCATTAAGGCTTTGGAAAGAGTTTCACGCCCTGGACTCCGCAGGTACGTAGGCTACAAAGATATGCCTCGTGTTATTAATGGTTTAGGTATCGCCATCTTGTCCACTTCTAAGGGGGTAATGACCAACAAGGAAGCAAGAGACCTTAAGATAGGTGGCGAGGTTATTTGTTACGTTTATTGATAGAAAGGAGATCATATGTCACGGATTGGAAAGTTACCTATTCATATCCCCAGTGGTGTCGAAGTTTCTGTCAAGGACGGAATGGTTACAGTGAAGGGCCCGAAAGGGACACTGTCGCAAAAAGTAGATTCTCGGATCAATATCGCTATTGAAGGTGGCGAAATACTGTTAACAAGGTCCGAAGAAACCCTGGAACAAAAGTCGCTCCATGGCCTTTACCGTTCATTGGTAAACAACATGGTTGTTGGTGTGTCCGAGGGCTACAAGAAAACACTTGAACTCATAGGTGTAGGTTACAGAGCATCGAACCAAGGTCAAATCCTGGAACTCTCGTTAGGCTACACTCACCCCATATATCTACAACTGCCCAAAGAGATAAAAGTAGAAACAAAGATGGAGCGTAACAAAGCTCCCCTCATTACTCTTGAGTCTTCTGACAAGCAGTTACTTGGCCAGGTATGTGCCAAGATTCGTTCATTCCGTAAGCCTGAGCCTTATAAAGGTAAGGGTGTTCGCTTCGAAGGTGAATACATCCGCAGGAAGTCAGGTAAAACGGCTGGTAAGTAATCCCGGTAAAAAGAATTTACGATGCTAACAAAAAGAGAACGAAGACTTAAGATAAAGAAGCGCGTGCGCAGAAATATATTTGGTACTGCGGAGAAACCACGCCTATCGGTATTTAGAAGCAATAAGCAGATTTACGCCCAAGTCATAGACGATAACACTGGCAAAACCTTAGCTGCTGCCAGCTCCTTAGGTATAGAAGATAAACTAACCAAAAAGGAGTTAGCCGCTAAAGTAGGAGCTGAAATAGCTCGTAAAGCGGTTGCCGCTGGTGTAGAATGTGTCGTGTTCGACCGCAACGGATTCCTTTATCACGGTCGGGTTAAGGAACTCGCCGATGCGGCTCGTAATGGCGGTCTGAAATTTTAACCCACGAACGAGAATCAAAACGTATTATGAATAGAGTAAAATCTGCTAACGGCATAGAACTAAAGGACCGTCTGGTAGCTATTAAGCGCGTTACAAAAGTGACGAAAGGGGGCCGTACATTTAGTTTTGCCGCTATCGTAGTCGTTGGTAACGAAGACGGAATTATAGGCTGGGGCCTGGGCAAGGCTGGTGAAGTAACCACCGCCATAGCTAAAGGCGTTGAAGCAGCTAAAAAGAACCTTTTCCAAGTGCCTGTTTACAAAGGAACTATCCCTCACGAGCAAGAAGCTCGTTTTGGCGGTGCACGTGTAATGATTAGGCCTGCCTCTGAGGGTACTGGTGTTAAGGCCGGTGGTGCTATGCGTGCCGTGCTGGAGAGTGTAGGTATCTCGGACGTGTTGGCAAAGAGCAAGGGCTCTTCCAACCCCCATAACCTGGTAAAGGCCACTATTGCTGCACTTTCCGAACTAAGAAGTCCTCTGGAAGTTGCTAAACTGAGAGGTATTTCTGTAAGTAAGGTTTTTAATGGTTGATAGAACTATGGGAAAGATTAAAGTAAAACAAACCAGAAGCCGAATAGGTGCACCTAAGGACCAAAAAGCAGCACTCGACGTGTTAGGCCTGAAAAAGCTACACCGTGTTGTTGAACTGGAAGATACTCCAGCTATCCGTGGGAATATCAACAAGGTGCGTCACCTTATTCAAATAGTAGAAGAGTAATAATTAGACACAAGATATACAACCATGAATTTGTCAACTCTTAGACCTGCAAAGGGTGCAACTAAGAACCGCAAAAGGGTGGGGCGTGGACCAGGCTCAGGTTATGGTGGCACTTCTACCCGCGGTCACAAAGGTGCAAAATCCAGATCCGGATACTCAAGGAAGTTTGGCTTTGAAGGTGGTCAAATGCCTATTCAAAGACGCTTGCCTAAATTCGGGTTCCGTAACCCTAACCGCGTAGAGTATACCCCCATTAACCTGGAGGTTATTGAACAGCTCGCCCAGCAAGCAAACCTGGAAAAGCTAACCGTTGCTAACATGGTAGAAGCTGGCAAGGTTCGTAAGGGTGCTCTCGTAAAGGTTTTAGGTAAGGGTGAACTTTCTAAGAAAGTCTCTGTTGAAGCCCATGCATTCTCAAAATCGGCCGAAGAGGCAATAGCCAAGGCCGGTGGTGAGGCTATAAAACTTCAAGTACAGTAATGAAGCTTTTTAAGACACTTCAAAATATCTGGAAGATTGAGGACTTAAGACAAAGAATACTGACAACAGTTTTCTTTGTCATCCTCTATCGTCTGGGTACATTCATTGTTTTGCCGGGGATCGACCCCCAGGCCCTAACTGCCCTAAAAGATCAGACACGAGGTGGTTTATTAGCCCTGTTGGATATGTTTTCGGGAGGTGCCTTCTCCAATGCATCTATTTTTGCGTTGGGGATTATGCCTTATATATCGGCATCCATTGTGATGCAACTCTTTGCCATAGTGGTGCCATCGTTCCAAAAACTGCAACGTGAAGGCGAAAGCGGACGCCGTAAAATAAACCAATGGACCCGCTACCTTACCATTGCTATATTGCTGTTCCAAGCCCCTGTGTACCTTATTAACTTAGGGGCGCAAGTAGCTCAGGGCGGGTATGCTTTGCCTACCGGGGTGTGGTATACCATAACTTGGACAATACTGCTTACCGCTGGCTCCATGTTTGTACTTTGGCTTGGCGAACGTATTACCGACAAAGGTATTGGGAATGGAGTATCGTTTATCATTTTAATTGGTATCATTGCCCGTTTCCCACAATCCTTGGTACAAGAGTTTACCCTACGATTTACCAACTCTGGCGGGCTCTTCGTTTTTATAGCCGAGATTCTGGTGCTGTTGGCTGTTATTGCGGGTGCTATACTCCTTGTACAAGGAACCCGGCGTATACCTGTTAACTATGCTAAAAAGGTAATTGGTAAACGCCAATATGGTGGTGCACGCCAGTACATCCCCCTAAAGGTGAATGCGGCTAATGTGATGCCTATCATTTTTGCACAGGCCATCATGTTTATACCCCTTAGTTTCCTCAACTTCTCGCACTCTACCCCCTCCTCATTCTGGCAATCCTTTATACAAGGAACAGGGGTGTGGTACAACCTTATTTTTGCCCTCCTGATTATTGTGTTCACCTACTTCTATACAGCGGTGACCATTAACCCCGGGCAAATGGCCGATGACCTGAAACGGAATAACGGCTTTATTCCAGGTATTAAGCCAGGGCGTCCTACCAAAGAGTATATTGATGAGGTGATGAGCCGTATTACCCTCCCAGGTTCGTTGTTCTTGGCCATAGTAGCCATACTGCCTGCTTTTGCTCGGATGGCAAACGTTAGCCCAGGTTTTGCACAGTTCTTTGGAGGTACCTCCTTGCTGATCCTTGTAGGTGTCATATTGGATACCTTACAGCAAATTGAAAGTCATTTGCTGATGCACCATTACGACGGCTTGTTGGAAACTGGGCGCATCAAAGGACGCTCGGGAGGTATTTATTGATTTTTATTGCTTCCGTCCTATGATATACCTTAAGACATCAGAAGAAATAGAAAAACTATATGCTGCTAACCAACTTGTGGCCAGAACTCTGGCCGAAGTTGGCAAGCATATAGCACCTGGTGTTAGTACGTTGTATCTGGACAAAATAGCCCACGATTTTATCATGGACCATGGCGCTTATCCGGCATTCCTGGGCTATGAAGGATTTCCTGGCTCTATTTGTGCGTCGGTGAACGAACATGTAGTTCATGGTATACCATCGGCTAACTGTGTACTAAAGGAGGGAGATATCATCTCCGTTGATTGCGGCACTAAGCTGGATGGTTTTACTGGCGACTCGGCATTCACCTTCCCCGTTGGCGAAGTGGATGCTAAAGTGCGGGACTTGCTTAACACCACCCAAGAAGCACTGGAAAAAGGTGTGGAGGCTGTTCAGGCCGGACGCCGTATTGGAGACATAGGACATGCCGTGCAATCCTATTGCGAAGCCCGAGGCTATGGTGTAGTACGAGAACTTGTGGGGCATGGCATAGGAAAAGATATGCACGAGGCTCCTGAGGTGCCTAACTACGGCCGCAAAGGTATTGGACCAATGATACAGGAAGGTTTGTGTATTTGCATTGAACCAATGATTAACATGGGCTCCAAAAATGTGGTTTTTGAGTCGGACGGCTGGACTGTAAGAACCAAAGACCGCAAGCCATCGGCCCACTATGAGCACTGTATAGCGGTTGTAAATGGTAGGGCTAAAAAACTCTCCTCCTTTGAGTTTATTTACGAAGTAATAGGAAAAAGAAAATTCTGATATGGCAAAACAACCGGCAATAGAACAAGATGGCGTTATTATAGAAGCTCTGTCGAATGCAATGTTCAAGGTAGAGCTGGATAATGGCCATGTTATTACGGCTCATATCTCGGGCAAGATGCGGATGCATTACATTCGCATACTTCCTGGCGACAGAGTTAAAGTTGAAATGTCCCCCTATGATCTTACCAAAGGTCGTATTTCATTCCGATATAAATAACCCTTAGTAATATGAAAGTAAGAACCTCTTTGAAAAAGCGTACCCCAGATTGCAAGATCGTGAGAAGAAAGGGACGCCTATATATTATCAACAAGAAGAACCCCAAGTTTAAACAGCGTCAAAAATAAATTGCTATTTTTGCACCCGAAAACCGAATACTATAAACTTAAAATATGGCAATTAGAATTGTTGGTGTAGACTTACCACAAAACAAAAGAGGGGAAATAGCCCTAACCTATATTTATGGTATTGGTCGTAGTAGCGCGAACAAAATCCTGTCCGAAGCAGGTATCGATAAAGATATCAAGGTTAAGGATTGGACCGACGACCAAGCTGCCAAAATACGTGAGATTATTGGTGCCCAGTACAAGGTTGAAGGCGACCTGAGGACCGAGGTACAAATGAACATCAAGCGTCTTATGGATATAGGTTGCTACCGAGGCGTACGCCACCGTATTGGTCTCCCATTGAGAGGACAGAGCACCAAAAATAACGCACGTACTCGTAAAGGTCGTAAAAAGACCGTGGCGAACAAGAAGAAGGCTACCAAGTAATAGCCCCTCACTCTTTATTGATTAATAATTATGGCAAAGAAAGCAGTCGCAAAAAAAAGAAAAGTGCAAGTCGAAGCAATAGGACAAGCACATATTCACTCCTCTTTTAACAACATCATTATCACCCTTACTAACGCACAAGGGCAAGCTATATCTCAATCTTCAGCTGGTAAGATGGGCTTTAGGAGTTCCAAGAAGAATACTCCGTACGCTGCACAAATGGCTGCACAAGATTGTGCTAAGGTTGCTTACGATGCTGGCCTTCGCAAAGTAAAGGTTTACGTTAAAGGCCCAGGTAATGGTCGTGAAAGTGCAATACGTACCATTCACGGTGCAGGTATTGAAGTCCTCGAGATTATCGATGTAACCCCAATGCCTCACAATGGTTGTCGTCCTCCCAAAAGGAGAAGAGTATAACCTAAAACCCTTTATAACCAGCCAGTGCTCAGCGCTGGCCTCTACAAGAAAAAACTGTATTATTGAATGAAGTGTGTGTGTAGAAAGAAATAATGATGCGGACCTACCCGTTCGCTCCTCTCACATATAAGCGGCTGTACACACATCATTTCATGTAAACTTTATCACAATGGCAAGATACACAGGCCCTAAAGCCAAGATTGCTCGTAAGTTTGGCGAGCCTATCTACGGCACTATCAAGTCCAAGAAGACATGTCCTCCCGGACAACATGGAAACTCTCGTCGTCGTAAAACGTCGGAGTACGGTATTCAGCTTCGTGAAAAGCAAAAAGCTAAGTATACCTATGGCGTTTTGGAGCGCCAGTTCCGTAACCTTTTCGACAAAGCGTCTCGTATGAAAGGGGTTAAAGGTGAAATCCTTATCCAACTCCTGGAACAACGTTTGGACAACGTTGTATACCGTTTAGGTATAGCTAAAACCCGCGATGCTGCTCGCCAGTTGGTGTCGCATAGGCATATCGTTGTGGACGGGAAAGTGGTAAATATCCCTTCCTACAGTGTACAGCCAGGCCAAATTATTGGTGTTCGGGAACGCTCAAAGAACTTGGAAGTTATCCAGGATTCACTCGCAGCAAACTCGCATAGCAAGTACGCTTGGTTGGAGTGGGACCGCTCTGCCGTAGCTGGGAAGTTCCTACATGTTCCCTCACGCGAAGACATCCCCGAAAACATCAAGGAGCAACTAATCGTAGAATTGTATTCAAAATAATAGCATAGAGGTATGGCTTTACTCACATTTCAAAAACCCGAAAAGGTCCTTATGCTGGAGTCGACTCCCTACCACGGAAAGTTCGAGTTCAAGCCACTGGAACCTGGGTACGGCATTACCATTGGCAATGCTTTGCGACGCATATTGATATCATCTCTTGAGGGGTATGCCATCAACTCTATAAAGATTGACGGCGTAGATCATGAATTCGCAACTATCCCTGGGGTAATAGAAGATGTAACAAACATCATCTTAAACCTCAAGAAGGTGCGCCTTAAGTCCACTGTAGAAGATGCTCAAGAAGAAACTGTCCTCATCCATGTAAAGGATAAAGAACAGTTCCTGGCTGGCGATATATCGGCTGAACTGAGCAACTTTGAAGTGCTGAACAAAGATCTCGTCATATGTAACTTGGACAAAAAAGTCTCCTTCAACATACAGCTGACCATAAACAAAGGCCGTGGGTGGGTACCTGCCGAAGAAATAGCCGAAAGCTTTAGCGACCCCCAGCAAATAGCCATAGACGCTATTTACACACCTATCCGCAACGTGAAATATACGGTGGATAACACCCGCGTAGAGCAAAAAACAGACTATGACCGTTTGACCCTTGAAATTGATACGGACGGCTCTATTGCTCCTATGCAGGCCCTTAAAGATGCAGCTGCCATCCTCATCCATCACTTCTCTTTGTTCTCTGATGAAACAATAGATGTGGAACTGGTAGAGGTTGCCTCGGAAGAAGACTATGATGAAGACTACGTGCATATCCGACAGCTATTGAAAAGTAAACTCGCCGACCTCGAGTTATCGGTGCGTGCACTTAACTGCTTAAAGGCTGCTAATGTTGAAATTTTAGGAGACCTTGTGAAGTACACAAAAGCCGAACTGCTAAAGTTCCGCAACTTCGGGAAAAAGTCACTCACAGAACTCGAAGAACTGTTGGAACGCTATAACCTACAGTTTGGTATGGACGTTGCCAAGTACAAACTAGATAAAGAGTAATAGACAATGAGACATAATAAGAAATTCAATCACCTCGGACGTAAGGCCGCTCACCGCTCAGCGATGCTTTCCAACATGGCTACTTCGCTGATTATGCACAAGCGCATTATCACCACCTTAGCCAAGGCAAAGGCTTTGCGTATGTATGTAGAGCCTATCATTACCCGCTCCAAAGAAGATACTACCCACTCGCGCCGTATGGTTTTTGCCGACCTGCAGAGCAAGCAAGCTGTAACCGAGCTGTTCCAAAACATCTCTGTTAAAGTTGCCGACCGCCCCGGTGGTTACACAAGAATCCTGAAGTTAGGACGCCGGAGAGGTGACGACGCCATGATGTGTTTTATAGAGTTAGTGGACTTTAACGAAGACCGCTTAACCGAAAAGAAAGAAGCCAAGGCTCCTCGTACACGTCGCTCTCGTCGCACGAAAAAAGCCGACGATAACACTGCAGCAGTAAACCAACCAACTGAAGCTGCCAACAAGGCTGCCGATGAGGTGGCTGCTCAGAAGATTGAAGAAGCAAAAAATACCGAAGCTCCTGCCGCTAAGGAGTAAGGTAAAGCATACTTCCCCTAAAGAAAGGCTTGCCCAGGAATGGGTAAGCCTTTTTTTTGTACCTTTTCCCTACCTCTCTTAAAACCCAACCTGCTTCTTCTTCTCATCCCCCCAAACGTATACCAATCCTTCGGGAAAGTCTTAATGCAAGGGTACTCCTTCCCAAAGGTAGAAGTAATGGGACGGGTGTAAGCTAAGGATTAGGTAGAGCGGATTGTTAATAAGTTATACACCAATCATACTATCTTCATTATGATGAAACCGTTAGTTACAACAGCACCCTTGCTTTTTGTTTTTAGTGCGTCGTCCGTAGGGGTTGCTGCACAACATTCCTCGCAAAGTTTGTTTGGCAATGCTAACCGGTCGGCACCTCCCAATATTGTTTTTATTGTAGCCGATGATATTGGGTACGGGGACCTTAGTCCGTACGGCTTTTCAACTGTTCAAACCCCTAATGTAGAGCGTTTGGCACGCCAGGGGCTTCGGTTTACCGATGCACATTCCGTGGCTGCTACCAGTACACCATCGCGTTATTCGCTTCTTACAGGAGAGTACTCTTGGCGCCGGACCGACACTCATATTGCCCGTGGAGATGCCGGCTTAGTTATCCGCCCTCAGCAATTCACTATTGCCGATATGTGTCGTAGTAAAGGTTATGCCACCGCGGCTATAGGTAAGTGGCATTTAGGGTTGGGCGATAGCATAGGAACACAGGACTGGAATGGTACTATCAGCCCTGGGTTGCAGGATATAGGCTTCGATTACTCTTATATCATGGCTGCCACAGGAGACCGTGTGCCTTGTGTTTTTATTGAGAACCAGAAGGTGGTAGGCCTGGATGCATCGGATCCTATTCGGGTTAGTTATACTACCCCTTTTGAGGGGGAACCTACTGGCCGCACAAACCCCGAGCTGCTTACAGTGATGCGTCCCAGTCACGGCCACGACATGGCTATTGTTAATGGTATTTCCCGTATTGGTTATATGAAAGGCGGTAAGCGTGCCTTATGGAAAGATGAAGAAATTGCCGACAACATTACAGCTAAGGCTGTACAGTATATAAACCAGCATAAGGATAAACCCTTTTTCCTGTGGTTTTGTACCAACGACATACATGTGCCACGTGTGCCGCACCCTCGTTTTGTAGGTAAAAGCGGTATGGGGCCGCGGGGTGATGCTATTGTAGAGTTCGACTGGACGGTGGGACAAATCCTCGATGCTCTGGATCGTAATGGCATAGCCAATAATACTATTGTTATTTTAACCAGCGACAACGGCCCTGTGGTAGATGACGGGTACAAGGACCAAGCGGTGGAACTATTGGGTAATCATAAACCTGCGGGGAACTACCGGGGTGGCAAGTACAGTAACTTTGAGGCCGGAACCCGGGTTCCTTTGTTTGTGCGTTATCCTGGTTATGCTCCTGCTGGCGGGGTTTCTGCTGCGTTAGTGTCGCATATCGACCTGTTTTCCTCTCTTGCTCATTGCCTCGGGTACCACCTTAGGGAAGGGGAGGCGTCCGATAGTCGTAATATGTGGCAAGCCTTTATAGGTAAGGATTCTGTTGGTGCGCCTTACGTGTTGGAGCATGGTAATGTTGTTTCTGTGTCCGATGGGAGATGGAAGTACATACCTGCAAGTTCTGGTGCGGTATACAATATTTATACCCGTACCGAAATGGGAAACAGCAAGCACGAGCAGTTGTACGACCTCATCACCGACTTCCGTGAACTTTACAATGTGGCCGAGCAATACCCTCATGAAGTAGCACGCCTCCGTGCTATTTACGAAAGCGAGGCTGCCAAAAAAATATATCCCAAAGGAGTTTATACTCCTACAAAATAGTGGTTTTGTGCGTGGAAAGGAAAATTTGTGTACCTTTGCGCCGGTATTAGTATCTTATTGAAATAATAACAACCAATGAACAACTACGAAACCGTTTTCATTTTAACTCCCGTTTTGTCTGAAGAACAGATGAAGGAAGCGGTAAACAAGTTCTCAAGCCTCCTTACCGATAATGGGGCAGAGATTGTAAACCGCGAGGAGTGGGGCTTACGCAAGTTAGCCTACGCTATCCAGCACAAAACAACTGGATATTACACTCTGCTCGAATTTAAGGCAGACCCTTCGCTCATTGCTACGTTGGAAACTCATTTCCGTCGCGACGAGCGTGTACTTCGTTTCCTCACTTTCCGCCAGGATAAGTTTGCACACGAGTACGCACAAAAGAGAAGAGCACTGAAGTCCAACCAATCCCAAGAAAAGTAAGGAGCTGCAGTTATGGCAAACGAAAAGGCAGAAATTCGCTACCTGACACCACTGTCGGTCGACTCAAACAAGAAGAAATATTGCCGCTTTAAGAAGGCTGGCATTAAGTATGTGGACTACAAGGACCCCGAGTTCTTGAAGAAGTTCCTTAACGAGCAGGGTAAAATATTTCCACGTCGTTTAACTGGGAACTCTCTTAAGTTTCAGCGCCGTGTGGCACAAGCTGTTAAGCGTGCTCGTCACTTGGCGTTATTGCCCTATGTAACGGACCAAATGAAATAACATTACTGGTTCAGTACTTATAATTATCCCTATACGAATAACCCCGCTAAAGGAGACAGAATATGTTAGTTATTTTGAAAGAAGATATACCCAATCTGGGCTTCAAGGACGAAATTGTTACCGTCAAGAATGGGTATGGACGCAACTTTCTAATCCCCAGAGGTATGGCCGTTATCGCATCCGAGTCGGCCCAAAAGATGTTAGCTGAAGAGCAAAGACAACGCGCTCATAAGTTGGCCAAGATTAAAGCCGATGCCGAAGCATTGGCACAACGTATCGAAGGCACTCGCCTTAGCATTAAAACCCGTACCAGTGCAACTGGTTCTATTTACGGTTCGGTAACCAGCATTCAAATCGCCGACGAGTTAGAAAAGTTGGGCTTTGAAGTAAACCGTAAAATGATTCAAATGCCTGGTGCTATTAAGGAAGTAGGCGAGTACGTAGCTAAAATACGTTTGCACAAAGAGGTAATGGTGGACGTTCCTTTTGAAGTGCTTTCAGAGAACGCACAAGTAGCTAAGCCAGCTCAAGCCGAGGCTACTCCTGCACCTGAGGCTCCGGCCGAAGAAGAAGTTATTGTAATCGAACTCGAAGAAGTCGAGTAACAGCCGGTTGCTTAGTATGACATAGAGGGGGTCGTGATGCTATGTGTATCACGGCCCTTTTCCTTAACATAACCCCTAATCCCTGACTTAATCCCCCCCAAAAAGAATAATGGAAAAGACCAATTTTGTAGAGGAATTGAAGTGGAGAGGTATGATCCACGATATAATGCCTGGTACCGAAGAAATGCTCAATAAGGGAGAAATGGTATCTGCTTACGTAGGTATAGACCCTACTGCGGACTCTCTTCACATCGGACACTTGGTGAGTGTTATGATGCTTAAACACTTTCAGCGTGCCGGACACCGCCCTATTGCCGTTATAGGTGGGGCTACGGGGATGATTGGTGACCCTTCTATGAAATCGGCCGAACGTAATTTGTTGGACGAAGAAACACTACGCCATAACCAGCAAGCTATTGGACGCCAGTTAGCTCACTTCTTGGACTTCGATAGCGCCGAGCCTAATGCTGCAAAGCTAATGAACAACTACGACTGGATGAAGGATTACTCCTTTTTGCACTTCATTCGGGATATTGGTAAGCATATTACCGTAAACTACATGATGGCTAAGGACTCGGTGAAAAAGAGGCTCTCTGGGGAGTCTCGTTCTGGGCTTTCATTTACCGAGTTTTCCTACCAACTAATTCAGGGATACGACTTCTTGTACCTGTATCAGCACGAGGGGGTTCGTTTACAAATGGGAGGTTCGGACCAGTGGGGAAATATCACTACCGGTTCCGAACTTATTAGGCGTCAGCTTGGGGGCGAGGCGTATGCTCTTACCTGCCCGTTAATAAAGAAAGCCGATGGCGGTAAGTTTGGTAAAACGGAGTCGGGAAACGTGTGGTTAGACCCCCGTTACACTTCGCCATACAAGTTCTACCAGTTTTGGCTGAATGTATCGGACGAAGACGCCTCCTCCTTTATTAAGATATTTACATTGCTGGACCAGCAAGAGATACAAGCCTTGGAAGCCGAGCAAGCCGAAAACCCTGGCGCGCGTCCTTTACAACACCGCTTAGCTAAAGAGGTCACCTGCATGGTACACTCTTCCGAGGCCTATGAAATGGCTGTTAAAGCCTCTAAGGTTCTCTTTGGGCAGGCTACCCATGAAGCCCTGGAGGAGATAGATGAAGCTACTTTCCTCTCTGTGTTCGAAGGGGTGCCTATGGCTCAAGTATCGGGTGACCAATTGCAACAAGGGATTGGAGTGTTGGATTTATTAGTAAACGCAGGATTTTTCTCCTCCAAAGGGGAGCTGCGTAAACTTATAAAGAACGGTGGCATAAGCCTAAACAAAGAAAAAGTACAGGACGACCAACTCATGGTAACTCCAGCTATGCTGATAAACCAGAAGTACCTGATAGTACAGCGTGGTAAAAAGAACTACTTCCTGCTACAAGTAACGCCAGCATAACTCTTAGGGTACAAATATATCAACTAAATGATGGGGAAAATGCTGTACTGTTCAAAAGGAAAGGTTAGGGGTGGTGTGTACATCATTACTTTTTTGCGTATTCTGGTTGTATACCTGTTATATGCGGTTATGCACCTTATATATTACGTGTATAATAGGGATCTTATATCCATTACCCAGGAGTCCCTTCCAGACCTTTTAATTGGTGCATTGCATTTCGATACCTCGGCTATATGCTATACCAATGCATTGTTTATATTGCTGAGTTTATTACCATTGCGCTGCCGAACAGCATCCCGTTACCAATGGTTGGTTGCTTTGTCCTACATTATACCTAATGCCTTGGCGGTATTTGTCAACCTGAGCGATACGGTGTACTATCGGTTTTCGGGTAAGCGTACCACAATGTCGGTATTCACAGAGTTTGCAGAGGAAAGTTGGAGCGGTTTGTACACTCAGTTTATTCAAACCTATTGGCCTATAACACTTATAGGTGTAGCATTGGTGGCTGCCTTAGTATTGGCATTTTGGAAAACACGCCCTATGGAGGGGTCGTCGCGCTTAGCCCCAAGGCTGTTTTATCCCACCTCTGTTGTGTGCATGCTGGTTATTGGCTTTATCACCTTCTTAGGTGCCAGGGGTACAGCCAACTTTTCAATGCCACCTCTTTCAACAGCCAATGCAGCCTTGTACGCCCAAAACGATGGGCAAGTAGCTCTTTTGCTAAACACCCCGTATACCATGATACGCTCGTCGGGCTGGGGAGTTATTTCCAATCACAGCTACATGCCCCAAACGGAAGCTATACAGTGGCATAATACGGACTATTCCTTGCCCGATACCACAGCACTTTACAGGGGTACTTTCCATGGGCGCAATGTTATGGTTATTATTTGGGAAAGTTTATCCCGAGAGTGGGTGGGGTACTTCAATAAAGACCTCCCTGGTTACAAAGGTTTTACTCCGTTCTTGGACTCCCTGTGCAGCCATTCCTATGTGTTTACCGATGCCTATGCCAATGGACGTCAGAGTGTAGAGGCAATGCCCTCTATTCTTACTTCCTCTCCCACATTAATGTACCCTATCTTTTTTTCGGCGCACACTTATAACCGCTTTAATTCGCTGCCACAGTTGCTGAAAACAGAGGGGTATAGCTCTGCCTTTTACCATGGTGCCGAGAGGGTGTCTATGGGGTTTGCTGCTTTTTCCAAGCGTATAGGTTTCAATCAGCACTACAGTTTGGAGGATTACCCAGACCCCTCTTGTTTCGATGGCTCTTGGGGTATATACGATAGCTATTTCCTACCATGGGTAGCACACAAACAGTCGGAGCTGAAACAGCCATTCTTTGCCACACTATTCACCTTATCCTCGCACCACCCGTATAAGATACCAAAGCATTTGCAGCCCCTATTCCCTAAGGAAAGTATGGATATGCAGCGCGCCATTAGGTATGCCGACTACTCCTTAAAGCAATACTTCCAAGAGGCAAAAAAGCAGCCTTGGTATAAAAACACCTTGTTTGTTATTACGGCCGACCATTCAGTTGTAGGGGAGCGCCCAGAATATAAAAACCCGCTGGGGCTTTATTCTATACCTATTATTTTGTTCGACCCTCAAGGCCAAATGGTAGGGCAAAACAGCACTATTACCCAACATATCGATATTATGCCTATGCTACTTTCGTTATTGGGGTATGAGGGCACATGGGCTTGCCAAGGGAATAACCCTATGTCGGGGCGCGACCTCCATTACACCTTTCAGTCGGGAAACGACATGAGCCAAGTTTGCCAAGACAGTTTGTTGCTTATTCTAATGTCGGGTAAACCTACCCACTTGTACGATAGGCGGCACGACAAGCACCTCCAGCACGATGTTTTGGGCCTCCCCCAATATGCCGCACAGGCCGATAGCTTAACCAAGCGGGCGCAAGCCTTTTTGCAGGTGTACTCCAAACAACTAATTAACAACAAGAACACCGAGCTAAATGCCCCTGCCAAGCTCCCTACCGCTCCTGTCCTATAACGGAGGAAGGATATTCCAGCTACTTAAAGGGTCAATGAAAAAAGCTAACTTTGAAATAATTCCAATTCAGGAGCGTTATTGCCAATCCCTCTTCTGGGCGTTTCCGAATGGCTAAAATCAAAAAACAAAAGGTACATAACATATGCAACTTAATAAGTATAAGGCTTGGGATCGCACTATGAGCATTGTGGTATTTATTATTTCTACCACAGTTTATTTGCTTACAATGGGAAAGTCCGCCAGTGTTTGGGACTGTCCGGAGTTTATTGCCACATTCCATAAATTAGAAGTTGGGCACCCCCCGGGAGCTCCCTTCTACATGCTGGTATACAACTTCTTTTCCCACTTCTTCCCGTCGGGATCGGCCTACGTATCGTTGGCAGCCAATGCTATGAGTGCGGTATTAAGTGGGCTAACCATCTTGTTGTTGTACCGTACTATTAGTCACCTCATACGCAGGTCGCATATTTTATCGGGCGACTGGTTGCACGCTACCAATGTACAACCAGCTCACGCTTATACCGCATTAGGCGGGGCTTTGGTAGGCTCGTTACTCTATGCTTTTACCGACACCTTTTGGTACAGCGCCGTAGAGGCAGAGGTCTACTCCTTCTCCTCCTTTTTTACCGCCTTGGTATTTTACCTTATGCTGAAGTGGGAAGAGCATGCCGACGAACCTGGGGCGGACCGCTGGCTAATAGCCATAGCTTACCTTATGGGGTTAAGTGTAGGAGTGCATCTGCTTAACTTGTTATGCATACCTGCTATGGCGTTATTGTACTACTTTAAGCGTACCCAAAAACCAAACTGGCGTGGAGGGGCTGTAGCCCTGCTTGTCTCGTTTGCCCTCATTGCTATTATCATGTTTGGTATTGTGCAAGGTGTGCCCGAGGTTGCTGGCTGGTTCGACGTCTTCGCTGTTAACATCCTTGGTTTGCCTTTTAATACGGGCTTGGCGGTATATGTTGTACTCTTAATAGGCATATTGGCTTACACCTATTACGCTACATTACGCCGGCCGTTACGCCCTATGGCACTTAAGGTGGCATTTTTGCTATCTGTAGTACTAATGGGTATCCCTTTTATGGGCAACAGCTGGTGGTTACCTTTGCTCATTATAGCAGGTTTGGCAGTTTATTTGTTTTGGTCGGATAGGTTGCAAGTGCGTGTCCTAAATGTGATGACCCTTGCCATGTTCCTCTTTTTTATAGGTGTGTCCACTTACGGTGTTATACTGCTGCGCGCCAATTCGGACATCCCCATGAACCAAAACACCCCCTCGGACGTTTTCTCGCTGCGTTACTACCTCTCGCGCGACCAATATGGCACAACCCCTCTCCTTTACGGTCCATCGTATGCCTCGATTCCTGCTTATAACCCCGATGGAACAGTACAACTAAAAAGCCATACCACTTGGACCCGGGAACCCAAATCGGCTCCCAACCAAAAGGATAAATATGTCGCCAGGAAAGTTCAAGACGTTGTGTATAGGAGCGATATGAATATGCTCTTCCCGCGTGTATACAACAATACGCAGCCTCATTACCCAGGCGGTTACAAATTATGGGGCAATATCACAGGCAAAAACATAACGGTATATGACCGTGGCGAAACCCGAACAGTTAACATCCCCACCTTTACCGAGAACCTTTGGTACTTCTTCTCTTACCAGGTTAATTATATGTACTGGCGCTATTTCCTATGGAATTTTAGCGGCCGACAAAACGACTTACAAGGGCAAGGAGAAATAACAAAAGGAAACTGGATATCGGGTATCCCTTTTATCGACTCTCTTTTCTTGGGTCCTCAAACAGATATGCCCGACTTTGTTACCCAAAATAAAGGCCATAACAAATACTACATGTTACCTTTAATCCTGGGCCTTTTAGGCATCATAACACAATGTTATGGAAACCGCCGAAGCAAAGAAACTTTTTGGGTAATACTGGCACTATTCTTCATGACGGGCTTAGCTATTGTCTTGTACATAAACCAGCCTCCATACCAGGTGCGCGAGCGGGACTACGCCTATGCCGGCTCCTTTTATGCTTTTGCTATATGGATAGGATTCTCTGTTCCTGCCATATACCACATGCTACGCCGAAACAAAAAACACCTCCCCGCCTTAGCTTTGCTTATCACTGTTTTATGTATGGCTGTGCCAGCACTCGTTTTTGCCCAAAACTACGACGACCATAACCGCGACGGGCGTCGTATAGCCTCCGACTTTGGGCGAAACTACCTGGAGTCCTGCGAGCCTAATGGCATCATCTTCTGTAACGGAGATAACGATACCTTCCCTTTATGGTATGCCCAGGAGGTCGAAGGCGTTCGTACCGACCTTAGAGTATGTAACACAGCATACCTGCAAGCCGACTGGTACATAGAGCAAATGAAAAAGGATGCCTACAAATCGGCTGCACTACCTATCTCCTGGGGGCTTAAAGAGTATGGGGGCGACAAAAGAGGAATCGTCTACATTGTGCCTATGCTAAAGGATACGGTGGATGTGCGTACCGCCTTGGCTTATGCCGCCTCCGATGACCCCGCCCACAAAAAACTCCCAGATATAGCCCAAGATATCGACCATATACCTACCGATAAACTCAAAATCCCCTACAACACTCAGGAGCTAATAGCCAAAGGTGCTATTTATCCTACCGATACCGCCTACATTCAGAAGCCCGAAATGTTCTTCGACTTCACCCAAAAACGCTACTTAGGTAAGCAGGAGCTGATTATCCTGAACATGTTGGCAAACAACAACTTTGAACGCCCCTTCTACTACTGCTTAACGGTAGGCGAGGGCGAACGTATTGGTATGACCAAAAACTTCCGCCTCACAGGTATGGCCTACCAAATAATGCCCTTTGTTACCCAAGATACACCTGCAACGGTGGATGCTCAGCGGATGTACGAGAATGTAACTAAAAAGTTCCGCTGGGGTGGGGCCGACAAGCCCGGAGTGTATATGGACGAAAATACGCGCCGTATGTGCGAAACCTACCGGAGCATGGTTTTTGCCCCCTTAGCAAACGCCTTGTTAGCACAAAAGGATACCCTAAAAGCCAAGGAGGTGTTAACGCTGGCAAACAAGGCTATACGCCAAGAGGTAGTGCCGCACTCTATATCCACTATCCCTTTGCTGGACGCCTATTACAAAGCGGGTATGAAAGCTGAAGCACAGGAAATTTCCGATGCCATGTTACAGTCCGCCCTACGCTCATTGCGTTGGTACTTCCGTTTGGAACCCTCTTTCTTCTTTAGCGTGTTACGCGAAGTAGAAGAGCAGCTTATGGTAACTCACGAACTGCTGGAACGCGATAAAACTAACGGCGGAGCATTGCATAAAAAGTATGGTAAGGAGTGCGAGATGTACGAAAAAAAATACCTCTCGTTACACACCCCACCTGCGCGTTAATACCTCCTTCTTATGCTAATAGAACATCCTCCCCGGTGGTACCGTTCTTTGTTCCCCAAAGCCTGGTGGCGCTTGCCAGGGAACGAAGGGCAAAAACGGGTATTCCTAACCTTCGACGACGGCCCGATACCCGAAGTAACACCTTGGGTGTTAGACCTGTTGAGGCACGAAAACATAAAGGCCACCTTTTTTTGTGTGGCAGATAATGTACGCAAATACCCCGAGGTGTTCCAACAAGTATTGGCTGGCGGGCATCACATAGGCAACCACACCTACCACCATTTACAAGGGCTTTATTGCAGTGTGAACCGCTATATTACCGATGCCTTGCAGGCGAAAACCTTGCTGCCCACTCCTTTATTTCGTCCGCCCCATGGCCATATGAGGTGGATGCAATACCGTAAACTACAGGAGCAGTTTCAGGTTGTTATGTGGGATGTAGTTACCCGAGACTATAGCTCACGGGTAACACCTAACCAGGTGCTACACAATGTGGAACGTTACACACAAAACGGCTCTATTATAGTGTTTCACGACTCCCTTAAAGCCGAAAAGAATTTACGCTACGCATTGCCTCGCGCCATAAACTACCTAAAAGAAAACGGCTATACTTTCGAGGCGATACCTTACCTAACCCCCTAATGTTACGCAAACATATACGCCGGTTGGCCTTTGAAGAAGGGGCCGACCAAGTGGGGTTTGCCTTACTGGATTTCCCCCCAGAACAAGAGGCACCACAGGAACGTTACCAGCAGTGGTTGCAACAAGGGTTCCATGCCGATATGGAATACCTGGAACGCTACCCCGAGGTCCGAAAAAATCCCAAACTCTTACTTCCCAATGCCCAAAGTATTATTGTGGTGGCTGTAAGCTATTACCCCCAGCAACTACAACCAGCAACAGCCCCACAGGTGGCTAAGTACGCTTATGGCAAGGACTACCATAAAGTGTTGCACCGCATGCTAAACTCATTAGCAAAACGTATAGGGCAGGAGGTAGCCCCGCACGAATACCGTGTGGGTGTGGACACTCTTCCCTTACACGAACGCTATTGGGCGGTACAGGCAGGAATAGGATTTGTAGGCAAAAACCGCAACTTAATTATACCCGGGATAGGAAGCTATTTGTTTTTAGGCGAAATCCTTACCTCCCTTAGTCTACCGCCGTTGCAGCCCCCTATGAAAAAACTTTGCGGTACATGCCAGCGCTGCATAGAGCATTGCCCCACAAAAGCAATAACACCACAAGGCGTGGATGCTCGCCAATGCTTATCCTACCTCACCATAGAACACCGCGGAGAGTTCCCAAAGCATATTCCACCCCTGTTAGGGGGGCGTTTATACGGATGCGACACATGTATGGATGTATGTCCCTTTAATCGCACACCACGCCCAACACGTTTGTTTCCCTCATCCCCTGCGGTTTTACAGCTGGAGTATGCCCAATTGTCCCCATTCAACCAGCAACGCTATTTGCAATTGTGCGCAGGTACGGCCATGACACGTGCTAAATATACAGGTATGCAACGCAACATAAACGCCTTACTACAAGGTAAGGGTACAAATAAAAATGACTAACTTTCGGGCCTATGGGTACACACAGCAATACTATAAAACATAAACCACGCCTCACCGTACTTACGGGGGCGGGTATAAGTGTGGAAAGCGGGCTATCCACCTTTCGCGATGCCGATGGCTTGTGGGCCGAATACCGTGTAGAGGATATTTGTACACCCCAGGCTTTAGCTCAACACCCGCAACGAGTAATTAACTTTTACAACAAACGCAGGCTGGAATGCGCAAAGGCGCAACCCAACCAGGCTCACCTTTTGTTGGCCCAGCTGGAAAAGTATTACAACGTTACTATAGTAACCCAAAATGTGGACGACCTGCACGAAAGGGCTGGCTCTTCCCATGTAATACACCTGCACGGAGAGCTAATGAAATGTGCTTCCGTAACCGACCCCTACACCCCCTTACCTCTTCCCAATAACAGGTTGGAACTCTCCACTACCGATACCGACGATAGCGGAGCTATGCTACGCCCATTTATAGTTTTTTTTGGAGAGCAAGTGCCACGCTTACAAGAGGGCATACATGCGGCACAGCAGGCAGACCTCTTTGTTGTTATAGGCACTTCATTGGTAGTGTACCCGGCTGCCAGCCTGCTACACTATGTTCCAGTTAGCACCCCTATTTATTTAATAGACCCCAACGAGGTGCAAACAACCCGCAAGGTAGTGCATTTACGTATGGGGGCTTCCCAAGGGGTAAAAGAATTGGCTGCGTTGTTGAACTTAAAAATCCCCTACTATGGAATGGAATAAACTTATTTGCGACTGTAGGTTTGGGCTGGAACATCACCACTCGGCTCCTCACAACCGTACCGACTTTCAGCGAGACTTCGACCGCTTGGTATTCTCCGCCCCCTTTCGTAGGCTCCAAAATAAAACCCAGGTATTCCCCCTGCCCGGCAAAGTCTTTGTACATAACCGCTTAACCCATAGCTTGGAGGTCTCTTGCATTGGTCGCTCCTTAGGTAACCAGGTGGGGGAAAGGGTTGTGGCAAACCGCCCCCAAAGCACTTTTAGGAGTACCGATGTAGGTGCTATTGTATCGGCTGCTTGCTTGGCGCACGATATGGGCAACCCTCCTTTTGGTCACTCCGGGGAACGTGCTATCACGGCTTACTTCAAAGAAGGAAAAGGTAAACAGTGGAAAGCCCAGGTAGAAAGCGAAGGCGGCCGCTGGACGGACTTTACGAAGTACGAAGGAAACGCCAACGCCTTCCGGTTGCTAACCCATGCCTTCCGAGGCAGAAGGGAGGGGGGCTTTGTGCTTACATACAGCACCTTAGCTGCCATAGTGAAGTACCCTTATACCTCCCTCGACCCCGATGGCAAAAAGTTAGGCTTCTTTGCCCCCGAGGAAGAAGCCTACCAAACCATTGCCAACCGTTTAGGCATCCCCCGCTTGTCGGCACCCGGAGAGCCGCTCCGCTATGCACGCCACCCCTTGGTCTATTTGGTTGAAGCGGCCGACGACATTTGCTACCAAATAATGGATATCGAGGACGCCTTTAAACTTAACTTTGTGAGCCGACAAGAGGTCCTGGACTTGTTTTTGGCTTTCTTCCCGCAAGCAGAACATCCGCGCTTGCTTAGGCACTTCGAGCGGGTGTCCGATGTAAACGAGCAAATAGCTTACCTCCGTTCTGCCGTTATTGGTACATTAATCGACGCTTGTACCGAGGTGTTCATGAACGCCGAGGAGCAAATTTTGGAAGGTGCCTTCCCCTCCTCTTTGGTAGATGCCTTTACTGCAAAGGACCAAACCGAACATTACTTGCGGTTAGGTGAAGCCTACAAGGCTTGTCAAAAAATAGCAACAGAGCGCATTTACTGTGCTAAAGAGGTGGTGGATATTGAGTTTGCCGGCTTCCGGATATTTGAATTCCTGTTGGACTCCCTCATCGAGGCGCAGCTCCACCCAGGCTATGCCTACTCCAAACTATGGGAGCGCAGGATACCTTCCCAATACGACCTAAGTAGCAACAACATGTATGGCAGAATTATGACCGCCCTGGATTATATCTCCAGCATGACGGACGTGTATGCCTTGGACCTTTACCGTAAAATTACGGGGATGAACTTACCTGCAATATAACATACTGGCTATACTCCCTCCCCCCCAAGGGCAGCCCACGGTGCTATGCGCATAGTGCCGTGGGCTGCCCTTTTTTACGCCTTTGTGTTGTCCTCGCCTTTACTCCCCTTAAAGAGGGCTTGTTTTTTAACACTTTGCACTGTGGCGTGATATAAAGTTTTTTTACCTTTGTCCACTGAAAGAGGGGTTTTGTCCGCCCTCTTTAATGAACAATCTATTATTTAGTTATTACTTATGAACAGGAATGTATTGCTACCCTTGTTCGCACTTCTTTTGCTGGTGACCCAAACTGCTTTGGGGCAGGTGACCACATCCAGCATGAGTGGTGTCGTAACCGATGGCAAAGAAGCCCTTATGGCAGCCACGGTGCAAGCTGTACACACCCCTTCTGGCACAAAGTATTATGCACATACTAATGCCGCAGGGAAGTTTTTTATCAACAACATGCGTGTGGGTGGACCCTACACCGTAGAGGTGAGCTATGTAGGCTTTGCCAAAACGGTTCACCAAGGCATCACGTTAAAGTTGGGGGAAAATTACATCCTCAACGTTAAGATGTCGGAGTCCGCTAACGCCCTGTCCGAGGTAGTGGTTACCGCCGGAGGCAAAAACCCCGTGTTTAACAGTGCACGCACTGGTGCTATGACCAATATCGGGGCGCGTGAACTCCGGGTGTTGCCTACCATTAGCCGTAGCTTGAACGACTTTACCCGGCTAACTCCCCAGGCAAACGGAAGCTCGTTTGGTGGGCGCGATGGTCGTATGAACAACATCTCCATCGACGGTGGTGCCTTCAACAACAACTTCGGCTTAGGGGGCGGTGGCTTACCTGGTGGTGGTGCGCAACCTATTTCACTGGACGCTATTGAGGAAGTATCGGTAAACATTGCTCCTTACGATGTTCGCCTTTCTCGTTTTACCGGTGCCAGTGTAAACGCCGTAACAAAGAGTGGTGGCAACATGTTCCGTGGGTCGGCTTACACTTACCAACGACCCAAAATTTTCACCGGTGAAAAAGTGGGCGATGCCATAGTGCGGAATGCTCGTGAACGCCAAGAACAAACCTACGGTTTCACCCTTAGTGGTCCTATAATTAAAGATAAACTCTTCTTCTTTGCCAACGCCGAAATAGAGTCCAAAGTATCTCCATACAGCGGATTTTATCCCAGCACCGACGGTAAGGAAGACAAGGTAAACAAAATAGCTCGTACTACCGTAGCCGACTTGGAAAAAATGCACAAGCACCTGCTGGATAAGTACGGTTACGAGGCTGGTAAGTTCCAGGGATTCGAGCCTATGTCCAGCAAGAATATGAAACTGCTGGCAAAAATCGACTGGAATATCAATCAAAACCATAAGCTCTCGCTACGGTATAACTACCTGCGTAATAATTCCAACTCCCTTACAAATGCCAGCTCGGCTCCTCCTAAAGTAACACGTGCTAACGTGGGCCGGATATCTGAAAAGTCCATAACATTCTCCAACTCCTTCTTTTCCAACCTGAATACTGTACATGGGATAGCCGGAGAACTTAACAGCCGTTTGGGAGATAACATGAGTAATAAGTTCATGGTAACCTATACCGCAACGGTAAACCCCGAGCGTGTCAGCCCATCGGCTCCTTTCCCCATGGTGGATATTTTCAATGGCGGAGAACCATACATGACTTTTGGTCACGAATTATTCTCTTACCGGAATAAGGTTGTTAACAACAACTTCACCTTCTCCAACGACTTCACCTACAACCTGGGTGACCACACCTTATTGGCAGGTATAGGGTACGAGAACATATACGTATACAACAGTTATGTGCGTTCGGGTACTTCCTACTACCGTTATGCCAGCATGGACGACTTCATAAATGGCGCTAAACCACTTGGCTTTGGTGTTACTTATGGTTACGGTGGCAAAGAGCCTGGTGCTGTGGACCTGAACTTTGGCCTCGCTTCGGCTTACATTCAGGACGATTGGCAAATAACCCCCAACTTTAAACTTAGTGCTGGGTTGCGCTTGGAGCTGCCTTTATACCTGAACAAACTGCAAGATAACCCTGCTGTAGCTGCTCTGCCTGCCTTCCCCGACGGCTTTAAGTTGGACTTAGGCACATGGCCCAAAACACACCTGATGTACAACCCACGCTTAGGCTTTAACTGGGACGTTACTGGCGACCGCTCGGTACAACTCCGTGGTGGTACAGGTCTCTTTACCGGTGTGTTACCTTTTGTTTGGTTTACCAACCAGCCTACCAACTCCGGTATGATTCAAAGCCCCGAAATGGGATTCGCAGGGGAGAACTTGCCCGATGGGTTCGTGTTTAACCCAAACTGGAAAGAGCAAGTAGCTAAGTACCCAGACTTATTCCCCAGCAAACCTGCTGAAAGAACTAATGGAAGTTTCAATGTGGCGCAAGTGGACAAAAACTTCCACATGCCTCAGGTATGGCGTACAAACTTAGCTGTGGATATAGCTCTGCCAGGTAAAACCACGCTAACGTTGGAAGGGCTTTACACCAAAGACGTTTACGGTATTACCCAGCGTAACTACAACTACCCCGATGTAGATGATTCCAAGCGTATGCCCGATGGCCGTGCATACTACTCTGCTAACACCATTCGTAGAGATATAGGCTCTGTAGTAGTATTGCAAAACAATAATACCGGCTACCAAGCATCTTTTACAGCACAACTGAAAAAGGAGTTTGCCTTTGGTTTGGACGCTATGCTTGCATACACCTACAATATAGCTAAAGACGAAACCGAAAACCCTGGTGATGCAGCTTACTCTGCTTGGTCCAACAACTTGTATGTGGATAACATGAATGCTCCAGGCATCAGCTACTCTAAGTTTGCCGTGCCTCACCGCTTAGTGGGCTCGCTCTCTTACAGGGTAGATTACCTGAAGCACTTTGCCACCACTGTTTCGCTCTTCTACACTGGCTCACACCAAGGCCGTGGCTCTTACATTTTTGCCCGTGACGTTAATGGCGATAGGCTCGCTAAAGACCTGTTGTACATTCCTAAGGCTGGCGACAGAACATCTGTTCCTTTTGCCGACACCAATAATATGACAGCAGAGGACCAGGCTAAAGCTTTTGAAGCCTTCATTCAGTCGGAACCATACTTGAAGAAGATAAGTGATGCGGGCGGAGGTTTTGCCGGACGTTTTGCTGTGCTGGAACCTTGGATTAACCGCTTCGACCTTAAACTGGCACAAGACATCTACTCCAACTTTGGTACCGACAGGCGTTACACCATGCAACTTAGCTTGGACGTTATAAACGTAGGAAACCTGCTGAACCCCAACTGGGGCGTTTATAAAACATATGGCCTTCCAACTTCTTACGGAAACATCTCTGTTTTAACTACCGACAGGGCTCACAAGCCCGAGGTGCCTAAGTACCTCTTGAATGCTAAGAGCATAGAGGACTTCCAAGCCAAAACACAGTGGAAGAACGACGTAAAAGTTAGCAGTACTTGGGGCATGCTCTTTGGCTTGCGCTTCATCTTCTGATACTGATAAACCTATTTAG
>JAEWGA010000019.1 GCA_023388555.1 Bacteroidota bacterium | reverse complement strand
GAAAACCTTTGATTTTTATTTGATCTTCGTCGGAAATGTAGATTCGATTTCCTTCGTATCGTTGCATCTGAATATTATTTTGATTAGACATTTACGCCGACAAAATTCTCATCTTATATGCATCCTTGCAATACCCGAAAGGGTAATTCTGTATGCCCGAAAGGGTAATTCTGTATGCGAGTATGCTTTATTATGAGTTTTAGCGAAGAGAAATTCAAGGTAATACAATCTCTTCTGTCCTAAAAGCAGTGTCTTTGCAAGAGAGAATTAAGAGTCCTTTGAAGGGTTGTAGAATAAAGAAAGAAAGTGAACTTCGCTCGTTTCCTATTCGTTCCCCTTCGCCGAGCAAGCTTATTATTACCTTTTCAACACCAGCTTATTAGATCTATAAAACCCGATTTTAGGTGGAAATTTAGGGATGAAATTGGACGAGTTTTAGGGTGGTGTTTTAAGGAGGTGTTTTAGGATGGTCTTTGGGGAGTTTTTGGGGGGCAAAATTTGGGGGCTTTTGAGGGAGGAAAAAAAAGTATCCGCGGAGTCCTTTGAAAAAGAAAGCGCAGTTTGTCGTAACGAAAAGCGCAGTTTGTTGAAAAAGAAAGCGCAGTTATTTTTGCACAACTTTTAACACCCCTCGCAAACCCGCTCCTGTAAAGGGATTGCGGGCGGTTGCCCTCTTACCCCAAAAATCACCCCATTTTTACCTCCATTTTACCTCTAAAATTGCCCCCAATTTTTACCCCAATTGTCACTCCAAATCTCGTCCATTTTTTTTTGCTCCGATTTTGGAGCGTTTTATCTTTTGAGGAGGTGAATTTTAGGGTGAAAAATGAACGAGGTTTCAGGAACGAATTTTAGCAGTTTAAGTGTCGCTTTTAGGGAGAGGAAGAGAGTTGTGGGAAGCAAGCGAAACGGGGGAAAGTAACCTGCGAAGCATGGGGCGGGGGCGAAGGAGGAGAAGAATTTAGGAAGGGGGGGAGGAGGGCGCAGGTAACTCTCGGATTAAGAATTTTATGCGGAAGGGGGGAGAATAAAAACAGGGGCTGCCAAGCTAGTGTTTTGGCAGTCCCTGTGTTTTGGTTGGCTGTGAAAGGGGGATGGTTCCCCTAATAATTGTTTAAGGCGTATCAATGAATTGGTGTGAGGGGCACTACGGTGAGGTGGTCAGACTACCTGAAATCCAATTTGTGCTAATACCTCTCCCTCGGCCGATGTAGCACCTTGTACGGTAAAGGCTTGGGGTTCACGAGGGTATAGGTAGGTGCGCCGTTGGTGCTCAAACTCTTCATTACTTGTTAGGAGCCTGTTGTGTACGCTTCTTAGGTCCAGTGTATGCAGTAGAGCATGTGCTACCCTATTGTTACTGTACTGGGCAAGGTTTATGGTGGGGTTTTGTGGTGCAGGCGGATACATTTCCTGAATGCGGGGTGCTGGTATCCCGAAGAATTCGGCTCCGTGCCCAACGCAAACTCTGGCTCCATTGGCTTTCCCATCGGCCGAGAATCCTGCAATATGAGGTGTACCCAGGCGTACTTGTTGCAGAAGTGTTGGAGAGGGGGTGGGTTCTCCTTCCCAGCAGTCCAGCACAATATTGCCTATAAATCCTTTTTGTAGCCCTTCGGTAAGTGCTTGGTTGCAAGTTACTGCTCCCCTGCATGCGTTTATGATTAGTGGTTTCCGTTTTAGTGTGTGTACCCAGTTGTGGTCCAGCAGGTGCCAAGTGGCATGAGGTCCTGTTTTGGTTAGGGGGGTATGGAAGGTTATGATGTCGCATTGCTGGGCAATTTCTTGCATTGAAACGAATCCTTGGTTGCCTTCGGCTTCGGCCCGAGGAGGGTCGCACAGCAATACATTACAGCCTAATGCTTTGGCGTAACGTTGTATCACGGAGCCAACGTGTCCAACCCCCACAATCCCCAATGTGGTGCCGTGTAATGTTATATTATTGGTTATTTGGAGTATAGCCATTACGGAGCCGAACCATTGCCCTACGGCCTCGGCGTTACATCCGGGGGCATTGTGCCACACTATACCGTTGTTATGGCAGTATTCGGTATCTATGTGGTCGAAGCCTATGGTGGCGGTGGTAATTAGTTTTACTTTAGAGTTTTGTAACAGGCTTGGGGTACATTTTGTGATGCTCCGCACAATAAGCCACTCTTTATCGGCTACTGTTTCGGGCGTGAATTGGTTGGAGGGCAGGTAGGTTACTTCGCCCATATCCTCTATAATCCCTTTAAGATAGGGGACCGAGGCTTCGGCCAAAATCTTCATAAGTGATAGGTTTGTAACAGTTAGCTTCGTTGTGCAGCGGATTGTTGTGCTAATAGTTTGATGCGCTGAATCATGGCTACTAATCCGTTAGCACGAGTAGGGGAGAGGTGTTCTTGTAACCCTACTTTGGGTACGAAGTAAAGGTCGGCATTCAGGATGTCGGTATCTTTTTGTCCGTTGAAAACACGCAAAAGCAGTGCTATAATGCCTTTAACAATGAGGGCATCGCTATCGGCTTGGAAGTGCATAACTCCTTCGGGCAGGGTTGTTGCTGTTATCCACACACGGCTTTGGCATCCTTCAATAATGTTGTTAGGGGTTTTGTGGGCCTCGGCCAAGGGCGGTAGGTCGTTACCCATATCAATAAGCAGTTGGTAGCGGTCCATCCAATCGTCCAAGCTGGAGAACTCTTCTATTATCTCGTTTTGTATTTGGTTAATTGTCATGGCGTTTTGTATTTGTTACAGGTTTTTGTCCCATTCGTTAAGTACTTGCCAAACGGTTTCTCCGGCTGCACGTAACGTTTCTTTATCTATAATATCCATATCGTCCTGTTGGGTATGCCAGTGTTTTCCGAACCCTGTAGCCGAGGCTGGGTCGTAGTTAAGAATGTCCACACAAGGGATCCCTAATCCGCGTATTACAAAAATGTGGTCGTCGGTTATGGCACCGCCTTGGTCGTTAATAAAGAAGTCTTGGTGCCCCAATTGGTGTGCAATGCTCCATATTTGGGATGCATATTTCCCAGCATATTCTTGGGAGTAGTATTCGCGGTAGAACTTGGCCCCCCGAGCCCCTACCATATCTAATAGTATGCCTACTTCGGCCCGGTAGTTTGGGGTGTGAGGGTTTTTCGTCCAGTATTGGGTGCCTAAGGCCCAGGTTTTTTCGCTGTCGCCGGTGTAGTTGGCAGCTTCGGGGGCACCGTAATCTTCTGCGTCGAACAAAGCTATATCCACTCCAATATTTTGTAAGGGTTGTTGTTGTAGTAGTCGGGCTATTTCCAGTAAAACGCCTGTTCCGCTTCCGCCGTCATCGGCCCCCATGATTGGCTTGTTGTAGTTTGTGTGGTTGGGGTCGTGGTCCGATATTGGTCGGGTGTCCCAGTGCGCAAAAAGTAGTACTCTTTTTGTGGCCTCTGGTTTGTAGGAGGCTATAATGTTACGTATTTGCAGCGGTGTTTCATCGTACGCTTTAAGGGTGGTTCGTTGCTCGGTTAGTTGCAGTCCATACTCTTGTAGCTTACTGTACAGGTAGTTGCCACAAGCTACGTGGCTGGGAGTGTTGGGTACACGCGGACCAAAATTTACTTGTGCTTGGATGTGTTGGTAGGCACTATCGGCCGAGAACGGAGATGGCGAGCGGCTCGGCTCTGTTGTGCCTGTGCTGTTGGCTGTGTTGTTTTCGGTTTCGTTTCTGCTCCCATTTTGGGCACGTTGGCAGGCGCAGGCGGTAATGCTTGCTACCAGGAGCAGGGAGAGGAGGGTAGTTTTATTCATTGCATTGTAGTTAAAACGTTATTAATCATTGCTTTCACCGCGGTAATAAAGCGTCCACCGGTTATTGGGTGCCAGTATTTCGGCAGCTACGTTTCGGCACTGCTCTACGGTGATGCTATCCAGTATGTTGTGCATGCCCTCAAGGGTTTGGGCTTCGCCTAAATACAATAACTCTTTTGCTATGCGCAGGAAGGTGGACTCGTGGTCGTCTTCCCCCAGCGTCATTTGTCCTTTGGCCAGTTTTTTCCATTGGTTTAATGTGCGTTCCGATATACCTTTGTTTGCTACTTTATCCAGTTGTCGATGGGTAATGCGGAGTACTTTTTTTACTTCGTTAGTGGCGCACCCACAGTATATTTGCCAGCTTCCTTCGTAACGCATACATTGTATCCCCCCTTCAACAGTGTATACGAGTCCTCTTTTTTCGCGTAGCTCAATGTTGAGCAAGGAGGTAGAGCTATCTCCAACTAAATAGCTGAGCAGGAGTGCTGCTACTGGGCGTAGGGGGTGGGTTAAGGCTAATCCTTTCCCCCCAATAACAACGTGGGCTTGGCAGCACGAAGGGTGGGGGATAACCTGTAGTGTAGGCAGGTTGCCAGGTGAAGTGTTAACCGTTATGGGTGCTGGTTGTTTGTGAGGGTATGGGCAAACGAAGTACTTTTGTACAAGCCGTAGCACTTCCTGTGGCATTACATCTCCGAGGCACGAAAAAGCCATATTCTGTGGCACAAAATAGGTTTCGGCAAATGCTTTGCAATCCACTGCTGTTAGTTGTTGTACGGACTCCTCGGTGCCTAAAATAGGGTGTGCCAAGTTGCCGCCTTGCCAAAAGAATTCTTCGTAGTCGTCTATTATCTGCTCGGAAGGAGTATCTTTGTACATGTGTATCTCCTCTTGTACTACCTTAATCTCCTTTTGGAGTTCGTGGGTAGGAAAGGTGGAGTAAAACAAAATGTCGGCAAGCAGTTCAATGGCACGGCGCAGGTATTTCCGAGGGGCCGAGGCATACAGGCACATATAGTCCTTGGTAGTGAAGGCTTCTAATGAGCCACCTACTTCTTCCAACCTTCGGAGTATTTGTATGCTGTTGCGGTGCAAAGTGCCTTTAAACAGCATGTGTTCTACCAAGTGTGCGAGCCCTTCTTTGTGCGGGAAGTCGTACCTACTGCCAGCATGAATAGTAACGCCGCAGTAGATGCCTTGGGTTGGAACTTTACGATGCCCTAAACGAAGCCCGCTTTCAAGTGTAGTGGTAAATAAAGTATCGTTTTTAGCCACAAGAGTTCTTTGTGATAGAGTTGTAGTCCAAAAGTACACAATTCGAGCCGTATAGTAAGTTAAGAAAACAAATACAATGGCAGAACAACCAAATAGTACCAATTATATCACCCCCGAGGGTGTGAAAAATATACTCCAACAAGAGGCTAAGGCCATTAGCCAAATACCTATAGGTCCGCAATATGCGCAGGCCGTACAACTTATAGTGGAGCATGTGCACCAAAAAGGGGGGCGTTTGGTAACATCGGGAATGGGCAAAGCCGGCCAAATAGCCGCCAATATAGCTACTACCTTTTGTTCTACGGGTACGCCAGCTTACTTTTTGCATCCTGGTGAGGCCCAACATGGCGACTTGGGGCTCCTCTCGTCCAACGACCTAATGCTTATTATCTCGAACAGCGGAAAAACACAGGAGATTTTGGACCTTATAACACTTTCGCGCGGGTTAATACCCCAACTCCCCTATATTTGTATTACAGGAAACCTACAAGGGCAGCTGGCACAAAAAGCACGGGTGTGCTTATATACCGGTAACCCAGCCGAGGTGTGTCCGCTCGGGTTAACTCCTACTACAAGTACTACTGCCATGACGGTGATAGGCGACGTGTTAGTGGTGGCAACCATGCAAGCCATAGGATTTGGATTTAGGGATTATGCATTGCGTCACCACGGAGGGTATTTGGGCGACAAAAGTAGGCAACAAGTAAAGGCGGAGGACTAACCCCCACCTTCCCAGTGCTATATATATAATTGAAATGGTATGAAGTGTTTTTTTCTATCCCTAAGGGCAATCTTATTAGCCCTTTTTCTGACTTTTATTATTGGAGGGTGCGCATCGTTTAATAAAACGCGGACAGATAGGTATGTCGTTGTTTTGTCGTGCGACGGCTTCAGGACCTCTTACCTCGATAGCTTTCCTACACCGTCCCTGCACCTGTTGGCTCAACAAGGATTGCAAAGCGAGTTTATCCCTTGCTTCCCCTCCCTTACTTTTGCCAACCATTACAGTATGGCAACAGGCCTTTACCCCGATCACCACGGGCTGGTAAGCAATAGGTTTTACGATTCCACCCTAAAAAAACGCTACGCTATATCCGATCGTAAAGCGGTAGAGGACCCTATATTTTACGGCGGAGAACCTTTGTGGAATACCGCTGCCCGGCAAGGGTTACGTACCGCCGCCTATTTTTGGGTGGGCAGCGAAACCGCTATTAATGGGCGTTGGCCTCATGTATGGAAAAAGTACGATGCCTCGGTAAGCTTCCAAGCTCGGGCCGACTCGGTGATAAGCTGGCTACAACTCCCCCAAAATAAACGCCCACGACTGGTGATGTGGTATTTGGACCAGCCCGACCATGCCGGCCATAGGCACGGTCCCAACGGCACCGAAACACGTAGGCAAGTACAACGAGTGGACTCGGTTATTGGCTACTTCTACAACCGCCTAAAAGAACTCCCTATTGCTAATAAGGTGGATTTCCTTATTGTTTCGGACCACGGTATGGCAGCATTAGATACAACACGGTACGTTAACTTAAACGATTACCTGCACCCTTCTACCTTCGAAGCCGTTATAGAAGGTGTGCCAGCTATGTTATACCTTAAAGATAAAAGCAAGGTGAAAGCGGTGCTGGATACCTTACAAAAGGTACCCCATGTTCGTTGCTATGCCCGAGAACAATTGCCTCAACGCCTTAAATACGGAACACATAACAGGGTAGGAGATATTGTAATTATTCCCGAAATAGGTGGAATGGTTCAGTTCCGAAACAAAAACAACCCGCTTACTGGTGGAGCGCACGGGTACGACAACCAATTGCCCGAAATGAGGGCTATATTCATAGCCGTTGGGCCCGACTTTAAGCCCAATAGCAAGCATGCTGCTGTGCCTAATATTACGCTATACCCATTGGTATGTAAGTTATTAGGTATACAGCCTGCGCATACCGATGCCTCGCCCATGCTCGTTAAGTCGTTATTACATGCACGCTAATACCATACGGGTAGTCATTGTTACTACTTACCTATCGGGCGGAGGTGCTGCAGTGGCTGCAGTGCGTCAGGCCTTAGCATTGGTAAAGCACACTAACCTGCGGGTTAGTGTGCTTTATTTGTATGACCCCGACCAAGTAGCGGCAACGCTGCCTATTGAAACGGTTTGCTGGGCAAACAATTGGCGCAGAAAATTATTGGCACGCTTTTGTTTTGTGGCCGAACGATTTCAAATATGGTGGCATAATGGTAAACATAGGCGTAAAATATTCCATATATCTACGGGATTATGGGGTTTCGACATTTCGGGCCACCCCTTAGTTAAGCAAGCCAACATAGTTCATTTGCACTGGATATGTAATGGTTTTATTCGGGTATCGGCATTAGGAAGGCTACGGGCCGAAGGCCGGCATGTTGTGTGGACGCTTCACGATATGTGGCCTTTTACAGCGGTGTCGCCTCATTTGTCGGACCCCAAAACCTACCAGTCCCCCTGGCAAGCCAAAGAGGTGCCGTTGGTGCAAAAGGTGTGGAAGGCCAAACAAAAAGCCTACCAGCAACTACGCCCTTTGTGGGCTGGGTGTAGCCGGTGGATAACAATGCAAGCTGCTCGCTCACCACTAACACAACAGTGTAGGCTGGTTACGGTACCTAACCCTGTGGATATGGAATTGTTTTCGCCCCGTTCAACAACACTCCCCAAGCCCTTACGCCGTATTTTGTTTGTGGCAGTACGCCCCGACGACGAACGCAAAGGATTTCACCAAATGTTGGAATGCTTAACCCTACTGGCGAAGTGGGGCGTTTTTAATGAGGGCGTGGAAATAGCCTGCGTGGGGATGCTTTCGGAACAAGCCAAGCAACTGTTAAGCCCTTACCCAACAGTGTTATATGGGTATGTAAAAACGCCTTTGGATATGGCGTGCATTTATAGGGAGGCCGACATCCTTGTTGTTCCTTCGTTAGCAGAGAATTTGCCCAACACCATAATGGAAAGCTTATCATGCGGAACCCCTGTAGTAGCTTTTGAAACAGGTGGAATTCCCGAAATGATAACCAATGGCGTTACAGGAAAGGTATGTACCTATGGGGCGGGGGAGGCTTTAGCTCGCGGAGTAATGGAATTGTTGCAGCTGCCAACGCACGAATATGCCCAGGTACGCCAGGCTTGCCATACCTGGGTACGGGAACATTACTCTTATGCCTATGTGGCTCGGTTGTGGGCCGATATTTACGAGCAATACTGCAATGCCTCGTACCACTAACACTCTTGCCGAACCAAATTCCCTCCTTTTAAGTGAAATAAGTAAATAGGTATTGATTTGTTTTGCTTACATTTGCTCCACGTAGCATAAGCGAATAGTAGTCATCATCTCCTAAACGAAAAAACATGGATCTTTTACAGCAGATTATCTCCAAAGCTAAGGCACAACCTCAGCGTATTGTATTACCAGAATCGTATGACGAAAGAACACTGCGGGCAGCCAACGAACTGCTATCACAGGGGATAGCCCACATAATACTAATTGGGGCGCCCGAAACCATAGCACACGATGCCCAAAAACTGGGGCTGGACCATTTGGCTAAAGCCCAGATTGTAGACCCCCATAACCACCCCCACAAGCAAGAATATACCAACCTGCTGTGTGAGCTGAGAAAGGCTAAAGGTATGACGCCCGAAAAAGCCGCCCTTTTGGTACAAGACCCATTGTACTTGGCTTGCTTAATGATTAAAGCTGGGCACGCCGATGGCGAAGTGGCTGGAGCACGAAACACCACAGGAGATGTGCTGAGGACCGCGCTCCAAATAATAAAAACAGCCCCAGGTATTAGCTGCGTTTCGGGCGCTTTTATCATGATTACCAAAGCACCACAATATGGCCAAGAAGGAATGCTTATTTTTGCCGACTGTGCCGTAATGCCAACCCCCACAGCTTCGGAATTGGCACAAATAGCAGTAGCATCTGCTGGAACAGCTAAGGCATTAGTGGGGATGGAGCCTGCTGTAGCAATGTTAAGCTTTTCTACCAAGGGAAGCGCACAACACGAGGTGGTGGAAAAGGTGGCAGAAGCTACTCGGTTAGCAAAAGAGCTTGCCCCCAACTTACAAATAGATGGCGAACTGCAAGCCGATGCGGCCTTGGTGCCCGAGGTTGGCGCCCTAAAGTCGCCAGGCAGTGCTGTGGCCGGCAAAGCCAATGTATTGGTATTCCCCAGTTTGGAGGCAGCTAATATAGGATACAAGTTGGTACAACGCTTAGGTAATGCAACTGCCATAGGCCCTGTGCTACAAGGTATTGCTGCACCTGTTAACGACCTTAGCCGAGGCTGCTCGGTGCAGGATATCGTTCACCTTGTTGCCATAACTGCAACCCAGGCCATAGCCGCTAAGCAAGCTAAATAAAACTAATTCGTATAACTCACAAACAATACAGCATAAATGAAAATATTGGTATTAAACTGCGGCAGTTCTTCCGTAAAGTACAAACTGTACGATATGAGTACCCACGACGTTTTGGCCCAAGGCGGAGTGGAAAAGTTGGGGCTGCCAGACTCCTTCCTGAAGCTAACTCGCCCCGATGGGCAGAAGGTGGTGCTCTCCGAGTCGCTTCCAGAGCATACTTCGGCAGTGAAGTTTATTTTGAGTGTACTTACCAGTCCCGAAAATGGCTGCATCTCTACCCTTGAAGAAATAGACGCCGTAGGGCACCGTATTGTACACGGTGGCGAAAAATTTGCACAAAGTGTACTATTAACCCAAGAGGTACTGGACCAAGTGAAGGAGTGTTACGACTTAGCTCCCCTCCACAATCCCTCCAACATAAAGGGTGTAGAGGCCATAACAGCACTACTACCCAATGTGCCTCAGGTAGGCGTATTCGATACGGCTTTCTTCCAAACCATGGAACCCTATGCATATATGTACCCTCTGCCTTACGATGTATACAAGAAATATGACGTACGCAAGTATGGCTTCCACGGAACCAGTCACCGCTATGTGAGTAAAAGAGCATGCGAAATATTGGGGCGTGACTACGAAAGTCAAAAAATTATATGCTGCCATATAGGTAACGGAGCTTCTATTTCGGCTATTAGAGCAGGAAAAGCCAAGGACACAACAATGGGGCTTACTCCTACATCTGGACTAATGATGGGGACTCGTAGTGGCGATATTGACCCAGGTATTATCCCCTACCTAATGGAGAAAATGAATATGACCGCTGCACAGTTAAGCGACTTGCTGAACAAGAAGTCGGGCGTTTTAGGAATCTCCGAAATATCCTCCGATATGCGAGATATTGAAGATGCCATAGAAGCTGGAAACGAACGAGCCAAACTGGCTATGCATATGTACAATTACCGTATTAAACATTACGTAGGAGCCTACATGGCATCGTTAGGTGGATGCGACATCTTAGTATTTACCGGTGGTGTCGGCGAAAACCAATGGCCTACACGAGAGTACGTATGCTCGGATATGGAGTGGTGTGGCCTCCAGTTGGATAAGTCCGTGAATACTGGTCTTCGCTCCAGCGAAACCGTTATATCCACCACCAATAGCAAAGTTGTAGCTATGGTTGTGCCTACGGATGAAGAACTGATGATTGCACGTGATACCATGGAACTCGTGCATTAACCTTTCCCCGCCTTCAATATTATTAATAACGCTTTCCAGTGCTCCTTGCCGGAGTGCAGGGAAGCGTTTAAAATTTCCGCAACACACGAACACCCTATTCCCATACTATTCATCCCCCCTTTACTGCCCCCGTTTGTGCTGTTGCGTACAAAGTAGTATTTTTGTTTTAGCGAAAAAGTTCGGTAATGAACTGTTCATTATAATAGTCACTTTAAATAAGGTAAAGTAAAAAGCCTATGGCAACAAAGGAATTCAAGTACCAGGAAATGTTTCCCGTGCACCACGACGACACCGAGTACTACCTGCTTACGGACCAATATGTGAGTACAGCAATGTTCGAGGGAAAAGAAATACTTAAGGTAGACCCCCAAGCCTTGCGCCTATTAGCCCGACAAGCCTTTTACGACTGCTCCTTTTTCCTGCGCACCGAGCACCAAGAGAAAGTAGCCAAAATACTTAACGACCCTGAAGCCTCCGATAACGATAAATTCGTTGCTCTGACCTTTTTGCGCAATGCAGAAACCTCGGCAAAGGGAAAACTGCCTTTTTGCCAAGATACAGGTACGGCAATCATATTAGGGAAAAAAGGCCAGTGTGTATGGACTGGTGCCAACGATGAAAGCTATTTGTCGCATGGTATATACGACACCTATACGCAAGAAAACTTGCGCTACTCCCAAAACGCCCCGTTGGATATGTACAACGAAGTGAACACCGGTTGTAACCTGCCAGCCCAAATAGACCTAATGGCAACCGAAGGTAACGAATACAAATTCCTATGTATTGCCAAAGGAGGAGGCTCGGCAAACAAAACCTATTTATACCAAGAAACGAAGGCCTTACTAAACCCCGATACTTTGGTGAAGTTCCTGGTGGATAAAATGAAATCCTTAGGTACCGCCGCTTGCCCTCCTTACCATATAGCTTTTGTTATAGGGGGTACATCGGCCGAAGCCAACCTTAAAACCGTGAAGTTAGCCAGTGCCCGTTACTACGATAACTTGCCCGACCACGGTAACGAACTCGGTCACGCCTTCCGGGATAAAGAGCTGGAACAACGCCTATTGGAAGAAACCCACAAACTGGGTATTGGAGCACAATTTGGGGGAAAGTACTTTGCTCACGACATCCGTGTGATACGTATGCCTCGCCATGGTGCTTCTTGCCCCGTAGGATTGGGCGTAAGTTGCTCGGCCGACCGTAACATCAGGGCCAAAATAAATAAACATGGCGTTTGGATTGAAAAACTGGAAACCAACCCCGCACGTTTAATCCCAGAGGCTTACCGCAACGGCTTGGAAGGCAGTGTGGTTAAAATAGACCTTAATAAACCCATGAAAGAGGTGCTTGCCGAACTGGACAAATACCCCGTAGCAACTCGCCTCTCCCTAACAGGTACTATCATTGTAGGAAGAGATATTGCACATGCTAAACTAAAAGAAAGGTTGGACCGTGGCGAGGACCTTCCACAATACATTAAGGACCACCCTATATACTATGCAGGCCCCGCTAAAACCCCTAAAGGTATGCCTTCTGGCTCTTTTGGACCTACAACAGCCGGCCGAATGGACTCCTATGTGGACCTGTTCCAGAGCCATGGAGGTAGCCTTATCATGATAGCCAAAGGAAACCGTAGTAACGATGTGACCGAAGCTTGCCATAAATACGGTGGTTTTTATTTAGGTAGTGTTGGGGGACCAGCGGCTATTTTGGCACAAGAAAGCATTAAGTCCGTTGAGTGTTTGGAATACCCCGAGTTGGGCATGGAGGCTATTTGGAAAATAGAGGTGGAAAACTTCCCCGCCTTCATACTTGTAGATAACAAGGGAAATAACTTCTTCAAAGGGTTACTATAAACCACAGCTAAGCAAATAGGTTATAGGGAGAAAATGAGCAAATTATGAAAAGGACTGAACGCCGTTCTATTCGGCTTTTGGGGCTTATGTTAATACTCACCACATAACCGCCGAACTTTTATAACTCTCCGCTTTATTTTCCTCCTGAATTGCCTCCTTTTCTCAGAAAAAGAATTTGCTATTTGTAAAAATAGAAACCTATCTGTATATTTGCCATACAACAACCCAACAGTGGTTGGGTAAGAATAAAAGAAAAAGTCGCGTCGGGTGATCGGGAAACTCGTCAATTATACCATATTCCGAGATCCTTGCTTTGGGTAATGGCGGGCCGCAACCTTCGGGTAGCTTTTGCTCAGCGGATTACAAAGCCCTCTGCATCCTCAAAACTTTTATGTCTTGGAGTTTCGTCACTATCCCCCGGCGCGCTGTTATAAAAAAGGGCAGGTAGCATTTTGTGCTACCCGCCCTTTCTGTTTGTTTAGGAGTGAAGGACGCTATAGTTTTACCGGGACTATTCCCCACCGTATTCTTTGCCTGACATCCTGCCACGCATTCTCTTCCCTTCAAAGCCCCCCGAAAGCTCCTTCCCCAAACACTTTCCTAAAACAGCTCGGCTTTTGCCCCGAACTGCTGCCCCAAAAACTTGTTCTCAATTACCCTAAGCGGCCGATATTACATTTTTGGGTTTGCTCGTTAGGGAAACTATTTTTATCAGAGTCCGCATATAAATATTATCTTTGTGCAATAAGGTTAGTGTTTCTAACACTGCTTTATGCTATCGTCGTCCTAATGATTAACTTCTATGAAAGTTTGGGTTAGAAATATTTTGCTACTTCTATGGGGGCTTTTCTTTTTGGCAATAGCCTCTGTATTTGTTATATTCTTCCTGATTAGCAAAGGGAAAATAGGCTATATGCCCCCTGTTACAGAGCTTGAGAATCCTATTGATAAATACGCCTCTCAAGTGATATCCGAGGATGGTCAAGTATTAGGCTCTTTTGCACTAAAGAATAATAATAGAATTTTTATTCCTTATGAGGCGTTGTCGCCCCACATTGTTAATGCATTGGTTGCAACAGAGGATAAACGTTTTTCCGAGCACTCTGGAATTGATGCTATTGGGGTGATTAGGGCTGTTGTTAAAACGCTTATTTTACAACAACGCAATGCTGGCGGAGGTAGTACTATTACCCAGCAATTAGCAAAGCAATTATACTCTCCCAGTGCCAGCAATCTGTTCGAAAGGGTACTACAAAAACCTATTGAATGGGTAATTGCTGTGGAGCTTGAACGGTATTATACCAAAGAGGAGATTATTAACTTGTACCTTAATAAGTTCGACTTTCTGTACCAAGCCGTTGGCATAGAGTCTGCTACCCAAACCTATTTTAATAAGTCGCCTAAAGAGTTGCGTATAGAGGAAGCTGCGCTATTGGTTGGGATGTGTAAAAACCCAGCCTATTTTAACCCTGTAAGGTATCCCGAGCGTGCACTGCAACGCCGTAATGTGGTGCTTTCGCTTTTAAAAGAGAACAAATATATTAGCACCCAAGAGTGCGACTCTTTGAAAAGTTTGCCTTTGGGGCTACAGTTTAAAGTGCGCAACCATAAACAGGGGCTTGCCACCTACCTAAGGGAGCACCTGAAAAGGATTTTAATGGCCTCCAAGCCTAATAAGGCCGACTATAGGGGCTGGCAACGTGAACAGTATGAGCGCGACTCGGTGGCATGGGAAACACAGCCTATTTACGGCTGGTGCAATAAAAACAGCAATGCCGAAGGCAAAGCCTATAATATATATACGGATGGGCTAAAAATATACACCGGTATTAATGCTAAGATGCAGGAATATGCCGAAGAAGCTGTAGCCGAGCATATGAGCAAGGATTTACAACCCCTTTTCTTTGCAGAAAAACGTGGGCGTTCGTATGCTCCTTTTTCATCGCAAATATCGGAGAAAGAGCGCAACCAAATACTTAAAAAAGCAATGGAGCAAAGCGATAGGTGGCGCAATTTGGCCGAAGAAGGGATGTCCGAGAAAGAAATCCTAAGGACTTTTGACCAGCCTACAGAGATGTCCGTTTTTACTTGGCAAGGTCCTCGAGATACCATCATGACTCCCAAGGATAGCATTCTTTATTACAAAACCTTCCTGCGTGCCGGCTTCATGGTAATGGACCCCAATAACGGCCAAGTAAAAGCCTATGTGGGCGGTATCGATTATGGAGCCTTTCAGTACGATATGGTTACTACTGGGCGTAGGCAAGTAGGCTCCACAATAAAGCCTTTCCTATATGCCATGGCTATGAGCGAAGGCTTTACTCCTTGCGATGAGATGCTGCACGTACAACCGCAAATATTGGATGAAGCAGGAAAACTGTGGACCCCCCGAAACCCTGGCGCAAAACGTGTCGGCGAGTATGTTAGCATCAATTGGGGGCTTCAAAACTCCGATAACTGGGTAACGGCATGGCTAATGAGCCGGATGTCGCCCTATACATTTGTGGACCTTCTGCATTCATTCGGGATAACAGGACACATGGACCCCGTTCCCTCTATATGTTTAGGAACTCCCGATATATCGGTTGCAGAAATGGTTAGTGGCTTCACAACATTCTCCAACGGCGGAATTCGCTCGGAACCACTTTACGTGACGCGCATTGAGGACCAATATGGTAATGTGTTGGCAACCTTTACCCCTAAGATGACCGAGGTGTTGTCGCAAGACGCCAACTACAAAACCCTTTATATGTTACGCAACGTTATGAATGGCGGAACGGGTAGTAGGATGCGATTTAAGTACAACGTAAAAAGTGATATGGGGGGCAAAACTGGGACAACCCAAAATAACTCCGATGGCTGGTTCTTTGCTTTCACCCCGTCCTTAACAGCTGGCTGTTGGGTAGGAGGAGATGACCGCTCTATTCATTTCGACCGCATGGCCCAGGGACAAGGTGCCTCTATGGCATTGCCTATTGTTGCTAAATTCTTCCAGAAAATATATTCCGACTCCACGCTGGGTATCGATCCTAACGAGAAGTTTCAAATTCCAGAAGAATTTGCATCGCCATGTAAAACAACGGATATTTACGATGATAACATGGACCTTTCGGCACCTAATACAACAGGGCTCGATCCTCTGTTCGAATAACAATACAATACATACAATAATCTTTTTTCAAGTACAAAACAGTCTCATACAATGACAAAAAAAAGAGTTTACTTCTTCGGTAACGGTACCGCTGAAGGCAAAGCAGACATGAAACTGCTATTGGGAGGCAAAGGGGCTAACTTAGCCGAAATGAACCTGATTGGGGTTCCCGTACCTCCTGGATTTACTATTACAACCGAGGTTTGCAAAGAGTACTACGACCTGGGCAAAGAGAAGGTGATAGAAAACCTTAACGCCGAAGTTCGTGATGCCATATCCAAAGTAGAGGAGCTTATGGGTGCAAAATTTGGCGATGTAAACAACCCCTTGCTCGTTTCAGTTCGTTCTGGTGCGCCCGCTTCTATGCCTGGTATGATGGATACAATCCTAAACCTGGGACTTAACGACACCGTGGTGGAAGGTTTGGCCCGTAAAACCGGGAACGACCGTTTTGCATGGGACTCCTACCGCCGTTTTGTTCAAATGTACGGAGATGTCGTACTTGGCATGAAGCCTACTAACAAAGAGGATATCGACCCATTTGAGGAAATTATTGAAGAAGTAAAAGCAAAGAAAAATGTAACCTTGGACACCGAGTTAGGTGTAGAAGACCTTAAAGAACTGGTTAAACGGTTTAAAGCTGCAGTTTATTCCCAAACAGGAAAGAACTTCCCCGAAGATGCTTACGAACAACTCTGGGGGGCTGTTTGCGCTGTGTTTAGCTCTTGGATGAACGAGCGGGCTATCCTGTACCGCAAAATGGAACGCATCCCCGAAGAATGGGGCACCGCTGTTAACGTACAGTCCATGGTATTTGGTAACATGGGAGAAACATCGGCTACTGGAGTATGCTTCTCGAGAGACGCTGCAACAGGAGAAAACATTTTCAACGGAGAGTACCTTGTTAACGCACAAGGAGAAGATGTTGTAGCTGGTATCCGAACTCCCCAACAAATAACCAAAGAAGGCTCCAGAAGATGGGCCAAATTGGCAAATGTGTCCGAAGAAGAGCGCGTGAAAGAGATGCCCTCCTTGGAAGAAAAGATGCCCGAAATATTCCAGCAGCTCGATACCCTACAACACAAACTCGAGGAACATTATAAGGATATGCAGGACATGGAATTTACCGTTCAGGACGGTAAACTTTGGTTCTTGCAAACCCGTAACGGGAAACGCACAGGACGTGCAATGGTTCGTATAGCTATGGAACTATTACGAGAAGGGGTTATTGATGAAAAAGAAGCCCTTAAACGTGTAGACCCTAATAAACTGGACGAACTGCTACACCCCATATTTAATAAAGAAGCACTCCGAAAAGCGAAAAAAATAACCAGCGGGTTGCCCGCCTCTCCCGGTGCTGCCACAGGTAAAATTGTATTCTTTGCCGAAGACGCCGCTCTCCTCCACAACAACGGCGCAGAAAGGGTGATACTCGTACGTACAGAAACCTCGCCAGAAGACCTCGCAGGTATGCAAGTGGCAGAGGGTATTTTAACAGCCCGTGGCGGTATGACCTCCCACGCTGCTGTTGTTGCCCGTGGAATGGGTAAGTGCTGTGTGTCTGGAGCGGGTGCCCTGCAAATAGATTACAAGAACAGGACGCTGACCGTTGAAGGTACCACTTACCACGAAGGAGACTTCATTTCCTTAAATGGTACAACCGGTGATGTGTTGGAAGGACTTGTAGAAACACAGGCAGCCGAACTGGATCCCGACTTTGAAGCACTCATGACTCTTGCCGATAAGTACGCCAAACTGCGTGTGCGTGCCAATGCCGACACCGGTCATGATGCTAAAATTGCACGTTCCTTTGGTGCACAAGGTATTGGTTTGTGCCGTACCGAACACATGTTCTTTGAAGGGGAAAAAATAAAAGCTATGCGTAGCATGATTTTGGCCGACTCCTCCGAAGAGCGTAAAAAAGCTCTGGACAGAATTCTTCCTTTCCAAAAAGAGGATTTCAAAAACATCTTCCGGGAGCTGAATGGCCTGCCTGTTACAGTTCGGCTTTTAGACCCCCCTCTGCACGAATTTGTACCTCATGACTCCAAAGGTCAACAAGAGATGGCCGATGATATGGGTATTTCCGCAGAAAAAATACGCAACCGGGTTAGTGCCCTCTCGGAACAAAACCCAATGTTAGGACACAGAGGTTGCCGCTTGGGTAACACCTATCCAGAAATTACCGAAATGCAAACAAGGGCAATCTTAGGTGCCGCATTGGAGCTGAAAAAAGAAGGCATACAAGTTCATCCCGAGATTATGGTTCCGCTAACAGGGATACTCTACGAGTTCAAAGAACAAGAAAAAGTTATCCGCAAAACAGCTACTGCCCTGTTTGAAGAGATGAACGACTCTATCGACTACAAAGTTGGTACCATGATAGAAGTCCCCAGAGCTGCTCTAACGGCCGACAGGATTGCTACCTCGGCAGAGTTCTTCTCCTTCGGAACTAACGACCTTACCCAAATGACGTTTGGATATTCCAGAGACGATATCGCCTCTTTCCTACCTGTATACTTAGAAAAGAAAATCTTGAAGGTAGACCCATTCCAAGTGCTCGACCAAAATGGAGTAGGACAGCTCATCCATATGGCAACAGAAAAAGGCCGTGCTATCCGGTCCGACCTTAAATGTGGTATCTGTGGTGAGCACGGAGGTGAACCCTCAAGCGTTAAGTTCTGCCACAAACAAGGCTTAAACTATGTGTCTTGTTCTCCTTTCCGAGTACCTATTGCTCGTTTAGCTGCGGCACAAGCTGCTTTGGAAGATTAATTTCTTAATCATAACAATTAAACTGGGCTGTAATTAACGCATTGGCGTTAATTACAGCCCAGTTTTCTTTTATCCGATACCTACTCTGGATTATACCTGCAAAAAAAGTACAAGGGTGGACAAAGGTGAACTGCCAAAGCTTAACCTACAAAAAAGGTAGGTGTTCCTGCAATACCGCCCTCTCTTGGCGGCTTTATGCCCCCTTGCATGCAAAACAATTTAGCATGGCAACCCACCCATAGCCTTTGTCTAATGGAAAAGTCCTCCCATATTCAACTTGGCAGGATGCTCTTAATAAATCAGAAAAATACACCTTAAAGCAACATTTGAAGTGGGATAAATGTTATGACCAAAAAAGATTATATCCAATTTATCACCAGTAAACATTATGAATCAACAGAGTCATATAGCTATCGTAGGGCTTGCCGTAATGGGTAAAAGCTTAGCCCTAAACTTGGAACGTAATGGGTTTAAAGTTTCTGTATACAACAGGACCCAACAGGACGTAGACCGTTTTATGGAAGAGTTTGGAGAGAAGAATTTTGTGGGCTGCCGCGATATTGAAAGCCTTGTGCAGAGCCTTGAGTGCCCCCGCAAAATTATGCTTATGATTAAAGCTGGCAACCCTGTGGACCAAATGATTAGTCAGCTAATCCCTCACTTGGAAAAAGGAGACATTATTATAGATGGTGGAAACTCAAATTATACCGACTCGGAACGGCGGGTTGAAGAACTCTACCAGCACGGCTTATACTTTGTTGGCTGTGGCGTTTCCGGCGGGGAAGAGGGTGCGTTATACGGTCCGTCTTTAATGCCTGGTGGTGCCCCCGAGGCCAAGGAATCCCTCCTGCCTATTCTTACCAAGATAGCAGCCAAAGCCCCAGATGGCACCCCTTGCTGTGCTTGGGTTGGGAATGGAGGCTCGGGCCACTTCGTGAAAATGGTACATAACGGCATAGAGTACGGGGATATGCAACTTATTACCGAAGCCTATTCAATGCTCAAGAAGGTATTAGGGTACAACAACGACCAAATAGCCGATACCTTCAGCAAATGGAACAAAGGCAATCTAAGTAGCTACCTAATAGAAATAACAGCAGAGATATTCCGCAGAAAGGATGCCAAAACGGGAGGCTACCTTATTGATAGCATCTTGGATGCAGCAGGACAGAAAGGAACGGGAAAGTGGGCTGTTATTGATTCGCTGGACCACAACACCCCCCTGAACCTTATATCTACAGCCGTATATGAACGCCAAATATCTGCCATGAAGGAGTTGCGAGGATTAGTACACAATGCTTTCGGCCTGCAGCCTAAGCCTTACCCCCTTTCGGGAGATGGGGAAACAAAAATAGAAAACACCCTATATGCCTCTAAGTTGGTTTCGTATGCCCAAGGGTTTCAGCTGATGAGTACAGCCTCGAAAGCTAAGATGTGGGATTTGGATTTGGCCTCGGTGGCACGTATTTGGCGTGGGGGGTGCATTATTAGGTCGGTATTCCTAAACCATATTGCTCAGGCTTACGAACAAAATGCCAACTTAGAGCACCTGCTTTTAGCTCCTTACTTTGTTAGTGCTATTAAGGAATGCCTTAACAACTGGCAAGAGGTTATATCCGTAGCGTCACTATCGGGGATTCCTCAGCCGGCTTCTTCATCGGCCCTGCAGTACTTGTTCTCTTTAAGTTCGGAACGTTTGCCCGCCAACTTATTACAAGCCCAAAGAGACTTCTTTGGCGCCCATATGTTTGAGCGTACCGATGAGCCACGAGGTAACTTCTTCCACGAGGATTGGAATAATTTAGGCACCGATAGCCAAAGCACTGTGTATAACGTATAACCACCACCTTACAAGATAATGACAATGAAAACAGCTAAAACGGAACTTCCCGATTCCTTGGTACTGGTTATCTTTGGTGGGTCGGGCGACTTAACGCGGCGCAAATTAATACCCTCCTTATATCAACTGTATGTTAAACACCGGTTGCCACAACGTTTTGCAATAGTAGGTGTAGCACGAACCAACTACGAGGACGATACCTACCGGGCATACATTAAAGACAACTTAAAGGAGTACCTTTCGGCCGAGGAATATAACGAGGAACAAGCCGATACCTTTCTTTCCTATTTATATTACTATGCCATGGACCCCTCCCAAGAAGCGGACTACACTGGCTTAAAAACATATTTACAAGAGAAGGATAACCATATTAATAACCCAGCTAACTACATCTTTTACTTAGCTACTCCGCCCGTTTTGTATGGGGTTATTCCTCAGCACTTAAGCACGGTAAAGCTAAACCAAGGGAATGCATATGGCAAAGAGGGTATCCGAAGGATAATTATTGAAAAGCCTTTTGGATACGACCTAAAGTCCGCTCAAGAGCTTACCAAAATCTATACCGAGCGCTTTCAAGAAGACCAGCTGTACCGCATAGACCATTTTTTAGGAAAGGAAACCGTCCAGAATATAATGGCTCTGAGGTTTGCCAATGGTATTTTTGAACCTTTATGGAACAGGAATTACGTGGACCGTATTGAGGTTACCGCTGTAGAAAATATGGGGATTGGAACACGTGGTGGTTTTTATGACCATGTTGGCGCACTGCGCGATATGGTACAAAACCATTTGGTTCAGCTGCTGGCCTTAACAGCAATGGAGCCACCAGCCGTATTTAATGCCCAAACCTTCCGCGATGAGGTTGCAAAGGTGTACCAATCTATTCGCCCATTGTCCAAGGAGGACATACACAACCATGTTATTCGTGGGCAGTATACTGCATCGGAGTCGGCCGAAGGTACTTTAAACGGGTATAGAGAGGAGGATAAAGTCTCCCCCGACAGCCGTACCGAAACCTTTGTTGCTATGCGCTTATTTATTGATAACTGGCGCTGGGGTGGTGTGCCTTTCTACATTAGAACGGGAAAGCAAATGCCTACCAAGGTTACAGAGATAGTGGTACACTTCCGAGAAACACCGCACACCTTATTTGGATCCAATACCGGAGCTGGGTTAGCCCCTAATAGTTTAACTATACGTATACAGCCCAATGAAGGAACAGTCCTGAAATTCGGGATGAAGGTGCCAGGCTCTGGGTTTGAGGTGCAACAGGTGTCTATGGACTTTAGTTACGACACTTTTGGGGGCGTTCCCAGTGGCGACGCTTATTCCCGGTTGTTGGAGGACTGTATGCTGGGCGACCCAACCCTATTCACCAGAAGCGATGCTGTTGAAGCCTCTTGGCGCTTTTTTAGCCCCATACTTGAAGCCTGGCAGGAAGACGCCTCCATACCTCTGTACGGTTACCCCGCCAAAACTTGGGGGCCAAAAGAAGCTAACAGTATTATGACCCCAGGAAACTTCTGGACTAACCCATGTAAAAACCTTACAAATACAAACCTATACTGCGAGCTATGACCGCTGTGAAAATTATAGGACGCCACGGGACGGGTTCCGATAACCAGTGGTGCGAAGACCTAACAAAACAGTTATTAAACCTATATAACCAATCGCAAAGCCGCCCTTTTAGGGTGGCTTTAAGCGGTGGAAACACTCCCCTGTTGCTATTTAAATATTGGCGGGAACACCCTAACCTAATAACTTCTGCCGACTTTCATTTCTTCTGGGTAGATGAACGTATGGTACCAGCAGAGTCGGACGAAAGCAACTACGGTTGTGCATACCGAACCTTTTTTGGGCCTTGCAACTTCCCTCAGGAAAAACTTCACCCTATAACTTTCAGTCCCCAAAAGGAGGCAGAAGAAGTTGCCTTACAGTACAGCAACGAGGTGAAGACCTTTTCTTCCCGCCTAAAACGCGATACCTTATTTGAACTTATCATATTAGGCATGGGCGACGATGGGCATACCTCCTCTATTTTCCCTAATATGCCCGTAGCAACGTTGCAAGACATATATATACCTACCGTACACCCTGTAACAGGAGTTAAACGAGTGGCTCTTTCCTTTTATGGGATTCGGCAATGCGAAAATCTTTTTTTTCATATAACCGGAGCCGGTAAAGCTAAAATGCTGAGTTGTGTGCTTGAGCAATCCAAACAAGATGCACCTCTTCCCCCCAATACATACCCCGCAGCACGCGCCATGTATGAAGCAAAAGAGCTCTCCGTATTCTTAGACTCCCCATTATATATGGCATTAACAGAGATGTGGAAAAAAACAGATGAATAATTTTTATAGGCATAAAATACAACTTGAAAATGCAGCTTTAAGCTGGCTTACCATTTTTCCTTTGTTTGCAATAGAGCTATGGCCAAATAATCCTGTATGTTGGTTGCTAACGCTTTTACTACTTGGCGGGTTAGCTTGCGCCCGTAACATTTTCTTTGGAAAACGGTCGCAACTGGATAGGCTATACCCTACACTGCTACTGGTGATTGTTTTTTTTATTGGGACCCGATGGATACAAAATCATAGTACGCTTCTTCTGTCGGGGTTAATTGCTCTACTGTCCCTTATACTTGTTGTTGTCTCGAAAACTGCAAAGGACAAACAAACAACCAACAAGCTGTGCATGACGAAAGATGCTGCCATTAAGATGTTTGGGGCAAGTATTGTACACGCCGCTTGTTATGCTATTGGCTATTA
>JAEWGA010000013.1 GCA_023388555.1 Bacteroidota bacterium | reverse complement strand
AGTGCCTTTATAGCCTGCTGCAAAACTCCAATACTGTTGTCCACTTTTATAGGATGCAAATGCAGCGCTCCTGTAGCTGGCCTGGAGGCTCCAATGCTTCAACAGTAAAAGGTCCAAACCGGTCTCTTGCGTCTGAGTATAATAGGTAGTGTACCTTAACGGGATATGCGTAGCGGTACCAACACCTATAATGCCGTCACCGTCCCATAAGCTAACAGTATACTTAGCTCCTAACACCATTCGGGTAGGCATACCTGTATGCAAAGCCAGCTGATTCACTTGGAGGCGAAGGCTAAAACTATCTTGCTCTGTCAATGCCTTTAATGTAGTGTCGTACCCTAAAGCAAGCGAAGCGTAAGGTGTAACTTTAAGTTGGTTGTAATGCACAAAGGCGGTACCTACGGTAGCTCCTGCCTTAAGGTGCGGGGTTAGCATGGTAGCATACCCTAAGTCCAATGTTGTTTCGGTAGGTACAATGGTTCTGTTCTGCGCATCGGCAAAAGCCATTCCCCTTAAATGTCGCATTCCCAAACGCCATAAATGGTTAGCCGACAGTTGCAGGCTACCATCAACGCTATACTTATGCATAACGGAAGCCTTGGCATCGTTATTACGTAAGTTAAACCACTCCCCCGTAGCCGACACTGTGTAAGGGGAGCAACCGCATTGAGGCGAAAAATTAAGGATATCGGAGTACAAACCGCCCTTAGGTTCATACAAATTAGGCAAGCCGTTTAACGGCGAGTGTTCGGTATCCAACAGCGGGAATTGGGGTACATGTAGCACACCTTGGGCTGTAGCTAAAAACGGCAATACCGCGCTTGCAAGTACAACAGCGACCAACAGCGGTAGCTTAGTATATCTCATAGCGTTTATAGAGGTAGTAGGGTTTACAGTTTGGTAAAGAATACTTTATACGTTGGTACACCTGTGGCGGTAACAGTAAGGTGATACTGTCCTTGGGGCAGCTCCTTTAAGTCCATATGCACCGAAGCGTCGGCCGCCAACGTCTTGTTCAAATCCAAAACAACGGCACCTAAAATGTTTGTCACTTGTATGTGTACTGGTGCATTAGCCATATCCGAGCTTCCCTGCAACAACAGGTAGCGTTGTATTTGCTTGCTGGTCAAAGGCCTAATGCCTTTTTCTTCTTTTTTACGCTGGTCCGTAACGTGTACCGATACCGACACACGGCGTTGTTCACCCGTTGGGTCGGTGCTTATAAGTATAAGTGTAGTATGCCCTTCCCGCAAGGGTTTAAGTTTCAGCAAATCGCCAAACTGAGTAACAGAAACTATTTTATCGTCGGAAACAGAGTAGGTGTAGGTATTACCCGTGCCAAAGCCAAAATACTGGGGTAATGCTATACCTTGTGCCAAGTCCGTTAACGCAATGGTGTAATTCCTGGGAGCAGTGGTTGTTCCTTCGGGCGTCTGGTTCGATACAATAACAAAAGGTATCGTCACTTTTTGTTCGCCGCCTATTTCATCTTTCAGCACTATATCAAAAGAGTATTCACCCAGCGACTCCACAGCCCGGATAACGCCTGTTAAGGTATTACCCTTTCGGTTCAGCGTGATTCCCTTTAGGGAAGTTTCAAGCAGATGCGTCCACAAGTGGTCGTCGGGGTCCTTTACCTCTAAAGTAAAGCGGGCATCGTTGGTTGCGGTTACGCGTAGCGGTGCTGTAGGAACACCAACCGCTATTGGCGGATTATTTTTCGTTGTTCCGCTTGCCATGGTTGGTGCCGATGTATGTCCCCACCGGTCCACTGCCACAAGGGCAAAATGGACTGTTGTATTTATCCGGATATCGTTAAATGCATACTCCATTGTTGTACCCTCTGGTGCTCCACCGGTAAAAATAACGGTAGGCTCTAAATCCTTTAGGTTATTGGCATTGATAGGAGATTCGGACTTATACAAATGGTACTTCAGCGGTGTACCGTCGTCGGGGTCACCAGCCACTTTCCAAGAAAGGTGAATACCATAAGCACGCGCCTCTACCACCGTTAGGGCCGATGCCGCGGGGGGCTGATTTTGGTCATCGTCAAGAGCGCGGGCAGCATCTATGTACCCACTTCCTAACATCCCTTTATAATCGGGGTTGTAAACATTGATATCGAAGGGGCGGATAGCTCCTAACAAGCGCTGCATAAGTTGCTCCGAGGTGAAGCCCATCCCCCCCTTTGCCGAAAGCACTAACGCAGCAATACCAGCCACCTGTGGGGCAGCCTGCGAAGTACCGTGTTTAGTGCCATATTTTATATCGTCGCCATAATGCCCTACATCCACAGCACCAATGATATCGCTGGCGGCGCCATCGTAGTCGGGGTCTCCACCAAAGGCGGTTATATCCACATACGAGCCATAATTGGAATACCATGCACGTTTAAGGGTACCACCGGCAGAGGCAACACTTATAACACGGTTGTAAGCTCCGGGGTACACTAACTCCGAGGTGTTGGAGTTACCTGCGGCAAAAATCATAACACCGCCCTTCATAGGGGAGTCGGGGCGTTGGTTTCCGTTAGCGTCGCAACCGGCATTATCCAAGAAGTAATCCATTGCATGTTGTTGGTAGGACGACAACCGTTTTGCGTTTTCCCCGCTGTTCATCCACGAACACTGAGCTATAACAGCTCCACGGTCCACAGCATACTTAAGAGCCGAGGCTATATCGCCCCCATACTCCTCCTTAGAGCCTATTTGCTGCACCCCTAAAATTCTGGCACCCGAGTTTGGCGAACCATCTCCTCCGGCTATTCCACACATCCCAATACCGTTATTATTACGTGCAGCTACAATACTGGCCACATGAGTACCATGGCTATGAACGTTAAACTCGAACTCCGATGTCCCATTCGTTCCATATTCGGCAAAGAAGTTCCAGCCATACACATCATCAATGTAGCCATTCCCATCGTCATCAACGCCAGGCTGTCCGTTAAGCTCTTGTTCATTAACAAGCATAGCCTCCCGCAGGTCCTCGTGCCTATAATCCACAGCCTCATCCAGTACGGCAACAATAACGTTAGGCGTCCCTGTTGTTATTTTCCAGGCTTCAAAAACATTAATATCGGCACGAGCAACAAAGTTCGAGTTAACGGTACCATCGTTGTGCAAATACCACTGCTTAGGCAACAGAGGGTCGTTAAAAGGCAGCTCCTCGCTTGCCGACCTCACACCTGTTTGCACGCCTGTAAACAGTGTAGCGTAGGGTGTAGGAAAGAAGTTCTGTTTACGGTACGCATAATCCACCTCGGTGATGCCAGGCGTTTGCGCTAACAACGTACTCACCTGCGCCAATGGGTAGGACTTATCGAAGGTGAGTTTGTAATGCCAATGGAGGTTATGCTTTATCTCCGCCTTCTCCATTTGTGGGTTCTTGGTGAACACTGGCGTTAGTTGTGCTTTGGGCAACGTTTCAAGGGTTGCGGCAAGCTCTGGCGCTATGGCTTTCAGTGCCTGCAAATTTCTAACGGGTTGGGCATACAGCTTTAATGCAATATCGTTTTCCAACGACACATACACCACACCATTCACAGCTTGGGCCGGAACGTCCGTAGCCAATACCGTATCGTTAGGCACAGCAACACTATTCCAATCTTGTTTACACCCCGTAAGGCCTAATACTAAAGCGGTAGCAGCAAAAGCTAATGGATAAATAACAGGTTTCATATCTTAAAAAGAAGCGGGGTACATAGGTTAATTGGCCTTGGGGATATAAAGCCTCACAATTAGGTTTTTATTCAGTATCTGCACATCTAAGGCCAACCCTTTCTCGGTGTTGGTATAGGTTTTGGCGTTGCCCTCCTTGGTCGTGAGTTTGTAGCCGTGCTTTTTCATTAAGGCATCAAACTCACGGGTAATTTTCCAGGTTGTACTGTTGGAGTACCACGCAGCATAACTAATCTTATTGGAGGTAAAACCTATCTCGGCAACTTTTTGGTCGGCTAAGTCGTAGTACAACGTTACCCCGGGTAGTCCGCTGGCAAAATAGTAGGTTGGGTCGAACTCTGTCAGCAGTTCATTTCCTTTGCCTTGCTCATAGCTTTTTACTTTATCCAACGTCCATTGCTCTGTTAGAGCCTCTTCGGCAAAGGGGAAGGATTCAAATGTTGGGTACTCCTCTGTTTGTCCGGCCTCTTTTTCAAAAAGCACTTGGGTTATTTGGTTGTAGTAAACCAACCGCGCTCTAAAGGACTCATCGTCCGACATCATGATGGTTTCATCATCATTGGAGTTATCTGGGTCCACCTTAAAACCCTTTGTTAGCAGGAAGGTTTTGTAAGCTGCTATATCGTCCTGTTTGTCCGACATTAAGAAAGTACTCACTTGGCGGTAAGTACCTAACCCATTCTTGGGGAACACGTACGTAACATCGCCAAACAAAGGGTAGGCCGAAACCATGGTAACCTCCTGTGCATCGGCAGTAGTTCGTGTAGAGCCATGCAGGTTACCGCGTTTTGTTTCCTGCGCTATAAGGGTAGTAATATGGTTCTTTGCCGTTGTAGGCAGTATTATTGGGAAGAAGAACTCCTCGCCCTTTTCATAACACACAGGTATCTCCACTAAGGAATCGCTGGTACGCACTACAATTTTAGCCTCTTGCGCCTTTTTAGGAGGTTCGCCCACAAGGAATATTTTCAGGAGTTTTTCCTGCGGCATCCAGGCGAAGTCGAACCACGCCTCCTGCTCTGGATCTCCTTTTTGTACCTGCACGCTGGAATACAAGCCAGTAACCATTACTGTTTTGGGTGCGGTATTTGTTGCATTAAACAGCACGGTATCCTGGCTTAGCCCTATGTTATTGGGCTTGGCTTTTTGGCGCACAGCTATTTTGTGAAGGCTCGTTCCTGCATGAATGGTAATCCATGAGGAACGGCTTTCACCAGGGTTTTGGGCTACGGTTACGTGTAAGGAATCGCCCTTTTGCAGGAGTGTAATCCAGGCGCCTTCATCGGCGGAGGCGGGGGTCCAATCCATAGCCGAGCTAAGTACTTGGAGTTGCTGTTCTCCGCCCTCGGGCGAGAAGTCCAGGGCATCCTGCGACACATACAGCTCATCCTTTAACTGGGGCTGAGTAAGACAACTGGTAGCACAGCACAGCACCAACAAGGTGCTCCAGAGCATCAGGGCGATTCGTGTAATCATAGTGCTTTATGGGGTTATATTTTTTTAGTGGTAAAGTACCGAGTGACTGCTTCGGTTGGTATAGTCGGGCGATGCATATTGGACATCCACAAAACGGCCCTCGCCCGAGAACTTTATTTTAGGCTCTCCATCGGGTATACCGCCCAGCAAGCTGTACATATACACCGTATAGGTATTCCCTTTTTGGGTTGCAACAATAAAGTAGTCGAAGTCCGACTTAGGGTCCGAGTTCCCCTCGAAGAAGTACTGGCACCCCATGTAGGTTATCTTTTCGTCGGTACCCATACCAGGCAGGCGTATCTCCCTATCGTTCTCCTTTGCTTGTATGTTGTAAGCGTACACCTTATTCCCACTCAGGTAATACAGGTAGGGTGCGCTGGAAACGGACCGCCCGCTATTCACTGCAAAAAGTGTTGCTGTTTTCAGTTTGGCCGAGGTAACCTCTTCGCGCTTGGTAAGCGTTCCCCACCCTTGTTTAGGGGTAAAGTAATAGAGGTAGTGCTTTTTGTCGGCTAAACTACGGAACAGGAAGAAGGTAGCCTCTTCGTTAGCTCCCGAGCCATAGAAGGACCCCCCAAAAATAGGCTCTACGTTAAGTTTGGCTGGGTCGATACCCTGTACACTCTCCTCTTTAGCATCCACATCCACGGTACTCATTTGGGCATCGAAGCCAAAAATAGGAGCTTTAAGTTTGGGGTCCCAATAAGCATACCCTAAAGAGGTGCCAAACAGGTGCGGGCTACCGGTGAAAACTATGCTGGGGTCGTAGTTATCGTACAGTGGCTTACTGAAGAAACCAGGCCGTGTAAAGTTGTTAAAGCTGGCATGTAAAACGGCCTTAAACACACCAATATCCGACAACAACAAGGTGGAGTACACGCTGGATATATTGCGGTAGTACTTAGGTGTTCCTTCTATGGGCAAATAAAAACGTTGCCCGGTTTTAGGCATCACCTCCTTGAAGTTACGGGTTTGCATCATATAAATGTCGCCCTCCTTGGTAAGAACCGAAGCCAAGTGACCCACCGTTTCAAACTTAACGCCGGCAGCCAAGCTATCGGGGT
>JAEWGA010000054.1 GCA_023388555.1 Bacteroidota bacterium | reverse complement strand
TAAACCCCCTGAATGGTTATGCCCAAAGGTAATGAGTAGTCCAGCAGTCCCCTAAACCTGTCCGACCTAAAAGCGTGGCTTACACTGGCATTCTGGGTGCTAAGGTCGCGCATAACAACGCCTTCTCGGCTGGCGATATAACTTCCTTGTAGGGTAATGTTTCCCCTTAGCCAACGGGAAAGGTTTTGGTTAGTTGGTGGGGAGAACTGCCATTTCAGTAACTGTTCGGCGCGCCACTGGTACTGCTCTAACCAGCGAGCCGAAGGGGGTAATAGGGTTAGTGCACGGGAACGCTCCAGCCTGCTTTCCAATAATAGCCCTGTGGGAAACTGTAGGCTAACGCCAACAAGCGGTGCTAAGTCGTCGCGCTGGGTTAGGCTTTGTATATCGTACCTTCCGCCTACTGCCATTCCGCCAGCCGAGTTGGGGTACTCTCCTAAGGGCTGTTGGGTAGGTTGCCAGCCGGGACGCGATTGGTAATCCTCAACCTCGGTGTAACCTTGGTAAGCGTGTTTTAGGGTGATACGGCTCAGCCAGTTTGCTACCCTGCCCGAGCAAGGTATAGCATACTCCACATACCAGTTGGGCCTAATAAATGATAGGGGTAGCACCGAAGCTAAGGAGGCTTCTTGGTGTAGTTGGCTACCTAACAAGGCGGGTGCATATAGCTCGGATGCCGGTAATAGGGGGTACTTTTTTTGTAACCGTTCCAGGTGGTTGGTAAAGGCTATAAAGGTGCGGGATTGGTACTGTTTTTGGTCCAAAGGGTTTTGGAAGAAGTGGGATAACCCTACTGTGCTAAGCCTTACTCTGCCCCCTTGGTTTAAGGGAACAGCGGGGTTAGGGTACATTGCCCCGTGCCATTGGGGCAGGTAGGAAAGGTCCATCCTGCACAACAGGCCGGTAGCTGGGCGGGCGGTAAGGGTAAGCTCGGCGCGGCTACGCACATAAAAGGTGGAGGCACGTCCTAAACGAGCATCTTGGATGAGTGCCTGCGACTGTTGTAGCTGTTGTAAATATTTAAGGGTGGGCATCCATCCTAAACGGTACATAGCATCGGTCCAGGGCGATGCACTTTTAGGGAAATACCCTAACAGTGGCCCTGCGGCGTGGTGGAACGAGGGTACATCGGCCCCTTTGCTATGGCGTAGGGTAAGGTTTACCTCCAGTGGTAACTTCCGGATAGCGTGCTGAATGTTGTAGCGTAATTGGGCATTAAACTCCGTTTGGTTCCATAGGTGATGCCCCTGGAAAAGTCCCGAGAAGGTACCACCTCTTTCCCAATTGTACCAGCTGGTATAGGCTATATTCCCCTGTAAAGGGTATAACCACTTGTGTTGTTTGCCAAAAGCCAGGCGATAGTTCCACTCGCTTCGGCTTTGGTAACGAAAGGGAGTGCCTAAACGAAGCAGGGAGTGCATAACAGAGTCCTGCCAAGCGTAGCGTAACCGATCGGGAGAGGAGGTTTGGTAAAACGAGGTGGGTTCATCTATTAGCGCCCCCGTGGTGCTATGCCAAAACCAGGAAAGGTTGGGTGTAAGGCGCCACTTCAGTTGTAACGACCTATCCCACCTAAACTGGTGAGTAATGGTGTTGGAATTGGGTGTGGGGGGAGTGCTGTTAGGCGTTGAATATGCCTCCAGCTGCCTTCGTTCCAAGAGGCGTTCCCAGTGGTTGGATATGTTCCATTCCTGGGGAAGTAAACTCCATGAGAAGGGGGTAGTGAAGGCGAAGGGGGTAGCGGTTTCATAACGGTAGCCAAGGTTGGCAGCCGTACGCAACAACTGGTGCGATGGCTGTGCGGGGCTATAAGAACCTGCCGATTGATGCTCGAAGGAAAAAGAGAAACGGGCCGGATGGTAAAAAGGTACGGTATGTGGGGGCAGGGTTTGGTGCCAGTTGGTAAGGCGCAACTGGTTGTCGTACTCTCCACTTTGGGCAGCTAACAGGGGGGTAGTGCCGTGCCCTAACAGTAAGTCGGGCTGAAGTGGGTCGTACTTAGGGTTTATCCACTTGCGTTGCCAGGACCACCATAGCGGTAGGTGCCATGTGGCGGACTTTCCTAACCACTCGGCAATATCCAAGGTGGCTTGTATGGCGGTGCGGTTATGGGCGTACTTGCTTTGTTGTGCCCAATGGCTGTCCAGGTCGCCAAAGCCAGCACCCATATAATTCCACGAGGCTTGCCACTGCATAAGGTTTGCCACCTTTAGGTCCAGTTGCGATGATAGGGCATTGCCTCCTACTTGTGTGGGGTGGGCTACTGCAAGGTCGTCCACCCATACCTCTCCACTTACGGTGGCCGATGTAGCGGAGCGTACGCCTACCATAATGGCCCTTACATCGTGCAGGGAAGGGTTTCCACTCACCGTTAGGGTAGTATTGGGGTAGGTTTGGGACATTTGTTGGGTTGGCTCGGTGGTGTTGTTGTGGCTTTGTAGCTGCTGCCTTTTAAGTTGTACCAGCTCCTGTAAGCTCACTTGTAGGTAGTTTTCGTGTGGCCATACCTTTTGCCTATCCTGTAACAAGTCGTTGCTGTATTGGCCTGCCGGAGTAACGAGCAGGGGGATGCTGGCTTCGTAGTAGTTATCCGTAAAGTCGCGCCCTAAGCGTACAAAAAAGGTTAGGTCTCCGTTGTGTAAGGCGTGGGGGGAGTTAAGCAGTGCCTCGGCATGGGTGTAAATACTCAGGGTGGACACTTGGCGTAAATCGTAGTTGCACGAGCGGTAAGCTACCAGCTCCTGTTGGGGCTGAAGGGACTGGAATTTAAGGGATAACGACTGTTCGTCGCGGGCTTTGGTACCTAACCGGCTAACGGTGCTTTCGCGCTCGGTGCCTGGGCGCAGCAGGTAGGGCACTGGTTGGCGGGCGCCATCTTCCAAACGGCTAACTTGCCCTATTTCGCCCACAGCTGTTGGGGTGAAGGTGGGGGTGGTTGCCGTGGTGCTTTTACGCCAACTGGAGCCTTGTAGCCCAAGGGTGGCCCACCTAAGGTGTATGGGGTGGTTAAAGCCTTCGAAGAGGAAACGAATGGCTCTGATGTCGTGCCAATTGGGTTGCCCAACTACTGCGTCGTAGTCTTGTAATGGGATGCGTACTTTAACCCATAGCGTTGTATGGGTATCGCCATTGGGGAAGGTTTGAGTTACCTCCCGTTCGCCTATAATAAACTTATGCTGGGTAGTGAAGGGGTTAAGTGGTAGTTTGTACCGGAAGTATTGGTTTTGGGTGCGGCGGGTAAAGTCGCCTACTAAATCCTCGGTATCGGCTTGGCGGTTTTGCACGGCCGACATTCCGCGTATACTCCCTGCCGAGGCATTGCCTTCCAGCCCACGAAACAATTTGTAACGCTCCAGTATATTTGCTTTGGTGGCATCCCATTGGGGGGAAAGGTAAAACCTGTAATCGTCGCCGGCGGGGTCCGTTAGCAGGCGTTGTAGTGCTGCTGGCACCGAGTCTTGTCCGCTTGCTAAAGCCTGTACCTTTTGTATATACTCCTTATAGGCTGGGTATGTTTTTTCTTGTTCGGAGGATAGCCCATTCAGCCCCACATCTTGGGCTTGCACATTGGCGGGGTTGGCGTAGTCCAGTGCATACGTTTGCGGTGTGTTTTGGGGCATTCTTCCCCATGGGGTATCGGTTGTGGGGGCATCGGGGTTTTGGGGCGAAGGTAAGCCGGACTCGTATGCCATTAGCTGGTGGGGAAAGAAGGCATCGGAGAAGTGCCCCAATTCTATCCATAACGTTCCTGTGCCTAACTGCTCCTTTAAGGTGTAGGGCAGCATTAGCCACCCTTCCAAATAGGTTATTCCGGCTGTTTGGAGGTCCGTTACGGGAAGGGTACGCACCATTCCGCCCCATTGCAACTGTGGGGCGTTTAGGGTTCCGGTAGGGGTTAGTAGCTCGGGATCCATGTTATAAGGCCCCTTTTCGTTGGGGTAATAGGAGATGTTTAAGGGCGACAGGTAGTCCGTAGTACGTAGTTCCGACTCGTATTCGGGAAAGAGGGCTGTAACAGGAAGCTGGCACACCAAGGGGTGATAACGTAGGGAGGGGGCTTGTTGTAACGCTTCGGGCATGTAGGGCGACCCCTCGCGCACCAAATAGGGGTCCACCTGGTACCACGACAATAAGGCGCGCCGGTTTACAGCCCGGGCCGGAGTTGGCTGTTGCTCCAGTTGCCCAGGCAACCCCGAGAGGCGCCACTGGTTAGGGGAAAGAAGGCTGTACTGGGAGGTGTTGCTTTGGAAGTCGTCCAACAAAACCGTTTGGGGGCCCAATGTGTTGGTGTGGAGGCGCGACTTAAGGTGGGCATAGGCTACCGTAGCCTTAAAATGTGAGGGCGACTCCATATTCCAAACCTGCGGCAGAGGCAACCTATCCAACCATTGGGTAAGGGGTTGCTGGTACGTAACATGTAGCCCATACATTTGGTTACGAAGAGGCTCGGCCCCCCAACGGATACGCCCCAAAGGAAGTGCTTCTTGGTAGCCGTACCACGAAGCCCCTATTTGTAGGTGGGGCGAAAGTTGTAGCTGGGCATCCAACCCCAACAGGTTGCGCTGGATAAGGGAGGTGCGGGCGGGGTCGTCGATGGCTATATCCAACTCCTCTTGCGTAGCGGTATGGTTGGCATGGAGTAACGAGAGCATGCCTTGCATATAGTCCACCTGGTAGTCCACCCCCTCGGTGAGGAGGGTACCTCCTTTGGAAACGCGCACGCTGCCAGCCGGTAAAGCCTGCGTACCTAACCAAATGCGGTGTGCCGAGGTGGCCGAGTATTCGCCCTGTAACACATACACATCCTGCTGCTTTTGGGTTAGTGCTACCACCTGGGCCGAGTCGTACAATGCAGTGAACACCGGGTAACGGGTGTGGTGTTGTTGGTTTAGTCGCTGTGGAACGGTTAGGAAAGGGGTGCGGTAGGGCAGGGTGAGCGTTCCCATATCGGGGTTAATGGTAACGCCTTCCAGGGCATCGAAGAGGCCGTCCGGTATGGCTTCTTGTTGGGCGTTAACCTTATCCCACCCCATTGCGGCAGACCAGCTGAGCGAGGAATGGACTGCCCGTTGTAGGGTATTGGTGGCTACGTCCTTGTATCGGACCTCGGCCTGTAGGCTGTGGGGGTCGCACTTCCCGCCGGTAGGCAGAGCATATACGTTTTTCATCATAAGCTCCCAAGTGACACTTTGGGGCGACTTGTTAGTAGTGGCTAACACCATTGCCACTAACGGAGCCTCCTGCTGGTGTGTAAACCTGCCTACCTGGTATAGTTTGCCTTGGTAGCGGTACTGGAAGGCCACCAGCAGCACCTGTTGGTCCGTTAGCGGGGTAGCCAGCGAGAGCGTTCCTAACCGCGGATTGTAGTGGTATTGCTGAGGCATTAACCTAAGGGCGTTATGTACTACAAAAGCGTTGTTGGCAGGGGCAGAACCCGCCCATGCATTGAGCGGGGTGTGTGCGTAACGCTGGTAGTTAGGGTTGGTTTCGTTGGAGGGTAGCGTAGTGTCGTTAGGGGCATAGTACAAAGCCCCTATGGACTCCAGCTGGGCTGTAGTTTCCTGGGTGGCAGGCTGCGACACCCACACCTGAAGCCGTTCTATGGTGATGGGCGAGTTTACCAAAGGCAACTGCGCCAGTGCGGCATCGTAATGGTTACCAAAGTAGGGGGCTAAAAAATAGTGTCGGTTACGGTCGTAATGAGCTGCCGAAATAGAGAAAGGCCTACGAGCACCTTGGGCACTTACCCGTATATGCCTAACATTGCCCTCTTTTTGGGCAGCAACAGCCTGAAGGGTGAGGGGGCCAAGTGCCAGCTCGCCTTGTAGCCCAAACAGGTTGTTACTGGTACGAATAAGGGGGTTAAAGGATTGTACCTGAATATCTCCTACGCGTATGTGTTGTATTAGCTCGGCCTCGGTACCATAGTAACCCATAAGGAGTTTGTAGCGCCGTTGGGAAAGGTCGCGTTCCGTGCTGTAGTCCAGGTCCAGTTTAAGGTGGTCTCCATAGCCTACTTTAAGGAAGAGCTGGGCCGAGTGGTTAAATAAGGTATTGGTACGGTGTTGCCACGTAGGCGATAAGGTGGGGTTGGCATCGGTAATATGCCTGGACCCTAACGATACTTGCACGTTACCACCGTAGCGGGTGTACCATGTGGGGGGTGTTTTGGGGGTTATAGGGGGTAGGGGCCACAGAAGGGTGTCCGGCACTGCCGAGGTTAGCTTGCCTTGCTGGTGTAGGCGTTGCCAAATGTTGCGGTAATACTCGTTAAGGGTTTGTGTGTGTGTTAGTACCCATTGGGAGTCCTTTTGGGCATAAAACTCGAACTGTTGTAGGGAGAAGTTGAATGCTACCGAGTCCGGCGTAACCTTGGGTTGTGCGTACAATAACGGCACATAAACCCAAAATATAAGTAGGCAAAGGCAACGCTTCATGCCTTGTAGCAGGTTTATGCGCAATGGTGTTTTAGCGCTATTGCCCTAAGGGTAAACATGGTTCAGAACATACGTAAGCCCGTCCGGATAAGGTCGTTCAGTGGCATATCGGGTTTCTCTTTAAGGAGTTTAGCTACCACTTTGCGGGCAGCGGGCTGTGGGTATCCTAAGGTAATAAAGGCTTGTACTGCTTCCTCGGCCACCTGCTGTTGTTCAGGAGCTTCCACGGTTTCGGTAGCAGTTTCGGAGGTAAGGCCAGCGAGTTCGGTAACCACCTTGGAGCGTAGGTCCACCACAATACGTTGTGCTGTTTTGGAGCCAATACCTTTTATTGCTGTTAGCGCCCTATCGTTCCCGTTAGCAATATATTGGGCCAACTCTTGTGGCGTGTAGGAGGAAAGCATGATGCGAGCCGTATTGGCCCCAACCCCATTAACGGTGATAAGCAGGCGGAATAGCTGGCGTTCGGTTTCGGTAACAAAGCCGTAAAGGTCGTGGGTGTCTTCCCTAATAACTTCATGAATGTACGCCTTTGCCTCGGCCCCTTCGGTAAGTGCATTGGAGGTATACAAGGAGGTATACACCTCGTACCCCACGCCTTGGACTTCCATTATTACACAGGTGGGTTGCTTACGAATTACAATGCCTTTAAGATACGCTATCATAAGTAGGGAATTAGTGGGGTGGAAATTGTTTTATGGTACGCCAATGGGGGAGGCTACGGCTGTAGGTTGGCAAAATAGGCCCACAGAGAATCTTCCTTGGGGTACGGTGCGGTAATATCGATAGGTAACTGGCTCACAGGGTGAATGAACTGTATGCGGTGGGCATGCAGGGAGATAGAGCCGTTAGGGTTGGAGCGGCGAGCACCGTACTTGAGGTCGCCCCGGATAGGTGAACCTATGGCCGAGAGTTGGCACCGTATTTGGTGGTGACGGCCTGTTTGTAAGGTTACCGAGAGCAGGGTATAGTGGTCCGAATACGCTATGGTCCTATAGCTGAGTATGGCTTGTTTTGCGCCTGTAGTAGCAGGTGTTACGGTGTAGGACTTATTTTGTTGCTCGTTTTTTTTGAGGTGATGCACCAGCTTGCCTTGGTCCGGAACGGGCGGTTTTTCAACAATGGCGTGGTAGGTTTTTTGTATATTGTTGCTTCTGAACAGGGCGTTCATCCGGCTTAGAGCCTTGGAGGTTTTAGCATATACCACAATGCCCGATGTAGGCCTATCTAACCTATGCACCACCCCTAAAAAAACATTGCCAGGTTTGTGGAAGGTTTCTTTTATGTAGTCCTTTACCTGTTGCACCAAAGTAACATCTCCAGTGCGGTCACCTTGGGTAATTTCGCCTGGGGCTTTGTTTACTATGATAATGTGATTGTCTTGGTACAGGACTTCCATAGGGGGCTTACATCACCATACCACCAGAAACGTTAATCACTTGCCCCGTAACATAGGACGACATGTTGGAGGCCAAGAAGAGTGCTGCTTGGGCTATATCTTGGGGTTCTCCCACACGTTTAAGAGGGATGTTGCTCACCCACTCGTTAACAACTTTGTCGTCCAGCACCGCCGTCATGTCCGTACGTATAAAGCCAGGAGCAATGGCGTTTACCCGGATGCCTCTGCCACCAAGTTCTTTGGCAATGGACTTGGTGAAGCCTATTAGGCCAGCCTTTGATGCAGCATAGTTGCACTGCCCTGCATTACCTGTTAGGCCAACTACCGAGGTCATATTGATAATGCTACCTTGGCGAGCCTTCATCATGTAAGGTATTACCGCTTTCGTTAGGGTAAATACGGCTGTAAGGTTGGTAGCTAATACGGTGTCCCACTGCTTTTGGCTCATGCGCATTAGCAAGGTGTCCTGGGTTATACCGGCATTGTTTACCAGGATATCTATACGTCCGGCTGTTGCTATGATGTCCTCCACCATGGCTTGTGTGGCAGCGGCATTGGCGGCATCTACAGCGTAGGCTTTTGCTACACCGCCTAATTGTGCTACCTCGGCCTCCAAGGTGGCTGTGTTTTCGTTTAGGGTACGCCCTGTAAACAGTACGTGCGCACCGTTACGAGCCAATTCCAATACAATGGCACGCCCAATACCACGGGAGCCACCGGTAACCAGAGCTACTTTTCCTTCGAGTAATTTCATTTTTGCGTAAGGTTTATGTGTAGTATTTATTTGCTTGTTATTCCGCCCAAAATTATCTGCTTAACAATACGGTATTGGCGGGAACGCTCGGCGTCGGTAGAGGCGAAGTGTCCTCGGATGTAGGGCACCTCCATCCCTTTAAGTGCGTAATGGATAAGCACTGCGGTAAAACGGGAGTCGAACACCTTAAACACACCGGATTGGATGCCTTCTTTAAGGATTTTTTGGAGCAGTAAAATCTCCTGGCTGTCGAACCTGAGCCTGGCACGCTCTACCAATACTATATTGCGGAAGAATTCGGCATCCAAGGAGCCGTTGCGTTCTACCACTTGCTTTACGGCCTCGAGCCTGAAGTAAACAAACTTCATAAGCTTCTCCTCGGGAGGCAGCTCTTGTTCCACAAAGCCTTTAAGCTGACGGTACAAGCTATCCAGCTCCTGGCGTATTACTGCAAAAAACACCTCCTCTTTGTTTTTGAAGTAGGTGTAAAGGGTTCTGCGCCCCTTGCCCGAGGCTGCAGCAATATCGTTCATGGTAGTGCTGTTGAAGCCCTGTATGGCAAACAGGTCGCGTGCTACATTAATAAAGATTTTTCGTGTTTTTGGTAGTGGCATAAGGCAAAACTATTTCTCGCGGAAGAATATATTAATTGGTGTCCCGGAAAAGTCCCATTGCTCTCGGATGTTATTTTCCAGGAAACGTTTATAAGGTTCTTTAATCCACTGGGGCAAGTTACAAAAGAAAACGAAGGATGGCACAGTAACCTTAGGCAACATGGTTATGTACTTTATTTTTATGTACTTGCCTTTCCAGGCTGGGGGGGGCGTTTGCTCAATAATGGGCAGGAGGGTTGAGTTTAGGATGTGTGTAGGGATACGTTTGGAGCGTTTGTCGTAAATTTCTTTTGCGGTATCCAGTATTTTCAGGATGCGCTGCTTGTTAAGGGCCGAGATGAAGAGTATCGGGAAGTCCGTAAACGGTGCCAAACGCTCCCGTATAGCGTTGGTATAGGACCTAATAACGTTGTTGGACTTATCTTCTATAAGGTCCCATTTGTTTACGCATACAATAAGTCCTTTTTTGTTCTTCTGAATAACTTGGAATATGTTCATATCCTGCCCTTCAATACCCTTTGTTGCATCTATCATCAGGATGCACACATCGCTGTTTTCAATAGCGCGTATGGAGCGGATAACGGAGTAGTACTCCAAATCCTCGTTTATTTTACCACGCTTTCGTATACCGGCAGTGTCCACCAAGCTAAACTCGTGTCCAAACTTGTTGTAATGGGTGTAAATGGAGTCGCGTGTGGTACCAGCAATATCGGTAACAATATGCCTTTCTTCCCCTAAGAAGGCGTTTACCAACGAGGATTTCCCGGCATTAGGCCTACCAACAACAGCCAAACGGGGAAGCCCTTCTAAGGGATCGGGTGCCATTTCTTCGGAGGGGAGGAGGCTTACCAGTTTATCCAGCAGTTCCCCTGTTCCCGAGCCGTTAATAGCCGAGAGGGTGAAGGGGTCGCCAAGGCCTAACGCATAAAATTCGGCGGCATAGGCATCCAAGGTGTGGTTATCCACTTTGTTTGCCACTAAAATAACGGGCTTGCGGGAACGCCTAAGGATGTTGGCTACTGCTTCGTCCAAGCCATTAAGTCCCGCTTGGGCATCTACAAGGAAGAGGATAAGGTCGGCTTCTTCAATTGCTATTTGTACCTGCCTGTTTATTTCATCTTCAAACACATCGTCGCTGTGAACAACCCAGCCGCCGGTGTCTACCAGCGAAAAAGGCACTCCACACCACTCGGATGTTCCATACTGCCGGTCGCGGGTGGTACCTGGTTCATCGGTAACAATAGCGGAACGCGAGGCGGTAAGGCGATTAAATAGGGTGGACTTTCCCACGTTGGGGCGTCCTACGATAGCTACAAGTCGGCGGTTAGACATATTAGTAGAGTTATGCTTATTAGCAATTACATGCAGGTGAGTACAAGGGCTACAAGGAGGGGGTTAGTCGTGCCGGTAACCAAAGTTGAGCAAGGCTCGCTCTTTGTCGCGCCAATTAGGCTCTACCTTCACAAAAGTTTGCAGGAATACTTTTTTACCAAAGAAGGCCTCAATATCCTTACGTGCCATAGTGGACACTTTTTTTAATGCAGCCCCTTTATGGCCTATGATAATACGTTTTTGGGTTTCGCGCTCTACATAAATAAGCGCATGGATATGTATAATGTCGGGGTGTTCTTTAAAGCTCTCTATTACCACTTCGCAGGAATAGGGGATCTCTTTTTGGTAGTAGAGGAATATTTTTTCGCGTATGATTTCTGCCACAAAAAAGCGGGCGGGCCTATCGGTTAATGCATCTTTCTCGAAGTAAGGGGGCGAGAGGGGGAGCAGTTCCGCTATCCGCTTTTGTATTTGTTGGATGCCGGCACCGTGCAGGGCCGAAATAGGCCAAACCTCTGCCTTGGGCAAGCGTTCGTTCCACTGTTGTACCAAGGCCTCCAGCTGCTGCTGGTTGGTAAGGTCTATTTTATTAATGATCACAATAACGGGGCAGGCTACCTGCGAAACAGCCTCTACAAAACGCCCATGCTTGTCGGGCGTTTCCACCGTATCTGTAACATACAACAATACATCGGCATCGCCCAGGGCCGACATGGATGCCGCCAGCATATCGTCCTGCAACTTGTAATGGGGTGCCAGAACGCCCGGGGTATCGGAGTAAACTATTTGCATCTCGGGCGTATTCACAATACCCAAAATGCGGTGGCGAGTAGTTTGTGCTTTGGAGGTGATGATGGAAAGCTTGTCGCCCACCAACCTGTTCATTAGAGTGGACTTGCCCACGTTGGGGTTGCCAACAATGTTAACAAAGCCCGACTTGTGGTTGGGGCTTACCCCCTCCAAAAGGTTATTATTATTGTGGCTTGTAGTCATACGCCCAAATTAGGTAAATAGAGCCCCAGGTGTATCCAGCTCCAAAGGCTGTTAGGATGAGTTTGTCGCCCTTCTTTAGCTTATCCTCCCATTCCCATAAGCATAAGGGGATGGTAGCCGAGCTGGTATTGCCATATTTTTGGATGTTTATCATCACCTTTTCTAAGGGCAATTCCATACGCCTTGCTACGGCATCTATAATACGCATATTGGCTTGGTGAGGCACAACCCACGCAATATCCTCTTTGGTTAGGTTGTTGCGCTCCATTAGCTCGGACGAGGTGTCGCCCATTTGCGATACCGCTGCCTTGAAAACGTAACGTCCCTCTTGGTAAATGTAGTGCATGCGTGCATCCACTGTTTCGCGTGTAGTGGGGCAGGCGCTACCGCCAGCTTTCATAATAAGGTGATCTTTACCGCTACCATCGGTGCGCAAAATACTATCCTGCAAGCCATACTCTGGGGCGCAAGGCTCTACCAGTACGCAAGCGCCACCATCGCCAAACAGGGCACAGGTTTCGCGGTTGGTATAGTCCACTATCGAGGTCATTTTTTCTGCCGAAACAACCAATACTCGTTTGTAGCGGCCCGACATAATGTAGTTAGCTGCCGTTTCCAATGCGTAAACAAAGCCTGGGCAGGCGGCCTGCAGGTCCACACAACCAGCATTGGTAATGCCTGTTTCGCATGCAATAATGGAGGCGGTGGAGGGGAAGGAGTAGTCCGCTACATTGGTGGAGCAAATAACAAAGTCGATGCTCTTGGGGTCTATATTATGGCGCTGGAACATATCTTTAACGGCTTGTATGCCTAAGTAGGAAGATCCTTTGGTGGGGTCTTTAAGGCATCGCCGTTCTTTAATGCCAACGCGCGTAGTTATCCATTCATCGGAAGTGTCTACCAAGCGCTCTATGTCTTGGTTGGTAATTACGTCTTGGGGCACATATCCGCCTACAGCGGTGATGGCTGCATGTACTTGACTCATAGGTGTGTATATATCTTTATTGTTCGTTGTATATAAACCTTTTTGGCGTGCTACATTATTGGGGTATGTTTACACATAGTACCCGTACTGCTCAAAGGTACAAAAAAGCGCGTTATTCGGGGGTGTTTACTAATGAGTATGATTGCACACAATAAAAAAAGAGGCACTCACGGTGTAAAGTGAGTGCCTCTTTATGGTAGTTCGTTTGCTTCTTGTTATTCGGGTTGCTCTGCAGTTGCCGGGGTTGTTAGCTTGGTGAATTCCTCGGGCGATACAAGTTTTTCTTCCAGCGTAATATCCTTTTGTACTTCTGTTGCAAGCTTTTGGTCCAGGATAGAGGCGTGAATGCGTTCCCGGGTGTTGTCTTTCTTCAACATGTCGGCAGATAAGCGTTCCATAACCTCATCGTTAATATCGGGGATGCCGTATTGTAGGAATTGTGCACGCGTCATCTCTTTGGCAAAGGTTTTTATCTCCTCTTCGGTTACCGTAATGTTGTACTTCTCGCACATGGCATCCAAGTAAAGTTGCACTTTTAAGGACTCCAGTAACTTACCAAAGATTTCTTCGTATTCTGCCTCATTTATTTTAGCCCCTTCTTCGGTGGTTCGGTACCAGCGTTTTAGGGTTTCGGCATCTATGTTTATGTCTGCTATCTTGTTGTTGCGTACATAGTCCTTAAGGTCGTCCAGCAGTTTCATGTTGGTGTCGGGCAAGGTTCTGGCTTCGCTGTATTCCCTAATTTTTGTGCGAGCCTCTTCTTCGGTTTTCACTACGTCCTTACCAAAAACGCTGTCGTAAAACTCTTGTCCTAACTCGGCACTTACGTGGCGTTGTATTTCGTTTATTTGGAAAGAGAAGAGTTGGCCTTGCAGGGCTTCCACCTCTTCGGGTTTAATTTTCAGGAACGAGCTTACTTCCGCTTTGCTGCCTTCAAAGGCTTTGTAAGGCTCAAACACCACAACGCTGTTTTTGGGAGTGCCTATAAACTTGTTACGCTCCTCTTCGTTTTTAATGTATTTCACCAGCAGGGTGGCGTCTTCTACGGTAACGCCGTCGGCTTTGGGCAGGTCGCCATCCAGTTCATGCACCGAGCCACGCAGGAAGTCTTCTTCCGATACCTCCTCCTGGGGCTGTAGCTTACCCGCCCCTTTAAGGGACTCTTGTAACATTTTTTCCACCATCTCATCGGTAGTTTCAATTTTGTACAAGTTCAGCTTGTCCTCTTTGGTTAGGAGGTTGGTTATTTGGGGGCGGAGGGCAACTTCAAAGGAGTACGTGAAGGCTTCTTGTGCCATAATGTCCAGCTGAGCGCTCTCGGCAGTAGGGATAGGTTGGCCCAATACTCTTAGTTTTTCGGCCTGCATAAAGTCGTACAATCCTTCCGAGATCACTTTGTTAATAGCCTCGGCTTTTACGCTTTCGCCATACATTTTCCTTATCATCCCTACGGGTGCATGTCCTTTACGGAACCCTGGTATGTTTGCCTTTTGGGCTAATGTTTTTATTTGTTGGTCCACCTTTGTTTGGTAGTCCTCGGGGCTCACAGCAAGGCTTATGCGAGCATAGTTATCTTTTTTCTCTGCAAATGAGATGTTCATACACCTGTAGTTTTATTTAGTCTGGTTTTATTAGTTACAATTTTGTTGCCCATTGCAAGGGACAAATCACCGCAAAAATAGCAGATTTTCACCTATTAGGCAAACGTTGTATTCCTACTTTCGTAAGGGGGCGAAGTGAAGGTCCAGCACCGCTATTTCCGAGTGGGTACCCACCCTAAAGGGAGAGCCTGCCACACCATAGCCCGAGCTAACGTAGTAGGCAGTGTTGCCTTTACGGTAAAAGCCATAGGAGCGTTCAAAAGCTAAGCCTACCACCCATTTGAAGGGGATAAACTGGCCGTTATGGGTATGCCCATGTAGGGCAAGGTCCACCCCTAACTGGCGTTCTTGTTTTACATCCGTGGGCTGGTGGTCCAGTACTATGGTGGCAGCGCCTTGCGGTATGTTTTGCATAAGGGCTTGCAAGGGGGCGCGGTGTTTGTTGGTGCGGTCGTCCCGGCCTATCAAGTACAGGTTTTCTTGTAGTTGTAGTACGCTATCCTTTAGTAAAACGCCTAAGCCTCGCAACCACTTCTCTTTTTGTAGGGGGTGGTAGTAGTACTCATGGTTTCCTAATACATATATGATATGGGAGGGGTTGGGGTGTAGGCTTTTAAGCCATTTCTCCACTGCTGGTTTAAAGGCGGGTGCTGTATAATAGTCTATCACATCGCCGCCCACCAGCACATAGTCTGGCTGCTCGGCCCTAACCATTTCGGAAAGTCGTTTTAGCTCTTTTTCGGAGATTATTTCGCCCACATGGATGTCGGACACAAAGGCTATCCGTAACGAGTCGGTACCACATGCCTTGTTAATGTTAACCCTGTGGTATACCACTCGTGGGTGCATGGTATTGTAGTATCCATACCCGCATAGCACAACGGTTACGGGCAATAATAGTAAAAAAGCTGCACGGTAATAGCGTTTTCGCAACTGCGGGGCAGTAGGTTTTAGCAGACGCAACACAATACCACCAAGCAGGCTTGCTCCAATGAAAAGGGTGAGGAATAGCATTAGTGCCACGTAGTAGTTATTGGAAATTTTAAGCACCCACGAAAGGGCCTCTTGGGGTAAAAACCACACTGTTGCAAAGGCTATTAGGAAGAGCAGGAGCAACGCCAAAATAACCTTTGCACCTACCCGCCTAAACCGTCCGCCTTTTTCGCCTGCCAACTTAACACACCCCCACAGCACCAAAGCCAGGATCAACTGCCCTATAAGGGATACTAAAAACACTTTCATAAGCTAACCTTGTCAGATACTTTGTTAAGCAGTGCCTGCCTATCCATTTTACGTTTGTAGTTATTGTACATGTACAGGGCAAAAGCAAACGCCAGGAAGTCGGCTATAGGCATTGCCATCCATACACCATTTATTTGGAAGAAGTGGGGCAGGAACAGTAGCAACGGTATAAGGAAAAATACCTGGCGCGTAAGGCTCAGGACCATTGCTTTAAGGGCTTTTCCTATACTCTGGAAAAACTGGGTGATGGTTATTTGGTACCCCACACCCCACAAAACAAATAATGAGATACGTAAGGCCACTTCGGTTACAGCCTCCATTTGGAGGTCCTTTGTAAATGCGCGGGAAATAAAGTGCGGCAACGTTAACGCTAACACCGTTCCTACAGCTCCTATAAGGAAGTTTATGGTTGCCGAGAGGCGTACCGTATGTTTAACCCTATCCATATTCCCGGCACCATAGTTATACCCTACTATGGGTTGCATTCCTTGCGATACCCCTAACATTAGCATTACTACAATCATGGCAAAGCTGTTTTGCACGCCGTATGCTCCTACGGCATAATCTCCGCCATAATGCTGGAGCGAGGTGTTTAGGATAACGCTCACCGAGCTGGAGGTAAGCTGTATTGCAAACGGGGCCATACCTATGGAGAGGATACCTAACACGTAACGCTTTTGCAACTTAAAGTAGCGGGACCGGATACGAATAAGGCTCTCGCGGTTAACAAAGTGCTGCATTACATAGCACATACCTATAAACATGGAAAGCACCGTAGCTACGGCAGCCCCACGAATGCCCATGCCAAAGCCAAAGATGAAGATGGGGTCCAATATGGTATTTAATATAGCCCCTATAAGCATTGTCGTCATGGCCTTTTTGGGGTAACCGCTGGCACGCATAACGTTGTTATAGGAAAAACACAGGTTGGCAAAAATGTTTCCCGGGAGTGCTATCTCCAAATACTCGCGAGCATACTTCAGTGTTTCCACACTTGCGCCAAAGCTGAGCAATATTTGGTCCATAAAAAGGTAGCAAACCAGTATAGCACTGCTCGAGAGTAACAACGAAAGCATTAGGGCATTACCCAACAAGCGTTCGGCATCCTCGTGGTTGCGTTGCCCCAAGTATATGGATATCCGAGCCGAGGCACCCGCCCCAACCAAAATACCAAAGGCTTGTAAAAAAAGGAATATAGGGAATGTTACAGCCAAGCCCGATATAGCCAACGGCCCTACACCATGGCCAATAAATATGCGGTCCACAATATTGTAAAGGGAGTTTACCATTGTGCCCACAACGGCAGGTATAGCATAAGTGCGCAATAGCTGCCCTATGGGCGCATGCCCTAACTTATAGGTTGCACTATTAACATCGGTTGTTGTCATATTGGTACGGAATGTTCTGTTGTTACTGTCCTTACTCCCCTTAACTGTTTGGCGTTTGTTGCTATCCCAGGTGACTAATTTCTACCAGCTTAGCCTCGTCCAAGATTTTTATTTTCCTGCCATCTAACGCCAGTATACGCTCCTCTTCAAAAGCGTATAAGGTGCGTATGGCATTGCTAATTGTCATGTTGGAAAGGTTGGCAAGCTCCTGGCGCGAAAGGTAAATACTTATGGTTGCTTCATCTTGCTCCAACCCATATTTTTCGCGCAACAGCAATAAGGACTCCGCTAAGCGGCCGCGGGTATGCTTTTGGGTTAAGCTCACGGTACGGTTTTCGGCCACGGTAAGCTTGTGCGCCAAGTCCTTCAAAAAATAAAAACAGGCTTGCGGGTTTGCCTTCAGGATATCCTCCAATATATGGATAGGCACCATACAAACAACGCACCGGTCCACGGCTGTGGCACTGCTGGTATCGGGCGTTGGCGAAAAATGGGTGTGGTAACCAAACACCTCAACCGGACGCACCAAACGCACAATTTGGGAGCGGTCGCCATAACCATCTTTGGATATAATAACCTGCCCTTGCACCAAGATAAATACATTCTGAGCCGTTCGGTTGGCTTCTATGATACACTCCCCTTTCTTGAAAATAAAAAACGAGGACCACACCAACAACTGCTCCTTTTCTTGTGGCACCAATACACCCCAAAGCTCCGGCAGCAACGTTGACAAGTGTGGGCACAGACCTCTTTCTACTTTACTCAAGTCGCCCATAGAAACACTATCGGAATCGGATTTTTCTTACCTAACAAACTCCCTTCCACGTGGCACAAAAAGGCAATACAGCACACGTTAGTTTGGGAGTAACATACAGTGTTGCAAAGGTATACTTTTTTCTTTACATCTTTAATACCCAACAACATTAAAAGGGGCTTCCCAATGCCTTTAAACCAAACGCATTTAACATAAGGAGGGGGGAAGGTGAGGGGTGGTGCAGAAGGCTCTTCTCCTTTCCCCAAGTGGACTGAAAATAAGCCGAACTTCGCCCCCCAAAAAACACTCCTTAATGTTCCGTTAAAATCCCCCCCCAACATAAAGGCCCTAAAAAGCGATAAAATAGCACCCATAAGCTCCCACAATTTCGCCCTATATTTTTTCAGGAACGTTTCATAATTCGCTTCTTAACATCTGCTTTTCAAAAACAGAAAAGGGTGTGCCATAGGTCTTTTGCATTGCAAAACCTATGGCACACCCTTTTTGTGTATTGGGTTTTGTTATAGGAGGTTAGGGGGCTTGGTAGTCATCTGCCGATATTTCGTAGGTAAAGCCATCCTGTTTGTTTAGGTTTACGTACACCCTGTAGTTACCGGGGGTTACGGGTATGTTGGCATCGGAGTTCAGTTCTCCATCGGCACCGCCCCAGCTTTTGGTCCATGCTTGGTCGGCTCGGAACTTTATTTCTCCTTTTTTCAGGGTTACATCGGCCCAGAAGCGTTGCTTTTTAGCATCGAAGTTCATGGGCACATCTTCCTCCCAGGAAATGGCACCATCGCCAATAATCCCCAACGTGTTAAAGGCAAAGTTTTGTTGCAACAGGAGAGAGGAGGTGTTAAAGGTGAAGTGGTAGAAGCGTTTGGTGTAGGCACCAATGTTCCCAGAGTTTCCGTCGGCTATCAGTTGTATGGAGGTAGCTTCGGGTGTGGGGGGTGTTTTTTCGGGTAGTCCCCAGTTTTTGTCGGGCGCATTCCAGTCCGCCACACCAGTAATTTTAAAGCCGTTAGCGGCCTTTTCGCCAAAGTCTACAATACCTTGGTAGGTTTCGTTTTCGTTAAAGCTGAAAAGGTGTTGGGCTTGTGCATGGTCCCAGCCGCAGTAGTCGCCAATAACCCAAACTTGGGGGTACGAGCGTTCGGCAGAGTAGGGGGTAAAGGTTAGGTGTACCTCGTTGGACAAGATGTCGGGGGCCGCGCTGGATATTTGGCTTGCCAACCTAAAGGCTACCTTTACGGGTGCCAGTGGGCGTTTGCCTAACAGCTTTAGCAGGTGGCTATTAAGTTGTGCAACGGTAAGGGTTGTTTGCGTGTCGGCATTGGTAAAGGCGCCTAAGGGTATAGGTTGGCTCCAGTTGCTCCCCACAGTATCCATTTGCACTGTTGTTTTAAGAGCTGCTGGGTAGTTTAATGTTGTGGGCGTCCATTCCAACCGCAGGGCTACCTCCTTTTCCGCTTTGGGGGTTAGGGTTGTTTGTAGCGCTTGGGCTTGTAGCTTGGCTGGTTGTATGGCGCTGGGTTGCAGGGTTACTTTTTCCAGGGAGCTGGAGCAGGCGCACCATCCTATGCTGGCGACTAAGGCCAGCAAGCAGGAGTATAGTAAGTGGTTATAACGATGTTTCATAACAAACACAAGGGGTTATTTGTTAGGGGAGGCCGTGGCTACGGGGTAGCCTGGGTTTTGTTGTAAGTTGGAGTTCACGCTAAGGTCGGTAGCAGGTATGGGGAATAGGTTGTACCTATTGTCCACGCCAACACCTGTTATTACGCCACCTTTACCTTCCCATAAATAGGAGCCCGAGGTGAATAGGTTGTACCGGATAAGGTCCGTGCGTCGTACCCCTTCCCAATAAAGTTCACGGGCACGTTCGTCCAGGATGTTCCGGAAGTTATTTTGTGTGAGCCATTGGGCCGAAATGTTGTGGTTGTTGTTGCCATAAGCACGTTGGCGTAGTTGGTTAACGTAGTTTACTGCCTCGGCAACCGAGCCACCTTCTCCACCCCGGGCTACGGCTTCGGCATACATCAGGTATATATCTGCCAAGCGGAGGTAGGGGAAGTCGGTATCGGGATAGGTTTTGGTGTTGCTTCCTGGTTTCCCGTTGGACTTTAGGTTGGAGTATTTGTATACAGCCCACCCCTCGGAGGAGAAGGTGCTGGTAACGCTTGTTGTTATGCGTTGGCTACGGTTTTGGTCCCAAAATATTCCGCGTTTATCCAGTATCTCGGCAGCTTTGGGTTGCGCTTGGTTTTTGTATTCGAACAGGCTGGTAAGGGCATAAGTGCTGCGGAAGCCAGACCACCCGCCTTCTATCCCGTGTTCGGTGACTGTTATTTCGTCGCCGTTACGGGAGCCGAAGATGATGGCCCCCATTCCGTAGGACTGGGTTTGTTCTCCATCGAAAACAAAGGGCAGAATAATTTCTTGCCTGGTGTCGGGGTTTTCGCCATTGTCGGCCTTGAAGAGGTCGGCATACTTAGTTGCTAATTTGTAGCCGGCGGCTATTACTTGTTTGCATTGTGTAATGCAGTCGGTATAGCGTTCTTTTCCGGTATATACCTTGGCGTTAAGGTACATTCGGGCCAATAGGGCCGATGCTACGGCTTGGTCGGCTCGCCCATAAAGGGACCGGGGTGCTGGCAGTTGGGGCTGAATGGCAAGGAGTTCTTTTTCTATCCACCCAAACAGCGCTTCACGGCCTATAGGGGCAGGGGTTGGGTTATAGTTTTCCTCGGTGATAAAGGGTGGGTTTCCAAACAAATCCAGCAGGGTATAGTAGGCTAAAGCGCGGGCAAAACGTGCTTCGGCCTCGTACTGTTGTGTTGGCACTTCGGAGGGTGCGGTTTTCAGGACCTTCAGGTAGTCGTTAGCTACGGACACAATGTACATACAACGGTGGTAAACCCCTTCAATAGGTTCCACTTTGTTTGTACTCCAGGTTATTCCGTTCACTTCGGCACACCAGGAGTCGGCCCAAGATACTTTTGTTTCGTCGGTAGTAGCTTCTTGTAACGACCACCATGAGCGAAGCAGTACGGTGTTTCCAGGGTCGAGCCCCGAAATGTCGGACGATCCCGAGCCGTCTTGTCCAGAGAGGGACCATACCGAGTATAGCTTCATAAGCCCTTCGGTGTAGTTTTGGGGTGTTGTATAGGTGCGTTCTGCGGACTTTACTGTGGGGTCCAGCGGCTGCACCTCAAGATCCTTCACACAGCCAGAGCATAAAGTAACTAAGGTGGCGAGCATCCATATTTTAGTTTTCATATTGTATTGTAGCGTTTAAAAGTTAATATTCAGCCCTAATGTAAATACTCGGGGGCGAGGCCATATAGTGTTATCTATGGCGGGTGCTTCGGGGTCGAGCCCAGAGTAATGGGTTAGGGTAAATACATTTTGTACCGATGCGCTTAGCCTTCCGTTCAGGCGCATACCTGCTAAGGAGCTGAAGCTATAGCCCAGGGTGATATTGTCCAGTTTAAGGAAGGAGGCGTTTTCCAGGAAGAGGTCCGAGGCACGCTGTTCGCTACCGTTGTTTTGGGTAAATCCGGTATCGTAAATGGCTTTGTAGTAGTTCACTAAAAAACCTTGGTTGCTAAAGGCTGCTTTGGTACTGTTGTCGGCTGCCAAGGCGTTATACAGGTAATTTCCTATGTTGGCGCGGAAGTTACACCCTAAGTCCCACTGTTTGTATTTCCATTGGGAAGAAAGGCCCATAAAAACTGTTGCCATGGGCGACTTTTCGGTAAGGTAGCGGTCCGCTTCGGTTATAGCCCCGTCGTTATTAAGGTCCACATAGGCGTTTTGTATGGGTTTGCCATTGGCGTTGTATACCTGTTTGTAGGTCCAGAAGGTGCCAGGAGTATGCCCCACTTGGTGTTTTTGCAAAACGGTTACATTGCTACCGTAGTGAGCGCTGCCGGCATCTATACCAGGGTAGTCCGGGTTATAAGCCGTGGTTAGCTTGGTAATGCGGCTATTGTTGTAGGTGATGTTGTAACCTAAGTCCCACGAGAAGTTGGGGAGGTCTATCGCTACAGCGTTAATGTTGAATTCTACACCGTTGTTTACCATTTCGCCCACGTTGGCAGTAAGCAGGTTGGTGAAGTTTGTTCCGGCTGCAGCGCTAATAGTGTTCAGGAGGTCCGTGGTATGTTTGCGGTACACCTCCAGGCTACCAGAAATCCTGTTTTTCAGGAAACCATAGTCCAGCCCTATGTTATAGGTAGTGGTGGACTCCCATTTGAGGTCCGGGCTGTACCCATTGGGCTTTATAAGGTGATGCCCCAAGTACATGCTGTTGGGGTTTTTGCTGGTGGAGTAGGTGGTGATGTATAGGTAGTCGCCTATTTCTTGTTGGCCTGTAACCCCATAGCCTAAGCGTAGTTTAAGGTTGGAGAGCAGGTTACGGGTTGGTGCCATCCACGGCTCGTTGCTCAGCGTCCAGGCCAATGCCATGGAGGGGAATAGCCCCCAGCGGTGGTTGGCCGAGAAGCGCGACGACCCATCGCGCCGTAGCGTAGCGGTAAGCAAGTAGCGGTCCAGCAGGTTGTAGTTAAGCCTGCCAAAGAAGGATACTAAGTAGTTTTCGTAAGGAACGCGTCGGCTTCCTTCCTTTTGGTAACGTTGCTCTTCTTTAAGGTATTGCCAGCCTTTTTTATCTTCGCCCCAGTTGGCGGGTGGAGTGGTTGGCGTATTGGAGTAGGTGACGTCCTGCCCGTGTGCATAAAAGTGTTGCCAAGAGTATCCGGCCATTACATCCAGTCGGCTGTGCAAGGCTTTAAGGTCGGTAGCGTAGTTGGCATAAAAGTCCAGCAAGAGGTTGCGTCGTAGTTGATCCCAGGTGCTGCCTTGGCCTATTAGGGTAAAGTCGCCATCTAAGGCGGACTGGTAGGAGCCAGGGTGTACAAAGTTAACCCCCGAGGAGGTGGCAACATCGTAGCCTAAGTTAAGGTTTAGGCGAAGGTCCTCTAAGTGGTGCACCTTGTAGTCCAGCTGTAAGTTACCTAAGCTGCGCAGGGTGCGGCCAGA
>JAEWGA010000047.1 GCA_023388555.1 Bacteroidota bacterium | reverse complement strand
CCTTCGATGGCAACTGGGAAGCCATGAGTGGCGACATAGAGTTTGAGCCTAACCTACAACGAACCATCTGCGTAGATGTGCGGTATATCTTGTGGGTGATTGAGAAATGGGGTAAGTGCAACAGGCTCTTGCAGGAAATCCAAATAGCACAATAACCCAACCGTTTACAAAATAAAAGAAGGGTGCACCAAAAACATTACTTGGTGCACCCTTCTTTTGTTATTTAAGCAGAGTAAGTTTGCTCTTCCCAAACTTTTATCCCAATAGCCAGCCTTGTTTTTTACTCTACCAGCAGTCCTGGCAAGGGTATTCCCGTTGTAAAAAGGGAAAAGAAGAGATATGCGGCTCACGTTTTATTGGAAGCGGGAAAAGAGTTGAATTGGGAAAGAGGGGTTACAAAATTTTGGTCCGAGCCCCAACGTTTTGTTTTTAACTTTAGGGAGGGTCGGCTCAAAAGCGTTTATTTGGGCGCATTATTTTATTGCTCATAAAACGCTGTTGGACAAAAAAAATAGGTAGCCACCGCTTGCTGCGGGGCTACCTATAAGGTAAACTGTTATGTTGCTCGGCTTTTATTGTGCCACAGAGTCGCCAGTTGCTGGAGTGCTTTGCTCTGCGCCAAAAGGTTGTGTTTCCACAGGAGTTGGAATGGTAGCCTTTTCTACATAGCTGTCGATAGCAGAGTTGGCGCGGGCATCCACTACCCGAGGAGCAAAACGTGCCGAGATAAGGCAGAGTACCACAATGGCACCAGTAAGCCCCCAGGTTAGTTTCTCCAACAGGTCGGTAGTTTTACGCACACCCATAATATTGTTGGTTGAGGCAAAGCCCGAAGCCAAGCCCCCACCCTTAGAGTTCTGGATGGTAACAATAAAGATGAGCAGAAGTGAGATCAAAACGATCAGGACAGACAAAAAGATGTACATATATGAAATTAGTTAGGTTTCTGTATTTCGGCTGAAGCATTGAGGACCAAGCGCTCCAGGTATTTAATTTGCTCCGCAAAGTAACTATTTTTTTGCGGATATTTCAAGTGTAACGAGCTGATAATGCGCAGTGCCTGGGCATATTTTTGTTGGCGGATATAAATACGGGCCAAGGTTTCGGTAAACAGTTCTTCGTTATTTTGTTCGGCAGGTTGTGCCAACGGGTTGGTATCGGTGTTTTCCGAGTCGTTGTTTATATGCAAAGTTTCGGCCTCTTTTCCTTTGTTTAGGAAGGCAGTTATCAGGCTATCGGTGTTTTCTGGCTCGGGCGTTTCTGTTTTTTTTGCTTCGGGTTGTTTTTCCATCCACTGCAAATAGTCTTGCGTTACTTGTTTTTCCTCCTCGGGGGTGAGGTCGGATGCCAAACCTAATATGGGGGTATCGTCTTGCGGGTGGAATTGTAAAAAGTTATCTATCAGGGCAAAGGCGTCATCTTCTGGTAAGTTGTTTTCCCCTACCCAATCGGCATAATGTGCTTCTTGGCTTTGTAGTAATAAGAAGAGGTAGCTGGAGTCTGGTATCAGTAAAGCTCTGCGGTGCAGTTCGGCGGCAAACCTAAGGTCCTGGTTCAGGTGTAAAGCCCGTAATATAAGTACATGCAAGGCGCTGCAGTAGGGGTACTGCTGGCTTAGTAGCATTAGGTCCGGCAGGGCGTCGGCACTAAGGGTTGTCCGGTCCAGGATATAATGTCGGAGTTCGTCGTACGTCATGGGGGTTACCAGTTCTCTACCGTAGCGTTGAATATTTGCTGGATGATATCTTCGGTCAGTTCTGCCACCAGTTGGTCTTGTACATCGGTAAACATCTGGCTGCTATCGAAAGTGGTGTACGCTGTGAATTCACGTTCAAAGTCCTCCTTAGAGTTCTTTTTGTTGGCATATCTCACCTTAATGCGCATGGTAAGTTTGGTGCGTGCGGCAAAGGCATCTTCCTGAACGGCCTCGGGAGCAAGGTCGTAGCCCACGATTTCGCCTTCCAAGGCAAGGTCTCCATTATCTCTTTCCAAAGAGAGGCGAGTACGGCTTTGGAACTTTTCGCGCAGGTCCTCGGTAAACTTTTGTGCCAAGGGGGGGTATACCAATGGTGCTAAGTTGTTGAAGTCCTTAATGGATATGGTTTTTATGCGGGAGTAGTCGATGCTGGCACCGTTCAGCTTATAGCTCACCGTGCAAGCCGTGGCACATAGCAGTAGCAGTGCCAGCAATAGTGTTATTGTTCCCTTTGTTATGCGTAGGAGTGGCGTAAGGGGTTTCATTCTTCGCTCTCTTTAAGTTTTCGGTAGAGTGTTCGTTCGGAAATTTGCAGGTCATCGGCGGTTTTTTTGCGCACACCGTGGTTTCGCTTCAGTACCATTTTAATATACTCTTTTTCCATTTCGTCCAACGAAAGCACTTGGTCCGTATTCAGTAGTTCCTCGTACTCGTTATAAGGAGTTACTTCTTGCGTGTGCACTACCCTACTACTTCCCAATACTGGGGAGGCTGTTGTAGGAGACTCGGGAGTAGGCCTGTATGGGGTAGGATATTTGTTAGGCAGGGTGCTTTCGAGGCCATGGCTGGGTACAATAGGCTCGGAGGTTTCCGGAGCATTACCCATGGCGGTATAAATCCGGTGCGACAATGCGTTAACCTCGCTCTTCAGGTCGAAGAGCATCTTGTATATAATATCCAACGAGGGGGGAGTGGCGTTAGCATCCATAAAGGGCGGAGTGTATCCGCTGGCTCCGCTATGGTTGGGTGTTGTTATTAGTGCGGGGTGACGTACATCGGCATTGGCGGGGAGGTGTTCGCGTAGCACTTCGCGAGAAACAACACGGTCCTGCACTATAACGCACATCCGTTCCACCACATTGCGTAACTGCCGAATATTACCAGGCCAGTCGTATGTTAGCAATAGGTGTTGCGCCTCTTCATCCAAACGGATAGGAGGGGTTCGGTACTTATCGGCAAAGTCGGAGGCAAACTTCCGGAACAGCAGCAGGATATCGTCGCCTCTTTTGCGTAGCGGAGGCAACTCTACCGTTACGGTATTAAGGCGGTAGTACAAATCTTCCCGAAACTTGCCTGCCCTAATGGCTTGCAACAAGTCCACATTGGTAGCAGCCACTACACGGATATCGGTACGTTGCACCTGGGATGATCCTACCTTTAAAAACTCGCCCGACTCTAATACACGGAGCAAGCGCGCCTGGGTAGAGAGGGGCAGTTCCCCTACTTCGTCCAGGAAAATAGTACCACCATCGGCTACCTCAAAGTAACCTTTACGCTCCGAGACAGCATCGGTAAACGACCCCTTCTTATGGCCAAACAGTTCGGAGTCGATAGTTCCTTCTGGTATAGCACCACAGTTCACGGCAATATATGGGCCATGCTTCCTGCTGCTATTGCGGTGGATAATTTGCGGGAAATTCTCTTTACCCACACCACTTTCTCCCGTAACAAGTACCGATACATCGGTAGGGGCTATTAACAACGCCACCTCTATGGCGCGGTTTAGCCCTGGGGCATCTCCTATAATCCCGAAACGTTGCTTAACTTGCCGTATTTCCTCTTTGGTTGCCATAATACGTATATTCTGAAACATCGGTTGCCCCTAGCAAGTAGCCAAGGACTTATAGGGTCAAAGATACCGCAAATAGCCCTACTTAGCAAAATATAGCTCTTACACCACTTCGCTCCCCTTAGGGGGTGCCACCGCCTTTTTTTTGTAATTACCACAGCCCTTATAACCTCTTGGTGGCAGTATTGCCCTTGCGGACATTAGCACTTGTTAAAATTCTACTGTTATAAAACTGTAAAACTACAAGGCATTATTCTGCACTGCAAAACACTGCACCATAGCATGCAAACTTTTGCCATTGGTTATAGTAAGTGGGAATGTGTATGTTTAGTACCGGCTCCGAAACACCCGTCAGGCTCCCCAACGAAGGCGTTTTTTTGCGTTAAAAGGCCATGGGGGAGCGGCATAATTATCTGTATATTTAAGGTATGGTTATGCGTAGTTTATGTTCCACAGCGCTGTTTTATAAGCAGTGGCAACGCTATTTGTTAGGGCTATGTGCCGTTTTCTCCTGCCTCCTTTGCGAGCAGTGGCAAGCACAAGCACAAAGCCCTACCGTAGCCGGAGCACCCAGCCAACGCCGTATGGTGCGCGCAACGGTGGAGGGCCAAGATACCATTCCCTTTATCCGGTTACGAACCGTTTACTGCTTTGCGCCGCTCACATTCCGCGATGGTCGTGCCAGGGTGGCTTATACCCGATTAGTTCGGGACGTGAAACGCACACTCCCGTTGGCAAAAATTGTTTCCTCCACCATGAAGGAAACCTACGAGTACTTGGAAACCATACCCTCCGAACGCGAACGCAATGCTCACCTGCACCGTATGGAAAAAGAGTTGTTCCGCCAGTATAAGCCACAACTAAAACAACTAACCCTTACGCAAGGGAAGCTGTTGCTAAAACTTATTACACGGGAATGCAACTCCAGTAGCTTCCAGCTCATAGAGGCTTTCTTGGGAGGCTTCTCGGCCAACGTATGGAACCTCTTTGCCAACATGTTTGGCACCACCCTTAAAACCACTTACGACCCTGGGGGCGAAGATGCCCTAATAGAAAGGGTATGCCTAATGGTTGAGATGGGACTTATATAACCCCACCTTGCTTACACAACAAACACTTGGTAAATAAATAGTATCCTCCTTCCGTAAAATTTACGCTATGAGAAAATTGTTTTTTGCTTTCCTCCCCGCCACAGCATTGCTGGGAAGCCTCTTCACGGCAAGCATTGTAGCCCAAACGCCTGCCTTACGTTTACCCGTTATACCTCAGCCAGCACAGGTGCGTTGGGTTTCTTCCGGCCCCGATACATTACTGTGGCAACCTGGCAACACGCAAGCACTCCGGTACTCCTCGGCTATCAAGGACTCCTTACCAATGGCCATTGGGGCGTACAACCGCGCCTGGGGAAACCGCCACGGCAAAGGCAGTGCACCTATACACCTACAACTGCAAAAAGAGCTTCCTACCGAAGGGTATCGCCTCCATATAAACAACCAAGGCATCACCCTGCAGGCTGCTACCTCTGCCGGCTTCTTTTACGGTATGCAAACGCTTATTCAGCTGGCCGAGGGAAACGAAACATTGCAGGAGCGCACAAGCTACCCTTTGCCTAAGGTGGAAATAACCGATGCACCTCGGTTTGCTTACCGGGGACTGCATTTGGATGTTTCGCGCCATTTTATGTCGCTGGACTCGCTGTGCCGACAAATAGATAACATGGCGCGCTACAAACTGAACCGTTTCCATTGGCACCTTACCGATGGCGGTGGCTGGCGTGCCGAAATAAAACAATACCCACGGCTAACACATTATACCGCTCACCGCCCCTATAAAAACTATATGACCTTTTGGGAAAATGGCCGACGATACTGCGTGGCCGACGCCCCGTTAGCACAAGGCGGATACTACACCCAAGAGCAAATGCGAAAACTGGTGCAGTACGCAGCTGAACGCAACGTTACCGTAATACCCGAAATAGAAATGCCCGGACACTCCGAGGCATTATTGGCTGCTTACCCCGAAATTTCTTGCTCCGGACAACCCTACATGGCAGGTGAAGTTTGCCCCGGTAAGGAGAAAACATTTGAGGTATTGCAGGGCATCCTGGACGAAGTGTTGGAGATATTCCCATCGCCCTACATCCATATAGGAGGCGACGAGGCAGAAAAAAGGCACTGGGAAAAGTGCCCCCATTGCCAAGAACGTATGAGGGCCGAAGGACTTAAAACACCAGAAGAGTTGCAATCCTACCTTATTCACCGCATAGAGCGTTACCTGTTACAAAAAGGAAGGCACATTATTGGCTGGGACGAAATAATGGAGGGGGGCTTAGCTCCTGGCGCAACCGTGATGTCGTGGCGAGGTGAAAGCGGTGGAATTGCCGCCGCCCGAAGCAAGCAGAAAGTAGTTATGGTACCCAACAGTCACCTCTACCTGGACTATTACCAAGATGCCCCCATTAACGAACCGCTTGCCATGGGAGGATACCTTCCATTAGGGAAAGTGTATAGCTACAACCCCGTGCCCGACTCGCTGGCACCGCAATATCACAGCTATATTTGGGGGGTACAGGCCAACCTATGGACCGAGTATGTACCCAATGCCAAACACATGGAATATATGCTTTACCCCAGGGTATGCGCCTTGGCCGAGGTTGCATGGACGCCATTAAACAAAAAAGATAGTGCCTACTTTAGGCAGCGCGCATTAGCCGAAGTAACCAAACTCAAAGCCCGTGGGTACAACGCTTTTAATTTGGCTCAGGAACAAGGCCCACGTGCCGAGTCGTTAAAAGCGATACAACACTTGGCGCGGGGGGCTAAGGTTGTTTACAACAAACCCTACTCTTCCTACTACCCCGCGGGAGGCGAAACAGCACTAACCAATGGGTTACGGGGCGACTGGCGCCATGGCGATGGGCGTTGGCAAGGCACCATGCAGGATGTGGATGTGGTGATAGACTTAGGTAAACTGCAATCCCTACGCAGCATCTCCACCGAGTTTATGCAACAAGCAAGTGCCTGGATTCACCTACCACAACAAGTAGAGTATTCCGTTTCTGCCGATGGCAAAGAATTTACCCCCGTAGCAACACTACACCACAACATTCCCCTGCACCACGATAGGCTTACCCTACACCCCTTTGTGTGGGAAGGCTCCACAAAAGCCCGCTACATACGTTTACAGGCAAAGCAGAGCGGCAGGGCTGGTGGATGGCTCTTTTTGGACGAGATAGTAGTAAAGTAAAAACATGCTACCATTCTTATATGTAGCTTTAGGAGGTGCTATGGGCGCTGTGGCTCGTTATGCCGTTTCGTGCTCGTGGCTCTCCTGGGGAGGGGGACCTGCTTGGATAGCCACCCTCCTTGTAAATGTTGTGGGGGCTTTTTTGTTAGGACTATTTAGTGGGCTAACCTTTGCAGAACGAGCAGAAGCTCCCACCTATTGGCTACTGCTTACCACCGGGTTTTGTGGCGGGTTCACCACCTTCTCCACCTTTTCGTTGGAACTGGTAACCTTACTACAACAAGGGAAATACGCTCCAGCCCTTACTTACTTTACTGCGGCTACGGTATTAGGGCTGTTAGGTGTTATGTTAGGGCTGTACCTTGCCCGAGGCGGAGCACGCTAAAACTGTTATTGCCGAAGCCTTTGAAGGTATTGCACAAACCAAAGTAAAAAAGTAACTTTGCAGCAGTTTACGAAACGCCCAGATGGCGGAATTGGTAGACGCGTTGGTCTCAAACACCAATAGAGTAAAATCTGTACGGGTTCGATTCCCGTTCTGGGCACACCCCAAGCCTCGGTTCTTCCAAAGAGCTGGGGCTTGTTTTTTCCCCCGTACGGGGTGTTAGGGTTATACCTCTGCCCCATACCAATAGCGCGCCCCAAAGCCTTAAATAGCTTTGGGGCGCGCTGTTAGTGTTAACACTTCGGTTACAATTGGCTTGGCGGAAACATTGTGTTCCACCATGTAGGGTCGTCCTTTAGCCAGCGCTGAAACCAGGCAAAGGTTGCATAGGACCACTTCTCCCGCTTAGCGGGGTCCAGGATATGATGGTCCTGCCCAAACACACGGATGTAAGCCACTGGTTTCCCCAAAATCTTTAGGGCGTTATACATTTGTGTACTCTCGCCATCGGGCACATTGGTATCGGCAGTACCGTGCAGAAGTAGCAACGGGGTGTTTATTTTATCGGCATTAAAAAGTGGACTTTGGCGCACATAAAGCTCGGGGTTATTCCAAGGGTAGCTACCGTGGCTGGCAACAGCACTGTACCCAACACCCCAATACCCTTCTCCCCAGTAAGAGGCAATGGAGCTTATGCCGGCATGGCTTACAGCCGCTGCAAACAGGTTTGTTTGCGTTTGGAGGTATTGCGTCATAAAGCCACCGTAGCTGGCACCTATACAACCTATTTTATTGCTGTTCACCCAGGGATGTTCTTTGCAAAAGGCTTTTACAGCCTCAATAATCTCGTTGGCGGTACGCTTACCCCATGCATTCACGTGCCGAGCCGCATACTCCTGCCCAAACCCAGTAGTACCGCTGGGGTTTAGCACGTACACCACATAGCCTTGTGCGGCAAACATGGGTGCCGAGTAGGTCCACTCGAACAGCCGTGCCGATGGTGATGTACCACCGTAGTAATACACTATCATGGGATATTTCTTACTGGTAGTAAAGTTAGGCGGAAGGTAGTATCGGCCCTGGACGCGGTCGCCGTTAGGCATCTTAAAGTCCCAGTTATGTGTTTCGCCAAGGCGTATATTTTCGAGCCTTTGAGCCGAAAGGTCGTACACTAATGTTTCTTGCAACGAACACAAATCCACGCGGTAAAACCTATCGCTACTGTTTGTGCTCTGCCCTGTGTAATACAGGGTTCGGTCCTCGTTGTCGGTATCGAAGGAGCGCACCACCTCTTCCGCCTTGTTCAGTTGCACTATTTTTCCGGTTGCCAAGTCCACCCTATACAACGACACCCTATCCTCATCCTCGGCAGTGAAGTAAGCCACAAAGTGTGAGCGCGAAGCCTTCACCTGGGCTATGCTTGGGTTAAAGGTGCGCGTTAGCGGGGTGGCTTGCCGAGTTTGCGTGTTATACAAAAACAGCTGGTGGTCGTAGGTATTTACCACGGCATTGGCGGGCAAGTTCCGCCCTATTCCGCCAAAAGCGTTGGCAGTACCTTTAACCAGTAACATATTGGGTTTGCTGGTGTAGTATACGGCCGACACATCGGGATTAGCCTCCCAAATGCGGTGGGAGGTAAGGGTTTGCGTGTCCAGTTCGTCCACATCCATAGCATAAAAAGGGAGGGTATCTATGCTGCACGAGGTAGAAACGAGTATCTTTTTGCTATTGGATGCAATGTCCTGGGTGTAGGAGGAGCGGCGCCCAAAGGTGAGAGGGCGGAAGAAATTATCCTGAAACAGAGCTACCGACGCACGGCTCCGGAAACCTGCCATACGGTCGTCCCTTCCCTCCATTAGCTGTATATCTTGGCCTACCGCTGGCCCTTGGTTGTTTACCTGGTAGAGTAAAGTGTTGCCGTTAGGGGCAATGCGGAAAGAGCCATCTGGCAGGTTTTGTAGCCGTACCTGCTCGGTTGCCGTAGCGGGGTCGTAAGCCACCAATACGCGCCCACCATCTTGGTTACGGGTGTAGTACAGCTTATCTTCGGCAGGGAGCCATTGGGCATTGGCTAACTCTGCCGTAAGTGTTTGCATCAGTTTACCACCGTGGTACAGCAGAGCGTAGGTACGCTGGTATTTTTTCCCCACCTCACGCATTCGTAACAGGGCATATTTCCCGCTGGCCGAAACGCTCACTCCGCCCATAAATTTACCATGCATAACCATTTCCAGGCTCATATAAGCCGTGGGGTTAGTGGTCAGGCAAACGTCCGAGGGGTTTCGGGCAGGCACCCAACGCAACCGTATATGGTCGGGCAGGGTATCTTTTTCTGTACGAATCCTTTGCAAGGTTATGCTATGGAGCGAAGGCAATACCGATACCTCTTTGGCGCGTACCCAATTAGCGTCGGAAGGCAGTGCGCATTGGTCGCGACGCAACACCTCTTTCCCGTTCCAATAAAGGCGGAAGGGTAAAGAGCTTTCCACCAAGATAGTACCTTTCTCAAAGCCCTGTGCCAATATCCCTACTGTATGATTGAGGAGGGTTATTTTCCCTTGCGCAGTAGGAGCATCCAGCCACCCGTCGGCATCAGTCTCTACCACTGTCCCTTGGGGTAAGCCGTGGGTAACAGGCGGAGCAGCAAATAACGAAAGGGGGTCGAAGCTTTTCCCCTCTACGTTCAACGAGTCCATAGTTACCGGAGGCAGTGTAGTAAGTGGTGCATGGGTTAGGTAGGAGCGCACCAGGAGGGTGTCGGGCTTGGTAGACTGAGCCGTTAGGGGCAACGCCATTGCTAAGCAGGCCAGCAGTAATGCCATGCTATTTTTCTTCATTGGAGCAGCAAGTAAAATTAAAGGGTAAGGGGTAGTTTATAGTTCGTAGCTGTACACACGGGCACCCAAGGTTTGGGGTATTCCCTTTAAGTCCAAAGGTTGTTGGCTCAGGGCAAACAAACTGGAGCCCGAGCCACTCATTTGGGCAAACGTTGCACCAGCATTGTACAAAACTTGTTTTAGGGTTCCTATTAATGGGTATTGGGCAATTACGCTACGCTCAAAGTCGTTCGTAATAGTTTCGTGCCAATGCTCTAAAGGCTGTTTTACGGCCTCGGGCAGGTTGGTGGTAGGCGTCTGGGGCCGAACGTTACGGTATGCCTCGGCCGTTGAAACATGCACTGGTGGCAACACCAATGTCAGGCATAAGCCCGTAAGGTCCAAAGTTATAGGTGTTAGCACCTCCCCTATTCCGGTAGCATAGCTGGGGCGGGGGTCTACAAAGAAGGGGCAATCGGCACCCAACGTTAACGCCAACTGTTGTAACTCCTTGGTTGTTAGGCCTAAGTTGTACACCTCCGAGAGCATACACAATGCACTGGCGGCATTACTGGAGCCACCGCCCAAGCCCGCCCCTGTGGGTATTTTTTTTCTTAGGTAGAAGTGTGTTGGCGGTAATGCGCCCACGGTTTGTTGCAATAGCTCAAAGGCTTTCCACACCAAATTCTGCTTGGCGGGGCAGTCCGGGCAGGTACCGCCATCGTTCCATACCATCTCCTTTTGATAGGGGATAACCTCTAATGCGTCGTACAACGGTATAGGTACAAATATTGTTTGTAGGTTATGGTAGCCATCGGGCCTTTTGCCTACAATTTGCAACCCTATATTTATTTTGGCGTGCGGGAAGGTGAGCATAACAAAACGTAAAATTAATTGTTGGCCATATCCCGCAGCAAACTTATCTCCTGCGCCCATATCTCTGGTTCGGGCGTTTCCAGTATTATAGGCATGTTGTTGGTACGGCTATCCTGCATAATGCAACGGAACATTTCCATACCCATCACCCCTTTTCCTACGGAGGCATGGCGGTCCACTCTGCTGGCAAGTTCCTTCAGGGAGTCGTTAAGGTGGATACCTTTCAGGTACTGTATACCCACAATTGTTTCCAGCTGTCGCATAGTTTCCTGGTATCCTTCGGCAGTACGTATCTCGTATCCCGAGGCCAAGGTGTGAGCTGTATCTATGCACACGCCAACCCTGCTTTTATCCTCTACGTCCTCAATGATGGTGGCTAAATGCTCAAAGCGGTACCCCATGTTAGTACCTTGCCCGGCGGTGTTTTCTATTACCGCTGTTACCCCTTTGGTGTGTTGCAATGCAATGTTAATGGACTCTGCTATTCGCTTCAGGCAGTCCGCCTCGCTAATTTTATTAAGGTGGCTACCTGGGTGGAAGTTCAGCAACTTAAGGCCTAACAGTTCGCAGCGCTGCATTTCGTCCAGGAAGGCGTCCCTACTTTTCTTTAGGGCATCGGCTTCTGGGTGACCAAGGTTAATAAGGTAGCTGTCGTGAGGCAGTACATGGTTAGCCGAAAAGCCATACTTCTCCATATTGGTCTTAAAGCCCTGTATCTGCTCCTCGGTTAAAGGCTTCGGGTACCATTGGCGTTGGTTGCGGGTAAAAAGGGCAAAGGCGTTAGCACCTATCTCGGCAGCATTTATGGGAGCCAGCTGAACGCCACCGCTGGCCGACACATGCGCACCTATATATTTACTCATACGTATTGGTAATAATAATGTTATTAATGGTTAGGGTATTATACCCGTTGGTGTATTTTCAGTCCGAAGGCTGGGGCTATGCTCACAAAGTACTCCATTAGGTTGCTTTGTATGCTCTCGTACTTCAGCCACTCGGTAGTTCGGGTAAAGAAGTAGACCTCTATGGGCATGCCTTTCTCCGTCATGGGTTGCTGACGTACAATACAAACAAACGTTTCATGCACGGCAGTACATTGCTTTAGGTAAGCATAAATATAGCGGCGGTATACCCCTGCATTAGTAGGGATATAGGCTTGTGTCGGACACACTGCCGGACCAAAGTCGGCATCTACATTACGCTCTTTAAGGGCTTCGGCCAGTACCTCGGGCACTATTTCGGGCAGTGTTGCATTGGGTTTCCAGTCTGCGCTTAGCGGCTTAATGGTACTCACATCCAACACAACAGAGCGTTTCACCCGCCTACCTCCACTGGTCTGCATGGCTCTCCAGTTTTGGAACGAGTCGGACACCATTGCATAGGGCGGAATTGTTGTAATGGTGTTATCAAAGTTACGCACTTTCACTGTGTTCAGCGTTATATCTATCACATCGCCATCGGCCCCATACTTGTCCATTGTTATCCAGTCCCCCACACGTACCATATCGTTGGACGATCGCTGAATACCTGCCACAAAACCTAATATGGTATCCTTAAAAATAAGCATCAGTACTGCCGAGGCCGCTGCCAAGCTGGTTAGTATTTTGGATACCTCCACCGAAAAAAGTATGGATATCACCACTATAGCACCCACGCAGTACACCACCACTTTAATAGCTTGTGTAATGTTCACCAAAGGGTGGTTACGTGTTGCTTCGCGAGAAAGCAGGTGACTCCTGCAAATATCCAACGCCAACCCTATTGCGCCTGCCACCAGTATTGTTTGGTATATACTGCATAGTGCTGTTACCAAGGTGTGCAACCAGGGTGCTACCTGGGGCGGGAGTACTAATGGGAATAGGCCCTTAAAAATGCTCACGGCACAAAAGCGCACAACTTTTAGCACCAGCTGGTGGTCCGTAGAGAAGCGTGTGCCGCGCAGGAAACGGATGCGCCCTGCTATCCGAGGCAGTATTTGGCGTACTATCAAGCGGGAAAGCAACTCAAACAACACCACTACAGTTAGCACAATGAGCAGTATAAGAGCCGACTCCGTCCATGCCGATAATGCCACCCGGGCATCTATTTTATGTAACAACGAAGCTATTAATTCTCGGAGGTGTTCCATAATGGGGGAAGGTGTTTGGTAAGGTAGGAATAATTTTTCACTTCAGCGCATCGAAGGTTAGGGTGTAAAAAGATAGGCTTTCCGCCCCGCTACTTTCCAGCAAAGCCTTTCCTACGGCACACAAAGTAGCACCTGTGGTACAAACGTCGTCCACCACCAGCACACGCTTTCCTTGCAAGCTGTTGGGTTCGCATTGGAAAGCAATGTTTTCCCAGCGGCCCTCGCGGTTTTTCTTTTTCTGCGTACCGGTGTCGGTGCGTTTTAGTACGTGTGTAATAAGCTCGGCACCCAGTAAGGTTGCCACCTCGTGGGCTATAACTTCGGCGGGGTTGTACCACCGCTCGCTATACTTATGCGGGAGCATGGGTACTGGCACTACTACCGATACATCGGCATAATGCCCCTGTTGTAGCTGTTGCGTAAAAAAGTGCCTAACAAGCCAACGCGCCAATTTAGGTTTGTGCGCATATTTCACCAAGTGTACCAGCTGTTGCACCAAGGTACGTTTGTCGAAAACAAGGTCCGCGCGGAATTCGGCAAAAGGCACTTTCCCCTCAAGGACTTTTTCGGGCCTATAATACACATCTAAACCCGCAATGCGGGGCAGGTTATTTAGGCAGTAAGGGCACAAAAAGTGCTGGGTAAGGGGTAGCTTCTCGCCACAGCCTATGCAGTACTCTGGCATTATCCAGTGGCGTACACGCTGCAACAGGGGGTTACTCTTCCAGTCCATCGGTAGGCAGCTCCTGTTGCCGTATTACTTTTAGCACCATAGGGGTACTATACCCTTTGGACTTCCCGGCCCTAAAAAGCTTATCGCGCACCTCATAAGGCGTTTTTCCGTGTAAGGAGGCAATCTTGCTTTGCAGGTGCCTTTGCAGCGCTTCCAGCCAGGCTTGTTTTGGTACCTCGCCTAAGGCTTCTTCCACTATACGGGTTGGTAACCCACGCTCCAACAACTCTTGTTTTATAAGGTATGGCCCTTTGTTGGAGAAGTTACGCTTATCGCTCACATAAGCCTGTGCATAACGCTCTTCGTTCACCAGCCCATGCTCCTGCAAAGTGTTTAGTATGCTGGCTATTTGTGCCGGGGTTAGCTCGTCCTGGCTCCACTCCTTCAGTTTTTGTCGTACCTGCAACAGGCACTTCTCGCCCCTGGCAACATAGGTTGCGGCCCTATCCAGGTAGCGTGCAGTGGTTTCTTCGGTTGTCATGGTTCTTGTTTAAAATGGGTGTAACGTTTGCGCCCACACATATCCTCCAGCACTGTCCCGTGCCAGCCATAGCTAAGCCCCAACTCCAACAGTGCCTCTATGGTGAGGGGGTTCCCCTCAAAATAAATTTCGCCTCCCTCCGCCATACGGTGTGCGTAAATGCTAAATATGCGGCGGTAGTACAGCAAAGGGTCCTCTGCTGGCACAAAAAGGGCTATGTGAGGCTCCTGCTCCAGTACATGCGGACGCATACCTGCTTTCTCGTGCGGAAGGATGTAGGGCGGATTGGAAACCAACAGGTTGTAGCCCTTCCCCTCCAGTTCTTCGTTGCCCTCCAGCAGGTCCACCCTTGCAAAACGGATGCGTTCCTGTAGCCCCACGGCTACCGCATTCTTTTGTGCCACAGCTAAAGCCTCGGTACTTACATCCACAGCCTCTACCGTAGCCAACGGGAACAAGGAGGCCAAGGCTATGGCTATGGCACCGCTACCCGTAGCTACATCTGTGGCATGTTGTACGCTGTTGGAGGGGGTGCGTTGCGCTATAAGGTGTAGCAGGTACTCCGTTTCGGGGCGCGGTATAAGCACAGCGGGGGTTACGGTTAGGGTATGCTCTCCAAAATAAGCTTCTCCCAACACGTACTGGACGGGTTCGTGGGCCAACAGCCGCATAAGCCAGCCCTCCACCTTTTCCCACGCCTGCTCTGGGGGTATATTTGTGCTATCTTTGTCAAGAGCAAGCAACAGTTGTGCGTAAGGTTTCCCATAAGCCTTTTCCAACAATAGCTTTGCCAGCTGTTCTGCCTCCTCGGGGGGGTAGTAGGCCAACAGGCGTTGCACTGCTTGCTGCTTCTGTTTCCGCATCATAGGGCAAATATACCCTTTTGCACCGAAAAAAGCCACCCTACAATACACTTATGTTATGACCTCAGCACCACACTCCCTGTATATGCAACGCGCCCTCACTTTGGCTCGTATGGCACACCCTTTGGCAGTAGCGCCTAACCCCCAAGTGGGGGCGGTGCTTGTACACCAAGGAAAAATCATTGGAGAGGGGTACCACCATGCACGTGGACGGTTGCATGCCGAGCGCGAATGCTTTGCCAGCGTGAAGCCCCTACACAAACCACTGGTACGGCACTCCACTTTATATGTAACATTAGAGCCTTGTTGCCACCACGGCCTCACGCCACCTTGTGTGCAAGCTATTTTGGAGGAAGGGGTACCAACCGTGGTGGTAGGGTGCCAGGACCCCAACCCCTTAGTAAAGGGCAAAGGTATTGCCACCCTGCGTGCCGCAGGTGTAAAAGTAGTTAGCGGAGTGCTGGAAGAGGAGTGCTACCATATAGCCCACACCTTTATGGTACAACACCGCTACCACCGCCCCTACGTACTATTAAAGTGGGCCATGAGTTCCGATGGCTTTGTGGATGCTTACCGCTCCCCTGGGCAACCGGCTGTTAAGCTTTCCAACCCTTTCACCCAGCTGTTGGTACACCGCCTGCGTAGCCGCTACCATGGCATCTTGGTAGGGGGGAATACCGTTCGGCAAGATAGGCCACAGCTCACCAACCGCCTATGGAGCGGTGGCTCGCCACGCCCCATAGCTTTATCGCACCAGCCTTTGCAACACCTTATTTCTACATACGACAACCCTCGGCGGTGGCTTTTCCCCACCACCACACACCTGCCCACCCTGCTGCAAGAGCTATTACAGCAAGGTTATTATAGGATTATGGTAGAGGGCGGCCCCCAGCTATTACAACAGTTTATTAAGGCGGGGCTTTGGGATGCTGCACGGGTAGAGGTAGCCCCCTTTGCGTTAGGGCAAGGGGTACCGGCACCACAACTGTTGCAAGCACAGCTAAAAGGCACCGAAAACTACGGAACACACCATATATACCACTACCTTAACAGCCTGCCCGCCAAAGTTCCTGCTGTTAAGGGATAAAAACAAAGAGCCATAGCATCCCGCCATGACTCTTCCATTGATAAAAAAAACGAGTAAATAATCATTCAAGTATGAAAACTCTGAATAGGAAACAAGGATGCTAAACCCAAAGAAGAATAACTGAATCACAGAATATTTAACATCCTTGCTTTATTGCAACCGCTTTCTATCCCAGAAAGGGGTTACACAACAAAAATAGCATTAAAAACAGAGAATAACAAAATTGGGCATTCTGCGCTCCAGCCCCCTACTTTTTTGTATGTTTGCCAACTGTAATTAATAGTACTTCCCCCCCGTTGCAACCACGGTTGCTACAAAGGGTGTACTGCAGGTTAGGTGCCAAGGAGGAACGGAATAAGGCTAAAAGCAAAGGGCAACGCTCCTACCCCACGCCTAACGCAATAGTTTTACTTTTGGCACACTCCTCTTTTACAGCTGTGAAAGCAAGGGGTAACGTTGTATCTTCTATTTGTTTGTAAACCTATGGAACTCCAACAAATTTATTTGGCTGGCGGTTGCTTTTGGGGGGTGGAACACTTCCTAAAACAACTACACGGCATCCACGACACCCAAACCGGCTATGCTAACAGCCGTGTACCACGCCCCACCTACAACCAGGTATGCACAGGCAAAACAAATGCGGCCGAGGCGGTAAAGGTTATTTATGACCCCGAGGAAATAGCCCTCTCGTTTCTGTTAGAGCAGTTTTATACCATTATAAACCCCACCAGCCTTAACCAGCAAGGAGCCGATACCGGAACGCAATACCGTACTGGCATTTATTACGCCAACCCTGCCGATGCTATTGTAGTATACCATTCGTTACAAAAACTACAACAAAGTTACCAACAGCTTATAGTGGTGGAGCAACAGCAGCTAAGCAACTTTTACCCCTCGGAGGAGTATCACCAAGACTATTTAGAAAACAACCCTACCGGTTACTGCCACGTACACCCTAATTTATTTCGGCAAGCCCAAACGGCGGTGTGCCCCCCCAGTTATATAGACTCCGATGCAGAGCTACGCTACACCTACGACCCACTGCCTCCCTACAAGCTCCCCCGCCAAGCCACTTCCACAGCACTCAGGAAACAGCTTTCGCCCGTGGCGTACGAGGTAACCCAGCAGAACGGAACCGAACCTCCTTTTGTAAACCCTTACTGGAACAATACCAACCCTGGCATTTACGTGGACGTTATAACTGGAGAACCTCTCTTTAGCTCGGCCGATAAGTTCGACTGCCCATGTGGGTGGCCCGCTTTTAGCCGCCCCTTGGCCCTGCACCTGTTAGAATTTAAGCCCGACGCCAGCGCTAACACCCTACGTACCGAGGTAAGAAGCCACCATAGCAAAGCGCACTTAGGGCATGTTTTCCCCGATGGGCCAGAAGAAACCGGCGGTATGCGCTACTGTATTAACAGCGCCGCCCTGCGCTTTATTCCTTTGGAGGAGATGACGGGCGAAGGTTACGGTGTATGGACCTTGTTTGTAGAATAACCTAAACAGCCCCAATAAACCGTTTACGGATACTTGGCCCATAAGGGCTGGGTATCCGTTTTTTTAGTTAAAAAGCCTTGAACAAAAAGGGTAAAAAAAGGCTCTTTTGAGGGCAAAAAACAACATCTCTGTAACATCCTGTGTACTAACAATTTAAACACCAACCGAGATTTCTTAAAAAAAGGAAGCGCAGTTTGTCGCAACGAAAAGCGCAGTTTGTTGAAAAAGAAAGCGCAGTTTGTTGCAAAGGAAAGCGCAGGGTTCCAAAACCGCATTCCCACAGCCCTCTCCAAAACACAATATTCCACAACACTTTTTACAATACATATACATTTCAATGAGGGTAAAAAAAAAGAATCCCCAGGCTCGTATTTACGAACCCGAGGATTCCCTTTGTTGTGTATTATCTATGAATCTAAACCTTTAAAAGTCGATACGTAAGCCCATAAACAGCGAGCGAGGCATAAGAGGTCCGTAGATGTAAGCGGAGTCGCGGCTTGGACCTTTGTCGTAGTCCTTTTGGAAAGAATTCAGCAAGTTATGCATACCGGCAAACAGCTCCAGTTTAGCAATATCGGCTACGGTGAAGGAATAAGAAGCCCTTGCGCCAAGGTCGAAGAACGAGGGAGTATGCACCAACTCGTCGGCATGTATTTCGCCAGCATCTTCGGCTATTTCCACACCTTTGTTCAGGGCATCGGCGGGGGTAGCATCGTTACCCATTACAATGGCGTGTGGTACATACATACGTCCGGTGTAGGTACCTGTAACAGCAAAGGTAAAAGGCTTAACGGGGTTTAGGCTAAGGGTGAAGTAGCCGTAGGTGGATGGTGTGCGGGTCATTTGCCTGCTGGTGAGGGATTCCTCCTTCCAGTTAGCACCCTCAATATCGGGCTTGGTAAGGGTGGCGTAAGCTTCTTGTTTCAGCTTGTTGCCATCATTATCTTGCGCTTCAACGCCCCACTCTTCTGGGTTATCGAATAAGCTGCTGGCTATGGTAAAGCCTGCTTGCAGTTGTGCCCATTGGTAAGCTATGCGGCCTTCCAAGTTTACACCATACACTTTAGCCCCTGTTGTGTTCCGGCGCACAAAGTGTTTAATACCATCTTCTTCCTTCAGGAACTCGTTGTTAAAGCCGTCCTTTACCCGGTTAAAGAACCCTTCTACCAAAATGTTACCCTGCACGGCATCGGGCGAGCCAAAGAAGTATTCGCTCGAGAGGTTAAAGGAGTGACTAATTTCGGGCCGTAGGTTTTCGTCGTTACGCACCTTTTGCGCATCGCCACCAACAACGCCCACGTGGAGGTCTTCGTCGAACACCTGCGGAGCACGGAACCCTTTAGCGTAGGCTAAGCGGAAGTTGAGGTCGCGTGTTGGGGCATAACGCAAGGCAGCACGGGGGCTCAGGATAGGTTTCTTGAGTAGGCTATTTTCGTCCAAACGAGCACCCAACAGGAGGTTAAACATTTCCGACTTCCACTCTATTTGTGCCAACTGGCTCCAGTTATTAATACGCTGGTCAATGTTGGGGTATTTCAGCGTTTTGCCGTCCTCAGCTGTATCCCAGTAACGAATGGGCATAGTATCGGTAAGGAAGTCGCGAGTGTACTCAGCCCCCACCAAAACCTGTGCAGGCATAAATAGGAAATGGTCCATATCGTAGGAGTACTGGGCACCAGCGTTGTAGGTACGGCTTTTGGTTACCCCATAGTTAACACCCCATTTTTCACGAGGCACGGGGTTTCCGGGTGTTCCGTAGTTGTCTTCCCAGTCGCCATCTAAGCCACCGTAGTAGCTATCGCGGTCCACCACCTGAGCCGAGCCATATACTTGGAAGTGGTGCAGGTAGTCTTGCGAGAAGAGGTCCCACTTAGCGTTGGTGCTGTAAATAGAGTGGTTTATACGCTCTGCTACAGCGGCAACGTGGTCGGGCCAGTCCAGGTGGTCACCCCCACGGCGGTATTCGGAGAGGGTGTGGAATTCGGCGGTCAGCTTACTGTAGTCGGATGTTTTAAGGAAAGCACGTGTACCAAAGGAGCGGGAAACAACCTTACCTATCTCGGTGAAGCCGTCGGCATCGGCATCCCAACCGGCACGCTGACGTGTTTGGGCAAACATGGTAGCACCTATTTTACCGTTATCGCTAACCATCGAGCCATTAATGGTAATGTTATTATCGGGCTTCTTCATTCCGGTAAGGGTTAAGGACTCGGAGAAGGAGAAGGCGTTGCTGGTAGGCTCTTTGGTGATGATGTTAACCACACCGGCAATAGCCGAAGAGCCGTAAAGTGCCGAGCCACCACCGCGTACTACCTCTACACGCTCTACCATGTTGGTGGGTAACTGCTCCAGGCCGTACACACCACTCAGGGCGTTCATAATAGGACGGCTATCGATAAGGATTTGAGAGTAGCGACCATCCAAACCATTGATGCGAACTTGGTTGAAGCCACAGTTTTGGCAGTTGTTTTCTACACGTACCCCAGGCTGGAAGGTAAGCCCTTGCGCCAAGTTGTTAGCGTTGGTTATTTTACATACCTCTCCACTAAGTACATTCACTAATGTAGGAGCCAGGCGACGCAATGTGGCTTGGCGGTTGGAGGAAACAACAACCTCGTCCAGGTGTATTTGGTCCTGCTCTGCCTCGAAGTTTATTTCCAGTGTTTGGTCCCTACTAATTTCAATAGTACGTTCTTGGCTCAGGAAGCCCATACCGCGCATTACCAGGGTGTGGCGTCCAGGCTTTAGGTTTTTAATAAAGTAGTGCCCCGTTTTATCGGTAGTAGCACCAAAGTTAGTCCCTTTTATAAGGACAGTTATACCAGGGAGGTGTTCCTTGGTTTTGGCATCTACCACGTGCCCAATGATGTTAGCATCGGTAGGGCGAACAGCGGTAACCTTGTTGCTCTCTGGTGTAGCAGCCAGAGGCAGACCCATGCCCACAGATAGCAGGCATACCAGGGCCAGTTGTTTAATGTGTTGTGTCATACGTTCCGATTTGTATTGTATTAAGTTTTTGAATTCGGGGGAAATGTATCTTACTTGGGGTAACACACAAAGAGTACCCAAAACACACGACAAAAGTAAACTTTTGTACACAACACTCCGCAAGTTATTGCGCAAATTACCAACAAATGGGTATCGCACAGGGGAGAAGATGGATAAAATATACCTAAAGGCTTGTTACAACGCCAAGCCTTTACCCTTGTAACTAATTGCAAAAAACTAAAACAAACAGGGGCAGGATTACAATAAACCCCGCCCCTACCTCTAAAAGGTTAGCTTATACCTAAAATAGCATTACCAAGTTGGCAAGGCCGTAAAAGTTTTGCTGTGGGAAATCGTAAGTTGCCGAAAAACCGGCACCCACTCTTTCTGTTAGCATGTACGCATAAGAAGCCCTTACGCCATAGCTCCACAAAGCTCCATAACGAACATCGATAGTTTTACTTTCATCTTTATTAATAATAAAGGAGTTATCATATACCCCTATTCCACATAACGCACCAACTGTTACGTTATGAGGGCTTTGTATACGAAGTGCTTTTAGCACATCCAAACCCGCAAAAAGGTTTACCGAGGAGGTGTTAGCAGAGGTGTGCTCATAACGCTTGTCGTTAGCTCCTTGTGATATTTGTACGGAAGCGTCTTGCCCTTTATTAAGAAATGCCAACCCATGCCTTTTGGTTGCAGCAAGTGTTTGCGAAAAAGCGTGGTGGAATGAAACACCAAACTCGTACATACCTATACTATAGGTTACTTGCGCTCCGGTTGCAAATCCCAAAGGCATCGCCTCACTACCCGAAGCTCCTATTCCTAATAACACTTTATACTTCCGAGGTGAAGAAGTTTGGGCATTAACCACGTATGTGTGCGTTAATGCAAGAAATAACAGTCCTAAGAATAACATTAAAGCCTTTTTCATAGCAATTATCTTTTTACCTTAATCCAAAACTTAAACATTTCACCAATATCATATCGTTGCCCATTCAAGGCATTGTCTTTGTAGGAAACGATTGCACCTCCTATCTCGTCGTCATCGGAGCCAAGTTTAATTTTAAATGTAGCCTCAATATTTATACCAAAAAGATTCCCCGACACCTTTGGTGTAATTATTAAGGGACTTCCCCCATCGACTTCTGTCCAATGAACTAAGTAATGATTCCCTAAATCTTCACGATTCCAATTAAACAATCGTATATCTAGGTCTTTTGTAGCACCTTCCCACCATCCTGTGTTTTGACAATCTCCATAGATTTTCATTGCAGGAGCTTTTACTGGAATTATTGTGTATTTCATTTCTGGCCTTCCTCTCCAATAAGACTCGTACTTTCTCATTGTCTTTTGGCTAGTAAACTTTGCCTTTTCCAGATAATCCGCATAGTTAGGAAACTTTTCCCTATCACACTTACCATCGGGAACTGGAGGAGTCGGAGGAGTCGGAGGAGTCGGAGGAGCTGGGGATTCTGGGTAAGCATAACACAAAACATCTGGCCTACAATAATAATCGTGATTAGGACCTTCAAAATATCGGTTCTTAAGATCCATTTCATTATAAGTAGATTCCCCTTTAGGCACTGATATCAGCCTTTCATTCTCACTAATAACTATTACAGGAACGTCTGGCTCCTCTGATGATTTAAGGTAGTGTATTTTACCGCTTTTATCATAAGCCGTTAACAAGTAATCCTTCTGATCGTCATAGTCTTCAGGAAGATATACAGTAAGAACATCTTCATTTTTCAAATCAACCGAAGAAATTTCCTCATCTTTGCTCAATACTGCCACCTGAACAAGCGGATCTATACTAATAAGGTGGTTTGCAAAACTTTCAAAATCCTCAAATCTTGAAACACCTGGATTTTCATAAGAGGATCTTAAACCCTTTTCTGCAGTAAAAGCATAATCCAGAGAAGAATATAGTGAAGAAGCACTTCTTAAATTCTTATTAGGAAGTATTTCTGCCAGTAAAACTTCTCTATCGCCATCTCTTTCTAAAGAAACCATTCTTAACAACTCTTTCGCTGTTGCTTCTTCATTAATAGCTGTTGCAAAAAGTTTGGCAAGCAACGCTCTCCCATCGGTTGCTCTTAGGGTTACATGCGACTGATACTCTGATCCGTCTTTCAACTCTAACTCTTGATAATTGGGAATTGTTTTTGTGCAGGAGTACATTACGACTGTCAGAAACAGGACTCCTACTGCAAGTACTTTTTTCATACGATAATGATTTTGTTAAGTTAATATTGCCTACTCTTGTGGTCAGAGTTTTTCGGCTTCCACTCTCCTTTGTATAGTTTAGGTCTATGTGAACTTCTTGGGATACGGAGTTGCAACAAACCAAAGGTAAAACTTTTATACTATATCACAACATTTCAGAGCAAAAATACCCACATTTGGGTATCATATTTGATTTTAGACAACAGAAACGACTCCAAGCGTGTTAAAGCGACAAGCCTCCAACACAAACATAACACAACAGTAACCAAATACCACAAAGGCATTATCTTTGTAAACCCAATCCTACAAAAG
>JAEWGA010000020.1 GCA_023388555.1 Bacteroidota bacterium | reverse complement strand
AGCTCTAAATGCGAACTCAGAAGGGGGTAAGGGGAAGGAATATTCTGACTTTTTCTCTCCCGAATGAAGTCATTTTTGAACCCAATCCAACTCCAATTTTCAGCCCCCTCTGATTTTCAAAAGTCTCGGAGTACGAGGGCGGGCTTGGTGGGATGTGGAGTATGTGGGGGAAGAGAGGAGGGTTTACCGCTCTCCCCTTGTTTTCGTAACTCCCTTGTTCGTGTATTTCCTTGTTCGTGTACCCCTCGTTCGAGTAATTCCTTGTTTTTGTATTGGGGTGAGTAGTTGCTTCCGCGGGCAAAACTCGTAAGCAACCTGCGGAGTACGGGGCGGATTCGGAGGGTTGTGGAGGATGTAGGGGAAGAGAGGGAAGAGAGGGAAGAGAGGGAAGTAAGTAAGGAGGGTTTGCCAGTTCCCCTCCTTGTTCGTGTCCCCTCCTTTTGTTAGCGTAAATCCGTTACCGTAATCCGTTCCAATCTTTTTTGGATGCCACTCTATTGCTACTGTTAAAGCGTTTCTTAAAGCTCCGCATCCTTTCTAAGTTCCACTTTTAAGGTTGTAAAAGGTGCTCCGTTAAATGGCACCGAGTTTGTTGTTTCCCAATTCGTACTATTACCCTAACTTGAAAGGTGTTGTACAAGGTGCGGTTAGTTATTGTATGGGGTAGGGGGATGCAAAAGAGAATGCAAAAGAGAATGCAAAATAAATGCGTTTAATGTTTTGGGAGGGGCATATTTGAGTTTTTGTGCTATATTTGAACATAACAATGGCGACCTATATAGGTCCGTAATCATTATACATATAAGCAAAATATATATCCTTAACAACCCTAAAAGTTCTACTATGAGTACAACGCGTAGACCTGTTAAGCTGGACTCCAGTCTTTTTGAACAAGAGTTGGACGGCAAGCCCGTACACGCATACACCCTCCGTAACCAAAGTGGTATGGAGGTTACAATTACTAATTATGGCGGCAAGGTTATACAATTGCTGGTGCCAGATAGGGCAGGGCAGCTTGTGGATGTTGTGCTGGGGCACGACTCCTTGCAGGACTATGTAAACTCCGAGGAGCAGTACTTTGGTTCGTTGTGCGGGCGGTACGCCAACCGTATAGCTCGTGGCCACTTGGAGATAGATGGCGTTACGTACCAGCTGCCTATTAATAACGGACCAAACTCGTTACACGGCGGCATAAAAGGGTTTAATGCTGTGGTGTGGGATGTTGTTAGCTACAACCCCCGTAAGTTGCATTTGCGTTACCTCTCGGCCGATGGGGAGGAGGGCTACCCCGGAAACCTTACCGTGGACGTAACTTATTTGTTGGAGGACGAAAACGAGTTGCGCATTATTTATGACGCTACTACCGATAAGGCTACCGTGCTGAACCTTACAAACCACTCCTATTTTAATCTTTCGGGCGAAGGTGATGCCTCGGTACACGACCACTTGTTAACCCTAAATGCTACCCATTACCTTCCTACCGACGATACTGCTATCCCTTATGGGGAGCCTGCCGAGGTGAAAGGTACACCGTTCGACTTTACTACGCCTCACGAAATAGGCGAACGCATAGATACCGATATAGACCAGCTTACCTGGGCCCGTGGTTACGACCACACTTTTATATTGGATAAACCCTTGGGCGAGATGGGGCTGTGTGCAACCTGCTACTCACCCAAAACGGGCATCTCCATGACCATTCATACCACTCAGCCTGGTGTACAAGTGTATACCGGCAATTGGATGAGCGGTAACATGCGTGGCAAAGGAGATAGCCGTTACCCCGCACGTGCTGCCGTTTGTTTTGAAACACAGCACTACCCGGACTCCCCCCACCAGCCAAGCTACCCCACCACCGTGCTACGCCCTGGCGAGAAGCTGACCGAGGTGACTACCTTCGCCTTTGGCGTGGAATAAAAAGCACTGGCAAATAACCGTTTTAGAACCCTATTTTAGTAACATATAAATACATAATACATTTAAACAATGAAACAAGAGAATAAAAGTTACGCTCTGCCTATTGTGATTATGATCCTGCTGTTTGGGATGATATCCTTTGTAACAGGGCTTGCAAACCCTATGGGGGTTATTGTTAAAAACCAGTTTGCCATTAAGCCTAGTCTTGCAACGCTGGGTTATCTGGCCAACTTTATTGCTTATGCCTTTATGGGCTACCCAGCAGGTATGATGCTCCAAAAGATAGGTTACAAACGTACCGCGTTGTGGGCTATTATCGTAGGCTTTATTGGTGTAGGCGTTATGGTGCTTTCCGGTTGGGCTAGCAGTTATGTGGTATACTTAGTGGGCGCATTTGTTGGTGGCTTCTCCATGTGTATGCTAAATACCGTAGTTAACCCCATGCTTAATACCTTAGGTGGCGGTGGTAACAAAGGCAACCAGCTTATTCAGGTGGGAGGCTCTTTCAACTCCCTAATGGCAACCATTGTGCCTGTATTGGTAGGTTACCTTATTGGCGGGCAAGTGGAAAAAGCACAAATTAGCGATGCATACCCTGCATTGTATCTTGCTATGGGAATCTTTGCACTTGCTTTCATTGTGCTGTTTGTAGCCAAAATACCCGAGCCTAGCCTCTCTACTACCACAGCCGTAAAGCGCGAACACAGCATTTTTGCCTTCCGCCATTTTGTGCTGGGCGCTATTGCCATATTCCTTTACGTAGGAGTAGAAGTAGGGGTGCAAAACTTTATTAACCCTTACCTTACCGACCCAGCCGAAAAAGGAGGTTGGGCTATGGACCCCACCATTGCCGGCTCGGTAGTGGGTACGTACTGGTTCCTGATGCTTATAGGGCGTTTGGTAGGAGCCGCTATTGGCGGTAAAGTGTCCAGCCGTTTGATGCTTACCGTGGTTTCGTTGGTGGGTGCACTGCTCACCGTAGGCGCTATTATGATACCCGCTTCCAGCATGAGCAAGATGCCGGTATTCCTTTCCTCTCTCAGCTTTGGCATTGTGGAAATCCCAGTAAACGTTATCCTGCTTGTACTCATAGGTTTGTGTACCTCCGTAATGTGGGGTGGTATTTACAACCTGGCGGTAGAAGGATTAGGAAAGTACACCGAGGCCGCTTCGGGCTTCTTTATGGTGATGGTGTGCGGTGGCGGTATCCTGCCCTTTGTGCAGGGCCTGTTTGTGGACTCCGTTGGCTACATTAACAGCTACTGGATTATTTTTGCCGCCTTGGCTTATCTCCTCTTTTATGCCTTGATAGGTAGCCGTAATGTGAACAAGGATATCCCCGTGGCTTAATCCCCACAGGGGAACCCCTATATTTTCAACTCAATAAATACCTCGACGTTATGAAAGACATTGATTTTGTAAGGAGCCGTTTTATTAAACACTTCGATGGCTCCACCGGATATATCTACGCTTCCCCTGGCCGAATAAACCTTATTGGTGAACATACGGACTACAACGGCGGATTTGTGTTCCCCGGTGCAGTGAACGTGGGCATCATGGCCGAAATTAAACCCAACGGTACCGATAAGGTTAAAGCATACTCCATAGACCTGAAGGACTACACCGAGTTTGGGCTGAATGAAGAGGATGCCCCATCGGCCTCGTGGGCTAAGTACATTTTTGGTGTGTGCCGCGAACTTATTAAACGCGGAGTAGAGGTGCGTGGCTTTAATACCGCCTTTGCCGGCGATGTGCCACTGGGTGCCGGGATGTCCTCCTCCGCCGCTATTGAAAGCACCTACGCTTTTGCGCTGAACCAACTGTTTGGTAACGATAAACTGGACCGCATGGAGTTAGCCAAAGCCGGACAAATGACCGAGCATAACTACGTGGGCGTTAAGTGCGGAATAATGGACCAGTTTGCCTCCCTCTTTGGTAAAGAAGGCCACCTGATGCGTTTGGATTGCCGCTCGTTGGAGCATAAATACTTCCCCTTTAACCCCAAAGGTTACAAGTTGGTGCTACTGGATAGCTGTGTGAAGCACGAGCTGGCTTCCTCGGCCTACAACCAACGCCGCCAGTCGTGCGAAAACGTGGTGGCCGAAATACGTAAGGACCACCCCGAGGTGGAATACCTGCGCGATGTAACCATGGAGATGCTCCAAAGCTACAAGGGGCGCGTTTCGGAAGAGGATTACATGCGTGCCGAATACGTGGTGGCCGAAATACAACGCGTGCTGGACGTTTGTGACGCATTAGAAAAGGGCGACTACGAGTTAGTAGGCCAAAAGATGTACGAAACGCACGAGGGCATGAGCAAACTGTACGAGGTGAGCTGCGAAGAGCTGGACTTCCTGAACCAAATAGCGCAGGAGTGCAACGTTACCGGATCGCGCGTTATGGGCGGAGGCTTTGGCGGCTGCACCATTAACTTGGTGAAAAACGAGTTTTACGACCTGTTTGTAGAAACAGCCAAAAAACGTTACCAAGAGAAGTACGGCAAAACGCCTAAGGTGTACGACGTTGTTATTAGCGATGGCGCCCGTCGTGTAGAGTAACTTTAGGCATAACCCAACACAAATACATATAAGGCACGGTTTGGATAATACGCCAGCCGTGCCTTTCTTACTACAAAGCATATTATGGACGACTTACACTCTTCTTCCGAACTTGACCAAGCTCAAAAAAGCACAAATGATGCGCCATCAGACATAACAAACGAGGTTGCGCCTATTTCATCTTCGCAGAAACACCCCGAGATAACATCGAAACAACTTCCAGCTGAAACACCCACATCATTGCCGGCTAATACACCGCCTGAAGAACGAATGTATTCAAGGTCTGATGTTGAGTTTTTTCATCAAGTTTTTTCCTCTTCGTCCGGACAATCTCCAAATATCACGAATATAGTTACAACCAATACCGATAATACAAATCAGGCAAAATCTGACTCCTACTCACAGTCCGAGGCTGCATCACAGTCTGAGGCTATAGCACAATCCGAGGCTATAGCACAAGCTCAGGCGAATGTAGGAACAGGCGGGTGTGGGTGCAGAAAACTTCTTATTATACTCTTCATTGTGTTTTTTGTTCTGCCATTTCTGTTTTTTATAATATCGCTCTTCTATTACGATGAGAAGACTCCCCCAAAAAAGGAACCGCAGAAAAAAGAGGTAAAGCAGAACGCTCGAAAGGCAAACAAGAAGTCCGAGCCTAAAGCTGTGAAGTACGAAGACATCCCGGTGGTGGACAGGAGCGGAGAGAAAACCATTAGCTTGGACGAGTTGGAAGCCGGCAAACAACCCTAAACTGGGAGAAAGGAGAGAGAGTCCCCTGCCGTATGGCCGTGATGCGTGGAAAAGCACCCCTTATCCGCCCCATAGCGTGTACCCTTACCCCGCAAAGGAGAGGTGTAACAACCTCGGGATTTGGTGGATAGCTATATAATACTTAATTTAGTAGGGCTAAGGAGAAGGCTCGCTCTGCAACACTGTATTTTATACTATTACGTTTGGTTACGGGGAGTAGGTTGTAAAATTTGTTGGCAGGTAATGGAAAAGCAGAGCGTTAGCCCCAAATACCGGCCCAATAACGAGGCAAGAAAAGCAACAAACAAGCAATTCTCCCCCCACCACCATTAGAAGAAAGGGAAGTGATTATGAAAAGGTTTACATGGATGGCATTCCTCTTTTTATGGGCGAGCTTAGGAACAACCTTTGCCCAAGTGATGGATGATGCCTATAAAACGCCCGCTCAGATACGCAAAGAGCGCGCCGAACGACAAAAAGAATACAAAGAATATATTGTACGCCAAGCCGAACAGAATAAAGAACTGCAAGCCCGCTACCAGGCCGAACAAACCCAAGCACAAGCCTTTTACGATAGCGTAACGGACTGGTACAACCGTAAGGGCATGACGGTGAGCATTGCCCAAATGGAAAGCAACCTGGACAAACTGGAAAACAACCGTAGCGCAACAGTGCTCCAAGGCGGAGAATACACCAAGCGGCTGCGCCGTTTCCACAGCCGCGATGGTATAGTACTCACCGGTGTGGATAAGGTATATGTGCTGGACGATATGCGGTACGACCCTTGGTCCGACTCCTACTACGGCTACGACAATTACTCGCGCGTTAATGTCTCCATCAACTACGGTTACCCCTATTCTCCTTACGGCTGGGGGTCTCCTTACAGCTGGGGGCCTTACTACGGTTACTACCCATGGTATAATTACGGTTGGGGATACGGCCGTTGGTACGACCCCTGGTACGACCCCTGGTACTACAACCGCTGGTATGGCCCTTACTGGGGCGTTTACGCTGGGTGGTACGACCCCTGGTACTACCCCACCCACTGGTACGGCCCTGGCATTGTGGTGAACAACTATTACACCCAACGTACCTATGCACCCTCTGCCCGCTCTATGGGCGCTGTAGGTCGGCTCAATAGTAGCAGCTATGGCAACGCCGTAGGGCGGCAAGATGCCTATGGCCGAGCCTTAGGACGCCATGTGAATACCCGCAACACCAGCACTGGCTGGCGCAGTACCGGTAACAATGTAGGACGCTCCAACACCCCTGTGCACCGCTCTTGGGATGGCTCTGTTGGCAGAACCGAAAGGTCTTCCTCCTCTTCCTCTGGAACCTACACCCGTAGCTCCAGTAGCAGTAGTGGCTCCTACTCTCGTAGCAGCTCCTCGTCCTCCTCGTCTTCTTCCCAAACCCGTTCGGGCGGAGGCTGGACGGGTAGTTCACGTCGCCGTTAAAGCCGTTACATAACAGCTATAACAATTTTGTAACCACAAGAAACAAGTACATCATGATATCCGTAAAACCACATATACTAACCCTGTTGGGAGGAGTATTGTTGGGTAGTTTGTCGCTCTCGGCAGTAGCACAAGCCCCCTCGGAACTATACCGGAATACCCAAACCGCCACCCACGGAACGGCACGCGCCCAAGGGATGGGTGGAGCAGTGGGAGCAGTGGGTGCCGACCCTTCCGCTATCCTGGTGAACCCCGCTGGCTTGGCCATGTACTCTACCAATATCCTCTCCCTTACGCTGGACCCAGGATGGGGAAATGCAACGGTGGACTGGCGAGGCAACCTCATTGCAAACAATACCTTGGAACGCAAAAGCGTGAGCTACCGCATGGGTAACCTTGCCAATGCGGCAGTAGTAACCCCCTTGTTGCAAAACTACAGCGGTGGCTCGTTGGTTAACATCAACCTGTCGTTCGTTTACGACCGTGCTTACAATTATAGCCGTAAGTACGACATGATTACGGGGCCGCTCATGCAACACTCCTTTGCCGACTACCTTGCGGCCCGTGCTATAGCCTCTGGCTTTTCGCCCAAAGAGCTAATGGCTACCGAGGATTACGACCCCCTGACGCTCCCCGGAGTTGACCCCCTGGCTGTGATGGGGCTTAATAGCTATCTTATTGAAGGAAAGGCCGACGGTGCCTTCATGGACGCCCTGGGGAGAAAACACTACCCCTACCGTAACAACATAGGGCTTACCTTCGTCCCTAACAGCGGGGATAAAAATAAGTTACAGTTAATACACCCCATTGGGTCCAACCTTAAAGTGCAAGAAAATGGAGCTCGCCACGATATGGACTTTGCTATGGGCATGACCATTGGCGACTATGTGCAATTAGGAGCAAGCCTTCGCATTGGTACAGTATCGAACAGCAAAAACGCCCTTTACCGAGAGGATTATTACGACGAAAGCAAGGACTATAACGGTGAAGAGTTTATTAATGATAGTCACTTCGTTTATAACTACGGCATTCGTAGCTATGGCAGCTCCTTTGGGATTAACATAGGGGCCATGTTTATGTTAGGAGAGTGGGGACGCTTAGGCATTTCCTACCTAACCCCCCAATACCTGCATATGCGAGAAGTGTTCTCGGCACAGGTGGAAAGCTACAACGCTACCTACCGGGGAGATGAAAAATCATCCTACAACACCCAAGAAATGGAGAGCGCTTACAGCATGATTATCCCCGGACGCCTAACAGTGAGTGCCGCTGGCCTGCTTGGGCGCTACGGTATGGTATCCTACGACATGGAGTGGACGCCCCTCAGCACCATGCGAATGCTCCAAAACAACCAAGAGATTACCAGTGTAACCGATATAGTGCGCCAAGATTATGGTCACCAACTAACTCACCGTGTAGGGATAGAAGTGTTACCCTACCAAGGGCTATCCGTTAGGGCTGGCTTCAGCTATACCGGCAACCCTATGCGCAACCCAGAGCTTCGGCAACAGCCCGAAGGTGGGCTATCCATAGACCCCGGTGTGAGCGGCGTAGACCATAGCTTTACACTGCCACGCACCTACACATCCTACTCGGGCGGTATTGGTTACCGTGTAAACAGCTACTTTGGCGTGGATATAGCCTACGTGCGCCAAGTGCAAAAGCAAAAGGTTTATGCCTTTGGTGGGTACGAGTTTGATGCCGGAAACACCACAAGTAATGGCGAGCCTATAATAGAGCACATCGACGCCTTTGGCGGAACGCTAAAACAAGTAAGCAACAATATTGTAGCTACAGCAACGCTCTATTTTTAACGGAAAATCCAAAACAAAAAAACTACCCTGGGGAACGCATACCTCCCCAGGGTAGTTTTTTTTGCCAAACAGCGGCAAACATAGCCCTTTTACTAACTTTGCATAAGTAGAAAACGCTTATAACTAACACCAATATGTATATCCCTTTCCCCGAGCTGGAGCTACGCCTACAGCGCATTGGCGAGGCATTGCAAGCCCACAGTGTAGGCTCCATTTTATTGCGTAGCGTCCCCAACCACCTATACCTTACCGGTAGCGTCTACTCTGGTTACACCTACGTGGCAGTAGGCCAGAAACCCCTGTTTTTCCCCGACCGCCCTACCAACCTATTCAACAACACTCCTTACGAGGCTATACCCATCCGGAAACCAGAACAGATACCTGCCTTACTGGCAGAGTACGGGCTAACCTTAGGTGCCGATACCGTGGTGGAGCGGAGCTTCCTCCCTCAGGCAGAATATGCTCGGCTGGAGGCTCTTACAACAGCTGGCTTCTCGCCCGTGGATGGCTCTGCACTCATGCGAAAGGTACGCAGCATAAAAACCCCCTACGAGCTGGAAGAGATACGTGCAATGGCAAAAAAACATATGGAGATTTATCGCTTAGCACCCCAAGAGTGGTCGCCTGGCGATACCGATACCCAGTGGCTCCACAAGCTGGAGTACCAAATGCGTACCCACGGCTCCATAGGTACATTCCGGGCTTTTGGTGCCAGAATGGAGATATTTATGGGAAACCTATCGGCCGGAGCTAATGCCGATACCCCAGCACCTTACGACTTCGCCTTAGGAGGTGCCGGAGTGCCAGCTATGCCCATGAGCGCCAACGGCTCCCAAATACAACAAGGGATGCCCGTAATGGTGGACCTGGCAGGAAACTACGGCGTGTATAATACCGACATAACTCGTGTGTATGCCTGGGGAAAAGTGGCACCACACCTCCAAAAAGCTCACGACCTTTCCATAGCCCTGCAACACTGGATGATGACCGACGTTGCCCCAGGAACTACCGCTGCCGAGATATACAACCACTGTGCCGAACAGGTAAGCCGTGCCGGGCTGCAAAACCATTTCATGGGAATGTCCTTCCAGTCCAAGTTCGTTGGCCACGGTGTGGGAATAGAAATAAATGAACTGCCCGTGTTAACCCCTCGCGACCAAACACCGCTACAGCCCGGTATGGTGATAGCGTTGGAGCCTAAGTTTGTTTTCCCCGAAGGGGCAGTAGGGGTGGAAAACACCTTCGAGGTGACACCCAATGGCATGCAAAACCTTACAGACTTCCCCATGGATATTATCCCCCTATGCTAAAACCGCATAACCCGCATAACTCTAAATCCTTACTCACAATGAACAGAACCCCAAAACTATTCCTGCTGTTGGCAATACTCTGCCTTACCTTCACAGCAAACCCTGTGGCTAAAGCCCAAAACCTTACAGCCGACTCGGTGCAGCCGGTAAAAAACGTTATCCTGATGATTACGGACGGTACATCCCTCCCATCCATATCGTTAGCACGATGGTACCAACGCTACCAAAACCCTAATAAAAAGCACCTGCGAATTGACCCCTACCTTTGCGGTACAATACTTACCTACTGCTCCAACTCACCCATAGGAGACTCCGCCCCCACAACCTCCTGTTACATGACCGGGATGCCCTCCATTGCCGGCTTTGTTTCCACCTACCCCTACTCCTCCCCCCAAGACGATATAGTACCCGTGGATACAACATGGAGCTACCGACCCCTAATGACCCTTATGGAAGCTACTCGTATTTACCAAGGTAAAAAAACAGGAATAGTAGTTACATCCCACCTCACCGACGCCACCCCCTCGGACTGCCTCGCACACAGCTACGACAGGCGTAAAAGCGACTGGATTATGCCGCAAATAGTCCACAGCGGAGCTTCCGTCATCATGGGCGGACGAACAACACTGCTAAAACCCGAGTTTGTAGAATACCTTAAAAATAACGGTTATGGCGTGTACTCCAACGACCTGAACGGAATGCGTGCCGATAAAAACGAGAAGATTGTTGCACTCTTCGGAAAAGAGTCCGTACCCTACGACCTGGACCGTGATACCACCGCTGTGCCCTCCCTTGCCGAAATGACCGCCACCGCCATACGTAAACTGGACAACGAAAAAGGGTTTATGCTCATGGTGGAAGGTAGTAAGGTGGACTGGGCGGCACACGCAAACGACCCCGTAGGTGTGGCTACGGACCTGCTGGCGTTCGATAAAGCAGTAGGGGTAGCACTGGACTTCGCTCAGCAAGACGGTAACACGGTGGTTATTGTAACATCGGACCACGGAAACAGCGGCCTAAGCATCGGGCGTTACGACCTGAAAAAATATGCCCACTCTTCGGCACAAAAACTCTTCGGACCCCTCACCCAAATACAAAAAACAGCAGTAGGTATGGCGGAGATCCTACGCCAAACACCCTACGAAAAAGTGCCCGAAGTATTCCAACAATACACTGGCATCACCCTTAACAAAGAGGAATTAGAAGCCCTACAACAGGTTAAGGACTACGACCTTTCGCCACTGCCTGCCAACCAACGCCCCGGACAAGAGCGCTGGGGAAGCATCTACACCAAGTCGTTGGACGCCTTTGTTGGCTCCATCTACCGCAAACATTCCTACATAGGATTCACCACCCACGGCCACACGGGCGAAGAGGTGTTCTTAGCCATCTCGGCACCCAACCACACCCCACGTATGGTGGGCTTTAACACCAATATAGAACTTCATAACTATATGCGTCGCCTATTGGGGCTGCCCACCACCATGCAGCACCTTTCCCAAACACACTTTGCCCCACACGACGAAGTGTTTCAAGGCTACAAAATAAAACTCTCTGGCAACAGCCCCGAGGAGAAAGTACTAACCGTTACGCATAAGAAGAAAACACTGGTGATACCCGCCTTTAGCAACCAGGCCACCCTTAACGGGAAAACGGTTACAACACCTTGCGCCTCGGTATTCGTGGACAAAACCGGGAAAATGTACGTAGACGCATCATTAGCACAACACCTACAATAACACCTCCCCCCTAAAACAAAAGAAAAACCCCTACCGGCTCCACACCGGTAGGGGTTTTCTTTCCCCTCCCTTTCCCTCTCTCTTCCCTCCCTCCTCCTCTCCTTTGATACCTTAACGGCAGAGAAAACTGTTCTTTGGCTCCATACAAAGGGCTATCCCCGTTTCCCATAAGCCGTTATCTCCACCCCTCCTCTCCCCAGCAATGTAGCACAAGAAAAAAAGGGTGTGCCCAAAACTGCTGTTTGGACACACCCTCCTTTATTGGGTTGTGCAGGATATTACTCTACTGCTGCAGTAAATAACCTTATCTCGGTGATGTCGCCATACTGGTTATTTTGTTGTTTGATTAACGGAATAAACTCCGACAACCGGATAGCGTTAATTGTTACAGGTTGGGTAAAGGCAATATTGGTTTGATCCAACTTTTGTGTTGTGTCAATAGCCCCTTGTGGTATCCAGTTATTTCCACCATCGGTAGAAACCTCTACCTTGATGTGAGAGAAGGAGTTGGGGTTATTGGTGTACAACTCTATCATCCTGATGTTGGCTTCGCTAAAATGAATTGTCAGCCAAGCATTATCGGACTCACGGGTATACCAAGAGTCGTTAATGACTCCATCGTTAAGCTTATTCAACCTGCCAGATACCACATTGGACTTAAAGGAGAGTGCACTCTTCCAAATCATATCCTGAATATCCTGGGGGTAAGTGCTAACAAGTTCAACATTGTTTCCCGTAGGGAATGCCTTTCGGGTAACACTGTTAATGGTCAGCATAAAATGTCCCCGCACAATACCCTTTCCTTCGGGTAATTGTAACATAACAGGCAACAAGTAAGACCCCTCCGAAAAGTCCAGCCCTTTTACCACTTCCTCGTTTAGGTTCAGGTGCACTACGGTCTCTTTCTCACCTTGCGGAATGGTAACATTGGCTTCCGCAATAGTGTAAGCATTTTCGGGCAACAGCTTTGTGGTTCCCTTTATGAGGGAGGCGTAGGCTTCGGGGTTATTTTCGGCTGTTATTACAGTGGGGGTAATAACCAAGTCCTCTTTAGCAGCAATAGAAGTGCGTATACGTAGCTCAACGGGTGTTGCGTCGAATGTAGTTTGGGCTATGGCTCCATCCGAATTGAGTTCGTTCACCACTGTTCGTTCCACATTTGTTTCAAGGGGAAACACATAAGTGTTATATACATCTACAGGAGGCAAGGGGTCCAGCTTACCAGGTGTAGGTTTTTTAGGTGTATAGGAGTCGTTGAACTCCAACACCACTGGCTCGTGCATGCAACTGGCCAGGATACCGCCCAGCAGTAAAGCCGAGAATATAGTACGATACTTCATAGTATACAAACGTTGTATGTTAATGTGATACCAAAACATTACTCAGGCAAAGTAAATGTTGTATTAAAGTCATGATTACCTTGCGAGCGGAAAAGCCACGTGTTTTCTTTACCTGGCACTTCGTTGTTAAAGTTACCGTTAAAGGGCATGTATATGAGTAGCCCTTCGGCATTGGGGTTCACAGCCCACATAGTTTCCCTTATTTCGCCACCAGTTAAAGCGCGTTGCCAAAAGCGGTAATCACGTATAAAACCACGGAAGGCGCTATTACCTATAAATGCCCGTGGGCGCGGTAATGTTTGGCCAGGGAAGGTGTACGCCATAGCCAATTTGGCGTCCACATAAAACTTCACTTCAACCTGTTCTGTTCCTTTGTTTTTGCAAGTCATGGCAAGGTTGTACCACTTGTTGGGTTCAAAGGCAAAGTCTTTAAAGTCGCTTTGGTTAAAGCTACGTTTACCACCCGAGGGGTCGAAGAAGGTGAAGCCCGAAGGCCCATACAAACAGTGGTACCCCCACGGTGCGTGACCCGAGCGAGGACTAAACCATGCCCACCCGATGTTTTCGGAGCTGATGTAGTCGAACTTCACAAATACTTGGTACGTCCATTCAGTAAAGTTAATATCCTCTTCAATAGGTTCTTCAACATCTTTCAAATAAATCATTTCTATACCTTGCCTACCGTTCAGGTGCAATGCCTTAGCCGAGAATTTACGGTTAAGGAAAAACAGCCCTTTGTAAGCCTTGCTTTGTATGGAAAGGTTGGCATCGGAAGGTGCAGAAGCCAAAGCTACCGGAATAACATAGTTTTTGTAAGTAGGGAGCATTTGTTCTGTTTCGCCCTCTTCCGAAGCCACAGTTGTGGACATTTTTTTAACGTGTAACCTAACGGTAGAGCCATACTCTCCCTGCTTTAGGTTTACCGTTACACTCTTTCCGGTTGCTTTTACAGTGCCATCGGAAGCCAGCCACTCCAAGTCGTAGTTTTCGGCAGGCAACACCTCAAAGCTGGTGTTGTTTTCTTTGTTGTATTGTTCCAAGAGTTCGGGTTCCACCTTTACCACAAAAGCGTGTTGTTCCTTTGGGTTTTCGGAGAGGCGAGCGGTAATATCCATATACCCACCTTGTTCATCTACCGAAAAGGATTGGGTTGTAGAAGAGCCAAGCTCCTCAATATAAGCCACAACATGGTGCAAATCGCCCTCGGCAGCAATTTTAGGCAAGTTGGAACAACCAGCCATTGCCATTACTACAGCACCCAGGAGCGCACACTGTGAAACGAGTTTCGTATATGTATGTTTCATGAGGAATGTAGGTTTTATTTTTTCAACGATTCCTTAACGGTGTCGGGGGTAGGAACGATACCGCTGGAAGGGTTCATAATTTGGGTTACACTGCGCACCCATTTGTAGTTTTGTTTGGCTTCCAACTCAATATGGTAAGCACCCCACCCGCCATAATTGTTTTCGGCAACTATTTTGGCCTTTACTTGGCAGCCTACCAGGTTTCCTTGTTTGGGGGCAGTACCACCGTTAACGTAGTCCTTTTCAAACTCGTCGCAAGCCACATATTTTTGCCAGGTAAAACCTTTTATTCGGTCCACATTGGTAAACTCGTGGTTGGGCCTATGGGAGTAGTAGTTTTGGTTCAGGAAGTAGTCGAAGTAGTCACCCATGTCGCCAAAGTTATTAGCCATATGGCGCACTTCACCGTCGAAAAGAAAGAGGGTACCTGTATTGCGTGGGTTGTAGTCCGTTTCTTGCTTAGGACCAAAGTTTTTACCCATTTCACGTATGAAGGCACGTATAGGTGCGCTTCTCTCTCCTCCGGTACAGTTGGAGTAAAGGTTATTGCAACCTCTACCGTGGTCTCCTACGTTCGGCTCCCAGTCGATATCATAACCGTTAAGGTTGTGCTTTTTGATAAACTCGGTGAGCTCTTGTGCATAGGCTACAGCTTTCTCCTCGCTGGTTTTGCCTTCATGGCGTTTGTTGAAGTCTTCCTGTCCTCCAGGCAATCCCAGACCCGAAGAACCGGTTTGCCAGCAGAGCAATACACGCAAGCCTTTCACCTCTTGCGCATACTTAAGGTCCTCCCAGCGTGCGCTACCCTCTTCAAAGGGTGCTGTTCCCCCCCAAAGGGAAACGATATCCACGCTATCGGGAAGGTTGGAAAGGAACGACTCGGGTATACCTTCGGTTGCCGACCAGCCGCTAAACCAGCCGTATACTATGCGGTGGTCCGACTTTTTATACGCTCTCAGGTCGGCATAATAGGCATCGTACATTTCTTGGACGCGTTTGTTGTAAGCGGCGTCCGTTTCATCTTGCTGTTTTTGGAGTTCTTTTTCCTCTGCCCATTTTTTAATATCTCTGGCACGTAGTTGTTCCAGTATAGTAGGAGTTTCTACCGATATAGGCTGAATTTCCTGCTTACAAGAAACCG
>JAEWGA010000040.1 GCA_023388555.1 Bacteroidota bacterium | reverse complement strand
ATTAACCCTTGCAGAACTTTTCCAGGGCCATATTCTATAAAACGAGAAGCGCCATCGGCAACCATTTGTTCTACGGACTGCGTCCAGCGTACGGGGGCGGTAAGTTGCTTTATAAGGTTTGCTTTTATTTCTTCGGCATCCGTATGAGGAGCGGCATCGCAGTTTTGGTATACTGGGCAAATGGCGTTATTGAAGTTGGTGGACTCTATTGCTTTTGCAAGTTCTTCGTGAGCCGACTCCATCAGCGGGCTATGAAAAGCACCGCCCACATTCAGGCGCAACGCTCGTCGTGCTCCCATTTCATTTGCTTTTTCGCAAGCCAGGCGGATACCTTCAACCGTTCCAGATATTACCACCTGTCCTGGACAGTTAAAGTTTGCAGGCACCACAACTTCATCGGGAATGCTTTTACATAATGTAATTATATCTTCGTCCGACAAACCTATTACAGCAGCCATAGTAGAGGGAGCCTTTTCGCAAGCCTTTTGCATAGCCATAGCACGCTTGGAAACTAATCGGAGCGCATCTTCAAAGGACAACACCTCGGCAGCAGCCAAAGCAGAGAACTCCCCTAAAGAGTGTCCTGCAACCATATCAGGCCTTTCGGTAGCGTTAACCTTAGCACTGATGTAAGAGTGCAAAAACACAGCTGGCTGAGTGACCTTTGTTTGCTTTAGGTCCTCTTCGGTGCCATTGAACATTATATCCGTGATATCAAAGTCTAAAACTTGGTTCGCTTTAAGAAACAGGTCACGGGCTTCTTGGGAACGGTCATAAAGTTCCTTTCCCATTCCCACATATTGAACGCCCTGACCAGGAAATACAAATGCTTTCTTCATTGTGTGTATATTAAATGGGTGTACCCCTCAAAGTTACGAAATAAATTGCTTGCAATAACTCTTAGCCTCTGCCATCCCCCCAATCCTAAAGTATTATTTCTGTAGCTTTTCAATCTGTAAGGAACAGGGGGTAATGAGGGGAAAGTATGAGTTTTCAAAAGGAAGATTCCACTTCTTATAACGAAGTTTACACGGCGTTCCTGCATACCAGTAGCTTCTGCCGCACAAAGGCACTCTTATTTTATGTACTTTTGTTGGAAACCAATACGCATCTTGGTATGTTTGACAATCGTAATTATCCCATTTTTGGAGATGAGGTTGTAGCATTTATTGTTGCTTCCACTCGCTACTGTTTGTTCCTGGATCAATTGGATAGCTCTACTTCTGGTAAGGATTTCTTCCCCGAGGTGCTTTCTTTGCTTTGCCAAGTATATGCAACGGCGCTAAAGTTGCCCCCTTGTGAAGAGGAGGAAGCAGTGTTCCTTGAACGCTTTGTAACGGAGCCCAGCTATGAGGCTATCCGTGAGAAAGTTAAATGCGTTTTGGGAGATGCCGATGTATACCTGGATGTTGAACTTGAGAATGCAAGATACTTAGAGATGCCTGTTTCGGTTAGTATGTCGGAATCATTAGCAGACTTGTACCAAGTATTAGGAGATTGTATAGGCATCTTTAAAACAGAGAACGAGCTTTCTATTCAGGCGTCTATAACAGAAGTACTCACTTTGTTTAAATACGAATGGGGAAGTAGTTTGCTATCTGCAATGCGCCGTTTACACGAGCTTTACTACACCGAGGATAACGATGTGAATTACGAAAACAACAACCCGTTGTATGAATACTGAATTCCGTACAAGCATTACAGCAGACGAGGTAAATGCACTTCCTATTGCCCAAGTACATACCCCTATACTGGTATTGGACAACCACAGTACCGACCAAGATATTTTAGCTGCAGCAACACGCTTAGCCACAGAGCCCGTTATAGGACTTGACACCGAAACAAAGCCTTCCTTTGTAAAGGGGAAACCCAACAAAGTTGCATTACTACAGCTATCAACACCCGCAGAAAATATTTTAGTGCGGTTATGTACTTTTCAGGAAAAGAGCAGGCTAACACCCATACAAGGCATTATAGAAAACGCCAATATAATTAAAGCAGGCGTTGCCATTCACGAGGACGCTCGTAGCTTGGTGCAGCACTTGGGGTGGTCGCCTCGTGCCATTTTAGAGTTAACCGAGATGAGTACAAAAGCGGGGATAAAAGTTTCGGCCCTCAACAAAATATATGCCATACTGTTTGGGTTGCATATGACTAAGAAACAACGTTTAAGCAATTGGGAGCGCGACACACTTACCGATACCCAGATAGGATATGCTGCGCTCGATGCTCGTGCGGGACTCGATATATTTAAAGTCCTATACCCGTACTACACCCCAACTATGCTTCGTAACCACTTCCCCCAACACCCAAACGCCAATTCCTAAAGTAAACCCTTCGTTAATATATGAGTACAATTCCCACACTCCAGCTACGAAAAAATAAAATGCAGTCCTTAACCCGATTACATCCGTGGATTTTCTCGGGGGCTTTGGCTACTACTAATATCCAACCTGCGGACGGCGAATTAGTTAATGTGGTAGATAATACCAACCAATTTGTAGCACGTGGGTACTACGAATTGGGAAGTATTGCTGTTCGCATCCTCACTTTTAATGAGGACGAAGATATAGATGCTAACTTCTGGGAAAACAGAATTGCTCACGCGTATGAATTACGAAAAGCATTGGGCTTAGCTTCCGACAACAGTTGTACGTACCGACTAATTCATGGGGAGGGAGATTTTATTCCTGGCTTAGTAGTGGACATTTACGGGGATGTGGCTGTTATGCAAGCCCACACCGTTGGCATCCATTTGGTAAGGCACGAAATAGCACAAGCCATACAAAAGGTTTATGGAGCAGAGCTGTCCTGTATTTATTATAAATCCGACACTACACTACCCCACCGCACTAACATCCCCGATAGCACAGGTATACTATGGGGCATTTACAATACCCCAGCCTGCCAAGAGTATGGCATACGCTTCATTCCCGATATTGAGAAAGGGCAAAAAACAGGATTCTTTATTGACCAAAGAGAAAACCGTCGTCTGCTTGAGCGTTACGCCCATAACCGACGCGTACTCAACGTATTCTGTTATACCGGAGGGTTCTCATTGTATGCGCTAAGAAGTGGTGCCACCCAAGTGGTATCGGTCGATAGTTCTCCTAAGGCTATCGACCTAACCTACAAAAATGTGGAACTTAATTTCCCCATCGAAATAAGCAACCGCCACAAAGCCTTAGCCGTAGATGCCTTTAAGTACCTGGAGAATATGGAGTATGGGGAATACGACTTAATTGTATTAGACCCCCCAGCATTCGCCAAGCACCGTGGCGTAGCAACCAACGCCCTACAAGGATACCGACGCATCAATACCGAGGCAATAAAAAAAATTGCACCTGGAGGTATACTCTTTACCTTTTCGTGTTCGCAAGCCATAACCGCCACGCAATTCCGGCAGGCAATATTTACGGCCTCATTGGCGGCAAAAAGAAAGATACGTATACTACACTTCTTATCTCAACCAGCAGACCACCCCATAAGTATGTATCACCCCGAAGGCGAATACTTAAAGGGTCTTGTTTTGTACGTAGAGTAAATACTACCACCACTGGGCTATGAGTAAATTAACAAGGCAAGTGTTATTTCTTTTCCCTACTGCTTGCTTGCTATTAGGGCTGGTGGCTTGCTTTCCAAAGGAAAAGAAGAAACACCCCTTGGAAGCCCGAGGCTGGAAAGAAATACTCGCCTCCGATACTTTACGGATAGGTACCATTACCTCGCCCGCTATTTTCTTTATGTACCGTGGTGAAAGCCAAGGCTATGAGTACCAAAAGGTGTTGGCCTTTTCCAAACATTACAGTTTGTTTCCCAGCATACAGCTAACCTCCTCTATCGACACCCTTTATAAGTGGGTTGCCAATGGCACTATAGATGTTTGTATTACCCCTATTGCCATGACTACCCAGCACCTCCAAGAGTTTACTTGTTGCGGGCCCACCAACACAAGTGCCCTTGTACTGGTACAGCACATATCCCAAACACCTATCCGCTCCGTACTGGAGATGCATCAGCACCGAATACATGTGCTGCAAGGAAGTGCCGAACAACAACGGATGGAACAAATAGACCAAGAAATGGGGCATCATAAGGAGTTCCAATTGGTGGAACTGGATAATATAGGAGTAGAAGAGATGCTCGACTCTATTAAAAAGGATCCCGATTTCCTTGCCATAGCAGAGGAACGTTTGGCCAACGTATACAAGAAATATAACCCCGAATTGGACATCAAAACAAGAATTAGTGTCCCCCTGCGCTACAGTTGGATTGCAAACAAAACGAATACCGAGCTGGGAGACTCACTAACAAGCTTCTTTAAACACCACGAAGAAGAGTTTTCATTACACGATGCTTATTCCCTCCTATACTGGAATAAAAACATAGGGGAGGTTAGTACAACATGGGCAACCGGAACAATATCTCCGTACGATAAAATATTTCAGGATGCCGCCAGCAGTTTTCCGTGGGACTGGACGTTATTGGCAGCTATAGCCTTCCAAGAGTCCAGGTTTCGCCCCTCGGTAGTAGGGTGGTCTGGAGCCGTAGGGCTAATGGGCATTATGCCCTCTACCGGGAAAGCTTTCGGGGCTAATAAACAAGACCTTATGAACCCCAACATAGCCGTTCGCATAGCTACGGACTATTTACGACATTATTCCCAATACTTTGAACACATCCCCGATAGCACAGACAAAATTCGCTTCACCTTAGCCTCCTATAACGCTGGTATTGGGCACATACAAGATGCTTGCCGCCTTGCAAAAAAATTAGGCCTACCAAGTACCTCATGGAACAATGCGGTAGAAAAATGCGTTCTCCTAAAAAGTAACCCCAAGTATTATAATGACCCAGTATGCAAATTTGGGTATATGCGAGGAAAGGAAACCGTGAACTATGTAAGAAATGTGATTCAGAAGTCCAACGAATACAAGAACTTACTACGCAACTCACCTCATTAACTAACATGCTAACACTATAAATATGAAAGTTATAAATTTATCCCAGACGCACTCTCTGCTTAACAAGTTTGTAGCCGAGCTTAGGGACGTTACAGTACAGAAAGATAGGCTTCGCTTTCGCCGTAACATTGAGCGGGTAGGAGAAATTATGGCATACGAAATAAGTAAAACCTTCACTTACAAGGCTACCGATGTACATACGCCTTTAGGGATAGCTCAAGAGCACCTCCCAACAAACCCCATTGTTGTTGCAACAATTCTAAGAGCTGGGTTACCCTTTCACCAAGGATTTGTGAACTACATCGATGCGTCGGAAAATGCCTTTGTATCTGCTTACCGGAAGTACAAGGACAGGCTCAACTTCGATGTTCATATAGAATACATAGCTTCGCCTTCCGTTCAAAATAAAACACTAATCATCACGGACCCCATGTTAGCTACAGGAAGCTCCATGGAATTAGGTTATAAAGCGCTTATTACAAAAGGGAAGCCAGCCCAAATACACATTGCATCGGTTATAGCAAGCCAGCCTGCACTGGATTGTTTGGAGAAAGTACTACCTGCCGATAGTACGGTGTGGCTTGCCGCCTTGGACCAGGAAATAGACGAACACTCCTACATTATACCAGGGCTTGGCGATGCCGGCGATTTGGCATTTGGTCCTAAATTGGACTAACAACGGCAAATGACACCAACAGTTGCCACACAATTAGAGCTACTGGCTCCAGCAAAAAACTTAGAAATAGGCAAAATTGCCATTCTTGCTGGGGCCGATGCCGTATATATTGGTGCACCAGCCTTTGGTGCCAGAGCCTCGGCCACTAACAGTATTAGTGATATTAGCTTGTTATGCGACTTTGCACACACCTACGGTGCCCGCGTATTTGTAACACTAAACACCATACTGTACGAACACGAGGTGGAACACGCCATAACCCTTGCACACCAACTTTACGAGGTTGGAGCAGATGCCCTAATTGTACAGGACACAGCACTCCTTAATGCACCTATGCCCCCTATCCCATTGCATGGCAGCACCCAAATGCACAATACCGAGGCCAGTAAAATAGCGTTTTGGGCCGCCCAAGGATTGGAACAAATAGTTGTTGCACGCGAGTTGTCGCCAAGTCAAATAGCACAAATACACCAGGCCGTTCCTAACGTACGGCTCGAGGCTTTTGTCCATGGTGCCTTATGTGTTTGTTACAGCGGTCAGTGCTATGCTTCTGCCTCGATCAACACCCAACGAAGTGCTAACCGGGGGAACTGTTCGCAAGTGTGCAGGTTGCCTTTCAACTTAGTGGACGATACCGGGAACGTTCTCGTGAGGGGACAACACCTGCTTTCGGTTAAGGATCTAAACCGCTCTACCATTCTGCCACAACTCATAGAAGCGGGTGTGACATCCTTCAAGATAGAAGGGCGTCTCAAAGATGCCTCCTATGTACAAACCGTTACAGCTCACTACAGCCGTTTATTAGATAACTTCATAACCGAACATCCTAACTTTACACGCCGCTCTGTTCCCAATGCAAATCCACCGGCCTTTACCCCCGATATAAACGCCATATTTAACCGTGGATACACAACATTCTCCGAACAAGGGCGGGGCGCAGACGACCTTGCCAACCCCGCCACCCCAAAGTCTATTGGTGTTTACGCTGGGAAAGTAAGCAAAATAACAGGCAATACCATAACCCTACACACCCCCAAAGAGATAGAAATACATAACGGCGACGGGTTCACATTTTTTGAAGCCAACGGAGCCACTAATGGATTCCGAGCCAACACGAGCAATGGCAATGTGCTAACAGTTCCTCGTGTTCCCCCAACCCTTACCGTGGGTACAACAGTGTACCGCAGCTGGGATAACGCCTATATACAATACCTGCAAAACACCCCTATGGAGCGTAAATGCCCCCTATCCATGCAGTTGAAAGTAAACCCAACCGGTATAAAGCTAATTGCCATTCAACCCAACCTGGGTATATCCTATGCATCCACGGCTACACACCTTGGAGAGATAGCGCAAAAACCACAAAAACAAGTAATACAAGAAGTCTTAGGGAAACTCGGCAATACCCCCTACGCTTTGCAAGGTATAAATATTGAGTGCGACTCTTCTCAGGACTATTTTATCCCGCGCTCTGTACTGGCACAACTGCGCAGAGATGTTATTGCGGGGCTAAGTGCTAACGTTACCGAATACATGAAACAAAGCCGTATTCCGCCCAAACGCACTACTATACCCTCAGCCTTCTTCCCTAAAACAATCTCCTACCTTGCCAATGTTAGCAACAGCTATGCTCGCCAGTTTTATGCCCAAAACGGGGCACAAAACATTGCCCAAGCCTACGAATTAGCCCCCACCCCCCAAGGCGCAGTAATGATTTCCAAGTATTGCATCCGCTACAGCATAGGAAAATGCCCCCACCTACAACACTACAAAGGAAAGGATATTAAGCACAACTGGTACTTGGTTAACCCCGAACGTAATTTAAGATTCCTGCTGAGGTTCGATTGCGTAAAATGCCAAATGCTTTTGTTCAACAACACACCTACCGCTACTCCTATTCGGCCGTAGCCCCCTATATTCACGGTTGTATCCTAAACAACACTGCTGGAGGCAAAAAACACAAGAGGAATTAAAACGAAAAACACCGCTATAAGCCTCCAAGGCATACTACTCTTTAAGCACTTCTATTTTAAAAACAGCCCACTCGTACGGAGAAAAGGTATACGAAAGCCCCGTTAATTTGGATATAGGTAGCTCTTGCTCTTCTCGTAGGTATTGTGGATTGGGGCTAATGCTCTCCAAGCGTTGCCGAAGCCTATACCTAATAACCGATATTTTACACGAAGAAGCATTTAAGGACGACACGTTCCACCGGTAAGTTAGGGGGTGACGTGTTGCATTGGCTGCCTTAAGATAATACAAGGAGTCCCCTTTAAGCGAGGTTAATGAAGTATACAGTAACGGTGATCGGTGTACTGCGTCGGACTCCAAATTTTGTTCTCCCTGCCTAAGCAAGTCGCCCCGGCATTGTATAAAATCCTTTAGTAACCAATACAGGTTAGTAGGTTGTAACTTTGAGCCGTTAACAGTAAACACTCCTAAGGCATTCCCATCGGCCGAAGCAAGCAATGGATTCATTGAAACGCCTTTAAGGAGCATGGCTTTCTGTTCTGCTTGGATGAGGAAAATTCCTCGCTGAAGTAAATCGGGCAAATAATGTGGAGTGCTACAATGTTCAAATTGCACCTGTCCTAACATAATAGGTTGCCGTATGTACGCTGCCGGATTATCACCAAACGGGAGGTAATTCTGTAATTCTGGATAAGATATTTTCACCCCAGCTACATCGTAAATAATATCACTGAACGGGGCAGAAGAAGAGAGGTCGGCACCGCTAATTAAATCGATATTTAGGGTATCGCTTTGTAGCACTTTCCGGAAAGCTTGGAAGCGCCGGAAATAGTCCTGACTACTCATATTATACCCTAACTGTATAATAGGCCCTTTGCTTGTTTTGTGCGAACTTCTTAGCATCTTCTTTGCCAAAGCTGCCACCTTTTCTATTCGCGCTGGCAGCTCTGTAATATCTTCGCTTCGGGGCATAGCATCGGGAGATGTTATACCCACATTTACAATATAAATAGGGTGCGCTCCAAGGTTTTCACATAGGGTTAATAACTCCGGATACTGGAAACTACCAGTCCCCTCTCTTTGGGTTAAATACCACTGGGAGGTAGGCTTCTGCAAAGGGATAGGATAAGTATTAGGATAATAGCCATTAGCTACTTGTCCGCTGGGGTGACGTATATACTCTAACTGTAAGGGAGCCAAGTAACGGGTTAGTTGTTCGGTTAATGATGGTCCTGCCTGTTGCAATGAAAGCTGAGTTACATCCAAGCAAGAAGCAGAGGCTACCGAGAGCGTTAAATAGCTTTTTTGTACAGAGGAATCCACTACCAACAAGCCTGTTTGCAAGGACCATTCGTTTGTAGTATTAAAAGTCAGTTTATTACTACACGCCCGTCCTAAACTATCGGTTAGCAAAATAGCAACACTTGTAGACTCCAATTTACTCCGAAGTTTACAAGAAAACCAAAGCGAATCTTTGTTCTGACTTACATAACTCCGTATACGTTGCCTAACAGTAATATTGTGCAGGGAGTCGGGCGTAGCGCATAACCGGAGGAAGGATAAGCTATGCTGTAACCCTTGCTCCCTTTGCACCTCGGCATGGCCTTGTATTACATCCCACCCATAATGCAAGGGTTGTAACGGATAAAACGTTTTGTACCCGTTGGGAGTTGTTAGGGTAGAGTCGGCAAAATTAAAAGCACAGTTAGGCAAAGCTGGAGCCAGCTCAAGGTTACTATTAAGAAGGAGGTTAGGGCTAAGTAGGTCTCTATCCGTACCTACCATATCCAAAGCAACCCCTATAGGCAAGCGTTCATTGTGTAAAGGAGGTAAGGTAGGGTCTATTACCAACGCTCCTACAACCGGCGAGTAATGCTGACAGGATATTAAAGTAACAAGGGCACTCCCCAACATTAGGAAACCCAATGTAGCCTTAATTATTTGCGAGCCTACATAAAGCCTTTTGAAAACAGCTTGTATAAACGTTTGCACTACTTTTTTTCTGCACATACCCCTTAATAAATTAGGGCTTAATATTAAACAGCTACACTCTTCAAGGTCCTAAGTACTGGTAAAAGGTGGAGTATGGGGTTAACAGCCTAAACACACATCCGTAAAACTTTTCGTATTACTGTTCCGTTTTTAATGTAGCCAGTACCATACACTCGCCATCCCAAACAGCATAAGAGTCATAATTTATCCAATCCCCCAATACTATTATCCTGGACTGGCGCGATAACATCAAGTCCAACATTATATGCCTATGCCCAAAAACAAAGAAATGGGGTGCGTCTACCCCCTCTGTTAAAATCCGGTTCTTAGCATATTCCACCAAATATTCGCGCTCTTCCCCTTGGTACTCTGTTCCGGGTAACTGTACGCCTTTCTTCCTGCTTTGTAAGGACCATCTCATAGCTAAACCCACCGTCCAGCGTGGGTGTACTGCGGCATACAACACCCTACAAAGTTTACTATGAAAAATAGCCCGTAATAAACGGAACGACTTCTTTCTATAATCAAACTCATCTCCGTGAGCTATAAAGAATTGTTTTCCATCTATCTCGGCTGTATAGGGAGCAGTATGGAGTATTACGCCAACCTCTGTTTCCAAATAGTCCCGTACCCATAAATCGTGGTTGCCAGTAAAGAAGTGAACCTCCACTCCCTTATCTACCAAATCCGCTATGGCACCTAATAAACGCACATACCCTCGGGGCACAACATATTTGTACTCAAACCAATAGTCAAATATATCGCCAACCAAATAAAGGGCTTTGGCATCCAATGCCAGGCCTCTAAGCCAGGTTACAAACCTACGCTCAACCTCCTTGGGGTCCTTATGGTACGGCGAGCCTAAGTGGATGTCGGATACAAAATAAACCCTGTTTCTCGTCATAGGAATCCTAATTCCAACAGAGCTTCTTCACTCATCATGCTCCTATCCCATTCTGGTTCAAAGGTCAGAGTTACCTTCACGGTTTTAACACCTTTAACGGACTCCACCTTCATCTTTACATCCTCCACAATAAAGTCCGCAGCAGGACAATTCGGTGCCGTTAAGGTCATAGTCACTTCCACATCGGCAGTATCCTGAACGTCCACCTCATAAATAAGCCCCAGGTCGTAAACATTTACAGGGATCTCCGGGTCGTATACGGTTTTGAGCATCTTTACAATATTCTGCTCTATTGTTAGTTTCTCTTCTGGTGTCATTGTATTATTCTTTATGTAGTATTTTTACCAATAGCTCTGCCGCCTTCTTCAGTATTAAATCGTCCGTACTAGGGTTTTCGTAATAGCTGGGTAAGGACTGGGTAACCATAGGAGCTATACCGCCTTCTATGCTCTTCTTATCTTTATCGAAGGAACGTACTGCCGAGTAACGCACTTTCCAGCCATTAGGTAGCTCTGCCGACGATGGCAAGCCGCCTCCCCCACCCGATGGCAACCCTATTGTTATTACATTCTTTGCCACCCTAATCTTGGATAAGAAATCGTTACAAGCACTATAACACCCCCTGTCTTGTAGTACAATTAAAGGTTTCTTGGTCCAGCGTACCCCTTCATGAGGTGATATGTACAACGGTTTTAGTCCCGAAAACTGGTTTCTGCCAGGCCCTGTTTTGTACGATGTGTACCCCACTAACTCCTTCTTATCTATAAAATAGGAAACCAGTTGTTCGGCAGAAGAGGCTACCCCCCCACCATTGCCACGCAGGTCCAATATTATAGCATCCATCTTTTCACACAGTTTCAAAACCAGGGGCATATTACCCAACGAGCTACTGAAACTACTGTAAACCAAATAGGCAAAATTTATATCCGTATCCTTAATGCTCAGGAAGTTATAATACATCCCTCCGGTAACACTTGCTCCAACAAGGTACGGACGCCTTGCATATATATTCAACCCTTTGGTATCATCACCTTGCCAAGCGCTATAGCCCGACACATCGAAAGTGGATATTAAGTTCACATGGCCATCTTTCAGTTCTGCAAGCATCTGGTCTAACAAGCTAAACAACCGGAAGTCGTTTTCATACTTCCCTGTTTGAATTTTTGCGTTGTATGCATGGTATACCGAATCCCAATCCACGCCCTTTTCTTCCAAAAAGCAGTAACGCTCATCAATAATTTTCCAAAGGGCTTCAAAGTTAGCCCTTGCGCTCACATCCTTTGGCGTATTGGGCACGCAGGAACAAAAGGCTATAAAAAAAACTATAACCCCAATAAATCTTTTCATGGCTCAAATGTATTTACCCACGGTTTAGCACTTCGCTGATGGTAGCCCGACAAAGTGAATATATCAAAAGAACACCCCAGTACCAATCCTATTCTTCCTGTTTGGTAAGGGTTATCGGGAGCTTTATTATACAAATGCTGATACTCTACCCCTACGGTAAGGTCGCTGCCCCTAATGGGCAAATCTACTAAGCAACGCGATGTTATACCCCAGCAGTTAAATGGATGCGACAAATACACCCCTATTTTTCCTCTGTTTTCGCCCGATACATAATCGTAGTAGGCCTGCCCAAACCGAGGAGCAAACCCCACACGCATCAGTTGCACCCTATTTGTCCAGTGTACCCTAAATGGAAAACTCTTGCACTGGGGGGCATACACGGCTCTAACAGCTATATCAATCCCTGTTGATAGGTGTAAATTAAAGATGTTGTTACTGTTACTCATCTTTAACAGGGCATTGGCATCGATTCCCCACATAGGGCCTAAATCCAAAGCAAAGGAGGGTTTACGCATCAGTCGCCACATAGGACCTATCGCCCCATTTATGGAAGCAGAGTATAACTGAGACTTGTTGGTGGGGTTTGCATAAAGGCCACCTCCCACCATAAACTCGGAATACAACCCTTGTAGCACAGCACTCTTAAGTGGATCATCGCCCAGGACCATAAAAACGACTTCGGGACCACGGTGAGCTATTGGACTGATGTAAGCATCCTTTACTCCACCCAATGCTAATCGTATTAAATACTGGCGGTGAGAGGCATGCAAAGTATCCGACCAATGCCAATCGGCCGATGTATAATACCGCTTTAGTTTCTCCTTCCACGAGGCAATATTTTGCCCCTTCCCAAAGGGAGCAATAAGCATGCATAAAAAGAATGCTATTGCAACCTTATAACCGTATTTACTCATCATTCGTTTCTGCTTCAAATTTAAGGCGTCGGACTCCTGTTACCTCTTCCAATAACTTGGTTGTATCTTCATAATCATCGTTTCCAGCGTCAAAGGGAGCACTAGGTTCTTCCGTTGGGGCCTCTTCAAACTCATCCGAAAGCTCTTCCAAGGGCTCGCTATCTGCAACCAATACATCTTTTACAATGTAATTGGTTAAGCGCTTACCCTTGGCCCGAATGCTTTTAATAGCAATAAAACTTTCGGAATCAATATTTATAGGTAATCGGTGCTCATCTCGTTCGCCAAAGGAAACTACTAATTGTGGGTTGTACCGAGCCGTGAGCAAAACAATGCTGTTTCCCTCTCCGCCCAGCATATTTTCCCTTTTGCCAGGCTCTACCTGGAAACGTTTTATGTAAGTATACTTCTGTTCCCCATCGTAATAAACCAATGTCCATTGCTTATTAGGGTTGTATTTCTCCACCATTAATATGTCTCGCTCAAAGTGTATCGACTCCGCAAAGCCGGTAGTATACACCTCTCCGCTCTTAAGGATAACCAATACTAAATCCTCCGGTGCAAACTCACCAAGGTAAGCGCCTCTTTCGTCGTAATTAAGCCGGTTCACATCGTGGTCAAACCACACTTTTCGGCCTCCTAAGGTGGATAAGCCTTTTTCCTTTAGTGTTACTTTAAACACTTCGCCCTTTGTTAGTATATTTCCCCTGGCACTACGTCCCTTTATAAGAAGTTCACTAAAATCGTGCTCAAACACCAGTTGGCGCTGTTTGGCTTTAGGTTTAAGAACAACCCTAACGGTTTCGGCTTCCCCATTTGGATTAGCCGAGAAATACAGCACCCGGCTACCCTCTGTACCCATAGTTAAGTCGTATTCCCTGTCTCGTGTAACAGAGGTTACATTAAACCGTTTTATGTAGTTAATTCCCGCTTTACCATCCCTATATATAACATTATAAATTGTTCTTTTATCCCGTTTTATAAAGCGAGCCACGTGTATAATATCCTTCCCTACAAAAGCTTTGTCCGAGACTTTTGTTACCAGATACTTCCCATTTCGGAAAAACACAATAATATCATCTATCTCCGAAACATTACACACAAACTCATCCTTCCGGAGCGATGTTCCAACAAACCCCTCCGCTTTATTTACATACAAACGTTCATTTTTCTCGGCCACCTTTGCTGCCAAAATAGTATCGAAACTCTGCAGTTGTGTTCTGCGCGGATACTTGTCGCCTACATCTTTTAGTAAGCCTTCGTACCACTTTATAGTGTACCTACGCATATCTTGCAGGTGGTTTTGTATTTGTTCCATTTCTTTTTCCAGTGCCAACAAATCCTTCCTGCTTTTTTCCTCATTAAACTTAAGGATACGTGCCATACGGATATCCAGTAACACCTTCAGGTCGTCTTGTGTTACAGGGCGTATCATCTGGGCAATAGCATCCTCTAACCGGCTATGGATATGCAACAAAACAGCCGATATATTCTTCGCCTCCTCAAACTCGGGGTCTTTGTATACTCTACGGGTAATAAACAACTGCTCCAACGACACTGCAAGGTGTTTCTCCTTCAGCTGTCCCAAAGCAAGTTCCAGTTCCTGGCGCAGGTAGCCCATAGTTCGGGTAACATTATCCTTAAGCACGTCCGACACTCCTATAAATACAGGCTGGTCATCCTGAATTACACAGCAGTTAGGCGAAATGCTTATTTCACAGTCCGTAAAGGCATACAGGGCATCTATTGTTTTGTCCGAGGAAGTACCGGGGGCCAACTGTATCTCTATATTTGCTTGCTCGGCTGTTTTATCATCTATTTTTTTTATGCGAATCTTCCCTTTCTCGTTTGCCTTTAGTATGGACTCTATTAAAGAGGAGGTAGTGCGCGAAAAAGGTATCTGGTCTATTACTAATGTCTTATTGTCCTTCTTAACAATGTTTGCACGAATCTTCACTGCTCCTCCTCGGCGCCCGTCCGAGTACCTCGAAACATCCAACCAACCGCCAGTCACAAAGTCCGGGTACAACACAAACTCCTCGCCTTTCAGGTAGGCTATAGCCGCCTGCAATATCTCCGTAACATTATGTGGCAATATCTTGGACGATAACCCTACGGCTATACCTTCTGCTCCCTGCGCCAAAAGGAGCGGAAACTTAACAGGCAAATAAACAGGCTCTTTATTTGCGCCATCGTAAGAAGGCTTGTACTGGGTTATTTGCGGACTAAACAGCACCTTTTTTGCAAAAGGTAATAACCGGGCTTCGATGTACCGAGCTGCAGCAGCACCATCCCCCGTTAAAATATTCCCCCAGTTACCTTGCGTATCTATCAGTAGGTCCTTTTGCCCTATCTGCACCAAAGCATCCGTAATGCTTGCATCGCCATGCGGATGAAGTTGCATTGTGTAACCAACTATGTTGGCAACCTTTATCAACCGGTCATCCATTTGCGACATAGTATGCAATATCCGGCGTTGTACTGGCTTTAACCCATCAACAATATGTGGAACGGCACGCTCTAATATAACATAAGATGCATAGGATAAAAACCACGACTTATACATCCCCGTAAGTATGTAACTATACTTCCCTTCTGTTCCTAAAGGGACCGAATGCACGTCTGTCTCCTGTGTTGTAGTACCTATAGCCTCTTTATTTTCTGTATCAATACTCATGGGTAATAATTATTATTCCTCCTCCTGTCCTATTAGCACAATAACAAAGGCGCCCCAAACCAGTCAAGATGGAGACGCCTTCATGTACAACATAATTACTAATACAAGAGCGGTAGGCGGGGGTCGAACCCGTGACCTTCGGCTTGGGAAGCCGACGCTCTACCAACTGAGCTACTACCGCAATTTCTGTTGGTCCCCCCTGCTTAGGGGTAAGCCTGTACAAAGGTATATATTTTCGCAAATATAAGAGGCACTCATACTCCGTTTTTACAGTTGTTTTTTTCTGGAATACAACATCAGCATCGTAAATATGTTCTATGGAGAAAAAACAAGACCTCTATTGCACCTGGATGTATATCAACCCCTGCCCTACTAACACTAAAAGGAGAACACCCTAAGGCATTCCCCTTTTAGTTTTCAAGAAAGGTCCTTACCTCTCAACTCATATCCCAAGCATTGGAGGCAAAGGACTGGACAGTTTTTTTTGGAAACCACCGGCCCTACAGCTAAAAAGCACAAGCGCCGTTGGAAAGCTACTCCTATTTAACAGTTAACATTTGGAATGGCACAGGTGTAGGCGGATCCAATGGCACAGCCCTGTACTTAGTTGTAGCAAAATTAATGGTACGTAGGTCGAACCCTCTAATAGCAGGGTTATACATAGTGGTATAGTAGATGCAGAGGTTGGCAATATCCGTGGCCGATGTCCACTGTGTGGCACTGGGTATATTGGGAGCCTCGGTATCTTTGGATACTTCTATACCTATAGGAAGGTCGAAGTTGTGCAGTATTTGGAAGGCCGAACGAACGGCATCGGCAGTGGTAGCAGGCGTAGGCGCTGTTGTTTGGTAAAAGAAGGCACGAACAAAACGAGACGGAGGAGTAACATCACCAGGAAGCCCCCACATGCCCGTTCCCATACCAAAAGAGCGGAGAGTATGCCCGCCAAATTGTTGCTCTGCCACAGGCCCAGGAATAAGGTGGGCATAGTTATTCAAATTGGTCAACTGCCAAGGAAGCCCAGGAGAGTTGGTCAGGACACCCAAAGGATTATCGTAAAAATGCGGAACACCATCTTCAAACTCCAACACTATCTGCTTACCAGTAGAGTCTGTAAAGCGCCAATGTACCGTAGAGGCCCGTGGGTCCACACTGCTAACGCGCACTGTTTTTAAGGCTTCCCGCACCTCATCTACCGTAGCACAACTACCCAAAATCCAGGGGACAAGCTGAAGGTCCGATATTGTATGTTGACGCTGCGTTGCATCATACTCGGGATACTTCCCATACTGGGGAAAGTAGAAAAGTCCGGCCGAGAGTCCTTTTTCATTCAACCCCTCGGTAACAAACTCTTTTTGGTTTACAGCAAAACCAACATATCCGTAACGGGCAGTAAAACGAAGCCCGCCACCAGTAGATCCCGGAAGCCAAGACTCCTGAACATATCCCCGAGGGACTATAACATAATGGCTCTGCAAATCCGACCCTCCCCACTCTATGGTGCGTGCCACCACTACTTGCTTGTCGCGTGTAGTAAGCGTGATGCCAGTACAGGCTTTAGCGGAGGGAAGGGGATGCAGAAGAAATAATCCAAGGCTTAAAATAAGCGTAGAGGCAAATCGGTTCATAACGAAAACATTATCTGTACAAGAAATATGGCGCATGCCTAACGCAAAGATAAGAAAGTTTCAAAGAGGAGTCTAAAAAGTAAAAACCAGCCCAAAAATCGGAAGGAAACTTGAGCTGGAGATAGGGAGGGAGTTTTGGAACTGAAATTTAAAGTATCCCCCAAAGTACGGTGAAATGTGACCGAAATTTGTAGCGGTAATTGGGGTGAAAAATAAGCCTCCCCAATGGAGTTAATTTACCCCCAGAATTTGGAGTGAAAAAGAAAATAAAAAATGGAACGATTTTCGTCCGAGATTTCGAGCGAAAAATAACCTGCTTTTAGGGCGAAAATGAAGGCGAAAAATGAACGGATTTTAGGGCGAAAATTTAGGGTGTTTTTTTGGGGGAAAATGAGGCGAAATTTGGAGAGAAAATTAGGGTGGAAATTAGGCGGATTTTGGGGACGAAAATGGGGTGTTTTGGGGGTGATTTTGGGGGTAAAAGGATGACCGCCCGCAATCCCTTTGCTGAAGCGGGTTGGAGAGGGGTGTTAAAAGTTGTGCAAAAATAACTGCGCTTTCTTTTTCAACAAACTGCGCTTTTCGTTACGACAAACTGCGCTTTCTTTTTTGAAAGACTCCGCAGATACTTTTTTTCCTCCCTCAAAATCCCCCC
>JAEWGA010000083.1 GCA_023388555.1 Bacteroidota bacterium | reverse complement strand
GGTGCGGCTAACGACTTGCAACGCGTAACAAAAATGGCACAAGCTATGGTGACTTATTTTGGCATGAGCTCCGAGATACCTAACTTAAATTACCACGAAACCTCGGACGAATATGGCTTTACAAAACCTTATAGCGAAGAAACAGCCAGGAAAATAGATAAAGAAGTATTGCGCATTGTTAATGAGCAATATGAAAGAGCAAAGGCCGTTTTACAAGAACACAAAGCACAACACCAAGAACTGGCTAACCTGTTGTATGAAAAAGAGGTTATATACACCGAGGATGTAGAGCGTATTCTTGGCAAACGCCCCTGGGTGTCTCGTGCCGACCAGCTTATTCAAGACAACGAGGAAAAATTAAACAAGGCGGATTTAGCGTCATAGTCTACTCCCCCTACGGATGGAGAACATGCCCCTCCCGTAGGGAAATTACAAGAGTAGAGCCGAAAAAGAACTGCATCCCAAAAGTTATGTATCTAACTTTGGGATGCAGTTCTTTTTTTTTGACAAGAAGTCAACGTCGTAGATAATTATTATCTGGTTAGTTGTTGTGTTGATTAATGTTTTCGAGGGACAACCTTAAAAACGTCATTCTGTCCTCCTCTATTTGCTATGTGAACGTGATGTATATAAGGTTGTGTAGAGCTGAGAAGAGGAGATGCGTAGTAAAAGGGTATTAGCGTTTGGAGCAGTTTATAAAAAAAAGGGCACCGAAACAATCGTTTCGACGCCCTTTTGGGGAGGATTTAAGTAAGAAATTACTTGCCTTGTTTGGCATCCATAATCATCTTAGCGTTAGGAATGATAAATACTTCTACGCGTCGGTTTTGGGCACGACCTGCAGCAGTACTGTTCTCGGCTACGGGTTGGTCTGGTCCCATTCCAAGAGAAATCATACGGGTAGCAGCCACGTTCTGAGAACGAAGGAAGTTAACAACGCTTTGCGCTCTTTTCTCGGACAACGTCATGTTGTAAGCGTGACGACCAGTGCTATCGGTATGGCCTACAATCTTGATGTCGGTGTCGGGGTTTGCATTCATGTTTTGAGCGAAGCGAGTTAGAGCACTGCGAGCATTTGCACTGAGGGTGCTGGAATCTACACCAAAGAGTATACCGCTGTCGAAAGTTACACGTATTGCTTCTCCGTTATTTACGGTTTCCACCTTGGCTTCGGGCACTTGTTGCTCGAGTTCTTTTTTCTGTTTATCCATTTTGTGTCCTATAACACCTCCGGCGGCTCCGCCTATTGCGGTGCCAACAACAGCACCTAAGCCAGTGTTACCAAGGGTTTTCCCGATGCCAGCACCAATGGCAGCACCAACACCTGCTCCAATACCAGTACCTTTCAAAGTATTATTAGCTCCACATCCACTAAATAATAGTGAAATAGAAAGGGCAGACACCCCAATAATGTTTCGTAGTTTTAGCATGATGGTTTTGTTTTATGAGAGTTACAATGAAAACACCTTATAGCGTTCTCACGTTACAAATATACGAAGTTAGTTTAATAAGGACTCAGAATATTCTGTTTCAGCGTCATAAATGCATGTGAAGTCTTCTGCCGAAAGGGTTATTTCCATTTTGTCCCGTTTAATGTTTTTAGTTACAAATTGGAATACATCGTCCAAGTCAATTTCAACCTCTTCATCGTCATTATCCTCATCTTCATCTTCCGGGATAAGTCCGTTGCGTTCCATATATTCATAAATAAGGTCCACGATGTAGGTTAAATCGTCGTCCGATAAAGCTTTTAGGGTCGAACTGCTGGGGTTGTATTGCCTAATATAAGCAAGGCATTCCTCTTCGTCGTATATTTTTTCGGTTAAGTTGGAATTGTTGTTGTTCATGATTTACAGTGATATGTTGTGAATTAGTATTCGCGGTCACCAAATATGGCCGAGCCTATACGAACGTGAGTGCTACCGTTTTGAATAGCTATTTCGTAGTCTTGGCTCATCCCCATAGAAAGCATCCTAAAGTTGGTGGTATGGGAGAAATACTTGGTTTGTAGCTCCTGAAAAAGCTCTTTCACTTCTGCGAACTGAGCGTTAATGATTCCAGTATTGGCTGTATTGCTGGCCATTGCCATTACTCCCGCAAACTGTATGTTTGTTAGTTTTTGGTAGTTCCCAGTATTAAGCCATTCTCGTAACTCATTTGGTCGCCAGCCATGCTTTGTTACTTCGGTAGTAACATCTACTTGCAGGAGCACTCGTACCTGGGAAATGTTCTGTTTTTGTGCTTGGTGCTGAATTTCTTCCAGTAAGCGTTCCGAGTCTCCGCTATGGATGGTATGGACCAGTGGCAGGAGTTGTTTTACTTTATTACGTTGCAATGTTCCTATGAAATGCCACTGTACATCGTTAGGTAGTAGGGGCGCTTTTTGTGCAAGTTCTTGTACTCGGCTTTCTCCAAATAGTTTTTGTCCGGCATCGTAGACCTCTTTTATTGCGTTTACCGGATGAAATTTGGATACTGCTATTAGCTCTACGTTAGCAGGAAGGTGAGCCCGAACGGCCTTTAACCTATTGGAAATACTCATTGTTAAAGGCTTTCGGAAAGTACATCCATTAACGTGGTTTCGGTTATCGCAGCTATTTCGTAGTCGGCTAAAGTGCCCTCCATTCCTTTTTGCAAACGTGTTAAGGCGCCTTCTATATCGTTCGCCTGGACGAGCATGTGGCTATATTTCTTCTTTTCAATGCCTGCTTTCTCATCCAGTGTTATAAAACCAACTTTGGCTTTATAGAACTTGTCGCCATCCTTGTCCAAGAAAACTTCACTGATTCTTACCTTTCGGATATTATCCATGGTAAAGCTCCCTCGGCTTTCTATTTCCGAGGCCATTTTGGCTTCGGCCTCGGTGAAGGACATAGCGTCGACTAAATAGGATTCCGACACTTTTTTCATTTGACCGTTTTGGTTGATTTCTTTTTCGTAGGTGAGTTTACATTCAAACCAGCTCATAATAATAAGTAAGAAGGGGGGTTATATATTTTCGGTGGCTTTTTGTTGGTTAATAAGCGGGTTAGCATAAATTTCCAACAGTAAATGTTTGAGCGACAGAGTGTCTTTTTGGGGCATTTTAATCTTCTCTATCTGGTTTTGCAGGTAGAGGTTGAATTTTGCGGCCTCTTTTTCGCTATAAAGGTGAGCATATTGCTGTGTCCCGTGCAATAGGTCGTAGGAAATGTAGTTGGAGGGGTACATCCGGTAGCCTTGGTGTATTTGGCGGTCGATGCTTGTTGCTATGGCTTCTAATATCTCCTGCTTTTTCATTCCGGTTGTTAGGTTTAGCTCCTCTTTTGTAAGGGGAGTACCAAAGGAGAAGTGGATGCGCCCTTTTTCTCCTATTATGCCGCTTTTCATGTTTAGCAAGTCGTCCGCTTGGCTCTTTTTGTGGGAAGGATCCAAGCGTTTTCGCATAATTTCTTCGGCCTTAAGGTAGTCGCAAGGGTCGTACTCGTAGGTGATGGATAGCGGAACAATATTTAGCTGTAGTAAAGACTCTGGAAGCTCGTGTTTACTACTCATTGCAAGCATTTTTAACAGGGCTGTTTGGGTCCTGTCATTGGAGTCTTTGGCTCTTCCTTCGCGTTGTGCAATCCATACCGACTCTTCTTGAAGCAATAAAGTGCGCCGGATATATTGTGAGAGTTTTAGCGATTCCTGTAGCATCTCCCTAACAGAGGGCGACCGTTTCACAATGAAGGCGTCGCAAGCCTTTACCAGGGTACGAATCCAGGGGCGAATTAGCAAGTTGTCTCCAATTGCAATACGAGGAAGGCCTAAGCCATTTTCGTATAATACCATATTTAGTAGCGCCGAGTCCAGTACAATATCTCGGTGATTAGATATGAAAAGGCACTTTTGCCCACTTTCTAATAAGGGACGGATATTACTTTTCCCCGACGATGTTACAGAAAAAGAGCTTTGCTGAAGTGTAGCATAAAGTACTCCCAAAACGAGTTTGGTCTTGAAATCCTTTACGGAGCGTATTTGGCTTGCCTTTTCATGTAGCTCTTCATGGGAGAGGTGCCCCATTGTTAGGGATAGGATGCTTTGCATCTCGGGGTCGGACAACAGTTCGTTTACTACATCGCCTATTTCGTTATCGGCAAAGGGGCGGATGTCATCGAAATAGTGGAGGTCCGTTATAATATCGTTGGCTATCATAATGTCGAAAGGTGAAAATCAATAATACTACATAGTACGTTCTTCATACTTTGTCCACAGGCTTGTACTTGTTGTGGTATAAAGCTTGTAGCGGTCATGCCTGGGGTTGTGTTTACTTCTAACAAGTAGGGTATTTCGTCCTTAATAATAAAGTCGATACGAATTATTCCTCGGGCATTTAATAGTCTGTATACTTGTCTTGTTATATCGTGAACTTTTTGTGTTAGTTCTTTGGGTATTCGGGCTGGAGTAATTTCCTCTACTTCTCCGTTGTACTTTGCGTTGAAGTCGAAGAACTCATTGTGGGTTACTACCTCTGTGATGGGTAGTAGGTGAATACCAGAGGCGTCTTGGTAGCAACCGCAAGTAACTTCGGTTCCTTCAATAAATTCCTCTATTATCACTTGTCCGTCCACGGAGAGTGCATCTGTAACTGCCCTCTGTAAATCCTTTGCGAGCAGCACTTTATGGGTGGAAAGACTGGAGCCTCCGTTGCACGGTTTAACAAAAACGGGATAGTTTAAAGTCTGGGACAACTCTTCTAACTGAGTTAGGTTATTGTGAAACACCCTAACTCCTTTAGTTACTTTAATCCCGAACGCACTTAGGTATTTGTTGCATACAAATTTGTCGAAGGTGAGGGCACTAACCAATGTCGAACAGCAAGAGTAGGGGATATTCAGCATCTCCAAATACCCTGTTAGTAACCCGTTTTCTCCAGGAGTTCCGTGTATGGTGATGTAAGCATAGTCGAATGTTTGACGAGAACCTTGGAGGGTGATAAAAGAGAAGTCGTTCTTGTCAATATCGGTCCAGCTATCATCGGGCAACAGAACTTTCCAGCTCTCTTTCGTGATGAGAACCTTGTGCACAACGTAGGGAGTATTGGACAGAAACTGGTATATGCTATCCTGGCTCTGTTTCGAAACTTCAAGTTCACCAGAGTATCCGCCTGCTATAAGTGCTATATGCTTGGGAGTTGTTTTCATAAGAGAGTTGTGCAAATAAGTCCTATAAATATTCTGTTTCTGCTTCTTGGACGGTAGGGGATACAAAGCCTTTCCAGCGGTCCAACAGCAATTGCATATCGGGCGGTATTGGGGCTGTAAAGTCCATTTCCTGCTGAAGCATAGGATGATAAAAGCCCAGCGTATGTGCATGAAGGGCTTGCCGGGGACAATACTGGAAACAATTACGCACAAACTGGTGGTATTTAGCGTACCTGTTTCCTCTTAAAATTTGGTCGCCACCGTACCGGGCATCGTTAAAGATAGGGTGCCCTATGCTCTTCATGTGTACCCGAATTTGGTGAGTTCGTCCGGTTTCCAAGATGCATTTTAGTAGGGCCACATATCCTAAGGGTTCAAGCAGGGAGTAGTGGGTAACAGCTGTTTTCCCAGTTTCTCCCTCGTAGGGGTAGGTAGCAAAAATCATTCTGTCTTTAGGGTCACGCGCAAGGTTGGTTCTAATAACTCCTCGCTCTTCTTTAGGTATACCCCATACTACGGTAAGGTACTGGCGTCGGGTTGTTTTATTGTAGAATTGTTGGCTTAAATGGGCCTTAACTTCGGGGGTTTTAGCTACTACAAGTAGGCCGCTGGTGTCTTTGTCTATTCTATGCACAAGGCCTAAGCGTGGGTCGGTAGGGTCGTAGCTTGCAGTATTGCGCAAGTGGTAAGCTATTCCGTTGAGCATAGTTCCAGTATAGTTCCCATGTCCTGGGTGTACCACAAGGCCTGCCGGTTTGTTAATCACAAGCAGGTATTCATCCTCATAAACAATATCCAAAGGGATATCTTCTTTTAGGATTTCGAATTCATGGGGCGGACGGTCCAAACGAAGCGATATCTTGTCCAATGGTTTTACCTTGTAATTGGACCTTACGGGGCTTCCATTAACGAATATTGCCCCGGCCTCGGCTGCTTGGCTTATTCTATTCCGTGAAGTATCGGCCATTTTATCCACCAAGAATTTGTCTATTCTTAGCGGCGACTGCCCTTTGTCTACCGTAATAGAAAAATGTTCGTACAGCTCTATAGGGGCTACCAACTCTTCATCCTCGTCCATATGGGAGAAGGCCGATGCCTGAGGTTGGAGGGCTATCTTATCGGTTTCAGAACCAATTTTCATCGGGGGTAGCGTCGGAAGAGGGTGAAGTGGGGTCCAACCTGGGAATTTCAACGTTTAACGTCTTGTCCTCGGTCATTAGCTTGGGGTCATTAGCAGACACTTCCAGTACAAGGTTGGTGTTATAAGGTAATAACTCTCCAGGCTCTACTGGTTGCCCGTCGGTTGTTTTTAGCCCGAGCACTAAGTCGTTATAGGTACCGCCTACATATTTAACTGTAACCTGTGAGAACCCAATAGCTTTAAGTAGGGCCAATGCCTGGCGCATAGAAACATCTTTCACTGCGGGTACGGTTCGTTTCCGTACATTAAAGGCATTGATGGTTACAAAAATAGTCCGCCCTTTCTTTATCATAGAGCCTACACTGGGGGTTGTATCTATAATTGCTCCGGGTGTTCCATCTTCGTTGTAAACGGAGTCGGTAACAGATAGTACAAGCTCTTCGTTTTTAAGAATTTGGTCTGCCTCTGTTAGGCGTTTTCCTACGATGTTAGGAACGGCTATTACAGCATTCCGCCGTGTATATGTTTTTAACCACTGAAGTGTTCCCCAAGCTAACCCTATTCCCACAAGAATCATTATCCCTATGTTAATAAGTATGGTTAATATACCTCTTTTCAAGGACTTCTTAGGTGCCATTTTATTGGAGGGGTTTGGGGTGTTATCTGTTGGATTTTTTGTTTCCATATTTATTGTACTGTGGTAGACGCTTCAAAATTACAGAATTTGTAGGAGAGCATGTTTAAGGTTTTGCCTCGGGGGTTCCGTTAATTATATATGCCACCTCCTTGAATGCAAAAGTTTCTGTTTTTTGTGTGTTGGCAATGTACAAATGCAAAGCCCCGCTTTTATCCACGGTTACAACTTTTGCCGCTACAACTTTTTTTTGTTTTGAGGTCCGAATTTCAAATGGGTGAAACTGGTCGTCCTTAAGGTACAAGCACCCTAAATACTCATCCCAAATAGCTGTTCTGTTGGAGAGTAATTTAGTATAGTTTTCTTGTAGTATGTATTGCAATTGGTGCAAAATGTGTACCAAAGGGGGCAGGGGCTTGTTAACCTCTATGGCTAACGATGTTGCATTGGGTAAGCCTCGGAAAACTAATTGTTGGATATTAATGCCTATGCCAATGATGCTTCCTAACAGGGTATTCCCGCTCCACTCATTTTCTATAAGTATGCCACAAATTTTTTTGTGCTCTACAAATATGTCGTTGGGCCATTTGATGAATAACTTGTGGGAGGGAAGGTAATGTTGGAGTAAGTGTTTCACGGATACCGAGGCGATAACACATAAATCGAACGGATAACTATTAAGGTTCCCATTGGTGTTATTTACCCACAACGAGGCGGCTATATTGGCATCCCGTTCACTTTCCCAGGTGTTACCACGTTGTCCTCTTCCTGCTGTTTGGAATCCTGCCCATACAGTACTCCAGTTAGGCATATCGCACAGCGCTACAAGTCTTCTAAGCTCCGCATTAGTGGAGTCTATTTCCTCGTAATAAATAGTGTTCATAGCCTTTGTTGTATACGCTTGGGAAGCTTCTGTTTTACACATATATAGGAATGTAAAATTTGCTCTTCCAACAGTTTTCTTGTAAGGTCTTTATTACAATATACTGTGTTCCAATGCCTTTTGTTCATGTGGAATCCAGGTTCTATGCCAGCATATTTATCTCTTAGCCAAATGGCTCTTTCGGGGTCGCATTTTACATTAAATCTGCCTCGCCCATCGGTAAGCCATAGCAACATAAATATTTTACCACAAAGGGTAAAGGCCAAAATATCCTCGCCAAAAGGCATACTTTCTTCCGCATAGGGCAAAGAAAGCGCGTAAGCTCGGAGTTCATCCAGTTCCACTGTTAAGCTTTGGGGGAGTTGGGGCGCTTTCTGCGCCGTATGTAATAATTCCCAGTCCAGCCCAAGGCCCCTAAAAGTAAGGTAACGGTAGCCGCATAACCTATTTTTTCGGTGACATGTAGGGAGGTAGGGTTAAATTCAAATATAACAGAGTGGTCGCCTTGGGGAATTTCTAACCCTCTTAAAATATAATTCACCCTTAGTATAGGAACTTCTCTTCCATCAATATAGGCTTTCCAACCGTCGGGGTAAAAAATCTCCGAGAACACTGCTAACCCGGCCTTACTGTTCCGTGTATGGTAACAAATTTTGTCGGGGACATAAGAGGTTAGTTTAATAAACGCAGTGGAGTCTGCTTGTATTGCACCTTGTGTTAATTGTGCGTTATAGGGCGGAGCTATTATGGCTACATGGTTAAGGGGAGTGGTACCTATGGCCTGGAACTCTTCCTGTGCATTGTTTACGCTTTTTATTCCCGATACAAACCATGCATCACCGTATACACCTTCATCCTTTACCGCAATGGGGTTTCGTAACGAGTCTGCTACAATGTAATACTTGGTGTTTAGAGCACGTAATACATTACGGTTTTGCTTGGAAAGGTAGCCCTCTATTACATCCTGGTATCGTTGTAGTTTAGCTGCGTGATACCCGCCAACCGACCTGTGGTGATAGGAGGTAGTAGCATCGTTAAACGTGTCTACTGTTAGGTTCATAACCCTAAACTGAGTTGTATCTTGTAATATTTCTTTGTCGGCAGCAGTTGTAACATAGGCGCGTTTCGCCACTTCTTGGGCGGGGAGGTACTTAGCGTCATTTAAATAGCGTTTGTCTACCCCCCATAAATCTACAAGGCAAAGCAGGGCTATTAAAGTTATACACCAATTCTCCGATAGTTTTTGCTTGTAAAATGCTAAAAGTATAACTACCCCCACCAATGTAAATATAACACTTCGCCAAGCATCGGCAGCCAAAATAGCTTCCCGGACGCTTTTAAGGTTATCAATAAGTGTCGCTATTTGTGGGTTTTGAGCCATGTAAGGGGCAAAAGCATCGGCTTCCATACGGCTTAAATAACTACCGCCAAGCCCTGGGAAAATGGCCAATACAAGAGCTACACCGCCTGTTAACGCTAAGGCTATTAGGGCTGCACGAAAGCGAGTTTTAAGTATGTTGGGGTTTTTGATAATTAGCCCCAAAGCCCAAATAGCCATAAAAGGTATCGTTAGTTCGGATATCACAAGGATAGAGGATACCGTTCGGAATTTATTGTACAGTGGGAAGTAGTCGATGAATAAAGAGGTAAGCCACATAAAATTATGCCCCCATGCCAGTAGTATGGAAAGCAGTGTTACGCCTATAACGGCCCAACGGATAGGACCTTTAGCCACAAAACACCCGAATAAGGCCAAACACATAACAAATATACCTACGTATACAGGGCCAGCAGTAAACGGTTGGTTTCCCCAATAGCGGTTTTGTTGTGCCACAAATTGTTGTCCCTCGGCCGAAAGTTTTTCTATCCCTGGGGTATTGTGGCCTATGTAACCGGTAGCACCACCTTTGGCATCGGGAATAATGTAGGTTAGCATTTCACTTATACCATAGCTCCACTGTGTTATGTATGCTTTATCCAACCCTTTAGGCAATGCTTGTTTGGGTGCCGACTTATCTTGTTGAGTTATTTCGCTTCCGCCCCTCATGGTTTGCTGGGCATATTTGTAGGTGTGGTATAGGTTAGAACTGTTAATAAGGATACCCACGGCAGCGCCAGCTATTACCACGGCTAAGGCTTTGCCAAACTGTTTCCACGTATGTTTTTGAGCAGCCTCCACGGCCCAACCAACAACCAAGGCAAACATCAAAAACGCAAAATAGTAGCTCATTTGTATGTGGTTTGCCAATATTTGCAGAGCGGTAAAAAGCCCTGTAACCACGAATCCAGCCCAGTATTTATGTCGCCGAAACGCTAAAACCAGCCCAGCTATTGTTGGGGGGATATAGCACAATGCCTCTAATTTCCATATATGTCCAGCATCTATTAAAATAAGGAAGTAGGACGAGAAAGTCCACATAATAGCTCCAGCAATACTTAAAAGGCGTTTCCAGCCCCATGCTCGCATAAATATATAACCTCCCAACAAAAGCATAAATACCAAATAACTATCTCCTGGTAATAAGGGGATAGGAGAGTTTAGCTGGTATACACCTTTAAGGCTATGCAGAAGGCTCCCCGAGGGGTAGCTTGGCGATATTTGGTACATAGGCATCCCACCAAATAACGAGCCTGTCCAAAACGATTTATGCCCGGTGCTCTCCTTTAATGCGCGTACGTCCTGGGCAACGCCTGCTGCTCCGGCACCATCCATTTGAAATAGCCTTCGGCCTTCAAAGGCAGCAGGGTAAAAATAAGCCAAAGCAATAGTAATAAATAGCAGAACAATTACCGCAACTTTTAAAGCCGGGTGGTGTATGATACGTGAAAGTAAAGGGGCTTTTTGTGTTGTCATTTATTGTGTAGTAATGGTAATTAACGAGTTGTTATTAGGTAACGGAGTATGTGGAGGGGGGCTATTCGTAGAAGCTTTTGTTGAATAGGGAGCGTACATCTTTGCGCAAAATAATTTGTTCTCCAAAAGCGTGCAGGAATCCAATCCCATATCCGCCTAATTGTATGTATGTAGCTAATACACAACAGAATGCCTGAGTGCAATTGCACCCTTTGGTCATAGCATCAAGCATAATGAGTAAGGAGTACAACACTGGTAGTAGCAACAAGTGCGGGTAGCCTATTAGTGCAACAACCAATATGGTGATATGAGAAATTACGAACAGTGAGGGTAGGAGGTGTACCAGCTTAAGGGTTTTGGGGTGTAGTCGTGTTAACGTAATGCGGGCCATCCCGCTGTTATACACTTGCTTAAAGAACTGCTTCCAGCTAACTCTGCGTTTATGATATACCCACGCTTCGGGTATTAATTTACTACGGAAACCTTGTTCCATAACCCGCATACTAAAATCCAAGTCCTCACCAAAACGCAAAGGGCCAAAGCCCTCCACCTTTAAGAAGGCGCTTCTACTTACTCCTAAGTTGAATGTCCTGGGGTAAAACTTATCTATTTTGCGTTTTCCACCACGTATTCCTCCTGTGGTCCAAAAAGAGGTCATGGAGTAATTAATAGCTTTTTGGATAACGGAAAAATCTTTTGCCGCCTTATCGGGGCCTCCCCACAACTCTACAGGATCTGCTTGTAGGCTTTCGTGTACCGCTTTAAGGTAGTTGTGGGGGATAACGGTGTCGGAGTCCAAAAAAATGAGCATCTCACCTTGGGCGTTTTTTGCACCATTATTTCTGGCTCCTGCTGGCCCAGTATTACTTTGGGTTAAGTAGGTGATGCGCAAGCTGTTTTTAACCGCCTCTGCCACCTCTTTCGCAGGCCTAACAGAGCCATCTTCCACTACGATAACTTCAAAAGGGATATTTCCTTTTAGGCCACATAAAGCGTTCAACAGGTCCCTTAGCTCTTCGGGCCTATTGTATACGGGGATAATAAAACTGTAAATAGGATTCGGCTCCACAATACGAGTATAAGCGGCAAATTATTTTGTTCTCAAAGATAGGAAAAGCTACAGTAGCGGAGAAAAAAGTCGCATCAACGATTCCCCTAAACGACGCCCAAGAGGCCTATGCTGCCACTCCCATAACGATAGTAAAGACGAGTTATCAAAGTCTTCGTCCATTTGGCGCTCTATGTGTTGCGTAAATTCTTTGTCGTAAATGCACGAGTTTACTTCAAAGTTGTACTCCAAGCTGCGGAAATCCATGTTGGCCGACCCCACGATACTCATGCTGTGGTCTATGGTCAGCACCTTAGCATGTAAAAAACCGCGCTGGTAATGGTACACCTTTACGCCAGCTTCCAGCAAGTCCTGTACAAAAGAGTTTGTGGCATATTTTACACTTATATTATCGCAGTGTTGCGGAATTGTTATCCGCACATCCACCCCTCGCAGTGCAGCTCCAAGGATGGCTTTGCTAAGAGGCTCGTTGGGTAAAAAGTATGGGGTTTGAATCCAAACGCTTTGTTCGGCCCTATGTATTGCTAAGCACAGCACTTGCATCAGCACACGCCAAGGCCCTGTTGGACCAGAGGAAAATGTTTGGATAAGGATGTGTTGGGGTGGGGGGCATCCATTTGGGGAGGGCGTGTTATGTTCATCGCGGTACACTGTTGTAGGTAAAATGCGCCGAGAGGCTACGTACCAATCCGCCACAAAAGAGGCTTGCAGTTGGTTTACAGCATTGCCTATAAGCCTTACATGGGTATCGCGCCACGAACCAAAGCGGCCTCCGTTCGTATACCTGTCTGCAATATTCATACCCCCAATGTACCCTATTTCTCCATCTATGATAACAAGTTTGCGGTGGTTTCGGTAATTGGCCTTACTCGTCATAAAAGGTAGGGCCACAGGCAAAAAAGAGTACACTTCTACCCCAGCCTTTCGCAACTTGCGGTAAAACCGGTGAGAGGCCTTCCAACTCCCCACATAATCATAAATCACCCGCACTTCTACTCCCTGCTTTGCCTTTTGTATTAAAATATCGGCTACCTGTTGCCCTAACGTGTCGTCCATAAATATATAGTATTGTAAATGGATGTGTTGTTGGGCCTCTCGTAAGTCTTGTTTTAGCTGTTCAAACTTTTCTGTTCCATTAAAAAAAAGGGTAATCTCCTGCGCCACCATTAGGGGTACTTGGGTTTGGTGGCGTATTAATTGCGATAGCGGATAAAACCCATCCAACTCGGTTTCGTTTATAACTCCTTTAATAGGTAGGTTGGGGGCTGCATTTTGTATTATGCGTTCGTAGGCGTAACGGGACAATAGTCGCCTTCTCCTACCACTCCTCCCGAAAAAAAAATACAACACAAGCCCTAAAGCTGGCAAAAGGACTAAAACGGACACCCAACTTACCGTTTTTATGGGGTTTCTGTTTTCAAGCATTACCAATACTACTATACTAATAATTAGCACAGCATACAGAACTCCCAGGATATTTGTCCAAGAGAGTGCCGTGAGTATGGCATTGTAACTGAAATTTAGCATAACCACTTTAGGGCTTAACCATTAGCCTTTGGGCAAGATAATAATTTTTGCTGTATGGCTACTCTTCTGTTGGGGGTATGGTGGTTAAAACCTCTTGCAACGCTAAACGGTCCAGGTCCTCCTCGGCATATATATTCAAAGGGTACAAAGGCAGGTTTTCGGTAGCGTTATTCAGTGTTCTTTCAAAGGCTTTTAAGTTTCGGGTATAAAAGCTCCACAGCCGGCGGTTTTGCCCTGTTATGTAGTAGGTTAGTAAGGCTAAGTTATTGCGCTCCAAGTTGGGTATTAAGCTCTCTTCAAAGGTCTCCCAGTCCGCCTCTATTGCTGCGGGCGGCATACCTGTACGGGTGGGGGCATATTCCCAGCTAATATCTACACGTATAGGGTATCTCCCTTTATTCAGGTGTTCTGCTATATGTTTGCGTACTTGCAGAAAGGATACTTGTTCGGAAGCCTCTGTTTCTGAAAGTATAACGGTGCGAAACTCAAAAGCAAGTTTGGCCATACTTGTAAACAGTTACGGTTGTTATATTTCTCCTATGGCTTTGCGGACTTCTTGTCGCTTGTAGTTGGCCAACTCTATGGAGTTAACAACGTTTTGCCATATTACGTAGAACGAAGGTAAAATAGATACCAGCGGATTCATAAAGGTTAAGGCTATCCATATAGCCAATACCGTGTTTTTTTGTCCTAAGGTTTGACCACTATTCACGGCAATACCGTCCAGTTTTTTCCCAACATACCTCCCCAACCTAAACTGTGCCAAACACACTGCTAAAGAGCCACCACCTAAGAGAAGTCCGTATTTTAACGACAACTCATCATGCACTACAAAAAAGTGTATTGTGTTGGAGGTTACAATAATCAAGCACAGGCACCAAATGTAAAAGGTCCAGTTAACTCGTTTTTGAAGGCATTGGTGAACCTTTGGCAACGTCCAACGCAACCCCCAAACTACTAAGATGGGTAAAATTAGCAACCCGGATACTTGTGCTAACATTTGGAGTACAGTAGCCAAATAGCCTCCTGTTGTTGTACTGGGGTATAAGTAGGATATTAGTAGGGGCGATACAAGCGCCATTAGTATATTGCCAGGGATCAGTGCCGCTACAACAAAACTCATACTACCACCCATCATAGCGGTTATAACCGAGGCCGAGGTGGCGGTAGGCGTTAAAATAATTAGTGCTAACCCCTGAGCCAACAACTCATCGTAAGGCCTTAGTAACAAGTACACCAAAGGGCCTAAAACCCATTGTGCTATAAATAACACTATATGGGTTCGTGTTACTTTCAGGTCCGATGGCGCTATACGTGTATAGCTAAGAGCCAACATAACAAACAGAGAGTAGGGGAGCACAAATGCCAAACGGTAAGCCCAAGGGGAAACTATAACTCCCAGAAGCATAGACCACAATAAAGCATAATCCTTGAATAACCTTTTAGCGGATAGCATAACAAATTAGGGCTAATGATTAATTACTGGGCAAGCACAGGCCTGTTTTATATTAAGGTGTATGATGAAGAAACCCCCTGGAGTGTTTTCTCCAGAGGGCTATAATGAAAATACAACACCTCCTACGGTATATAAGTTAAATTATAGTGTAATAAAGATTCCGCCGTGCGAAAAACGTGGGAAAAAAAGCCCAAAAGCAAATTAATCTTCTTGTTGGCGAAGTTGTTGCACGTAAATAGCTTTCTGTAACTGCTTGCGTTTTGCTACAGAAGGCTTGGTAAATGCTTGTCGGGCTCTTAGCTGACGAAGCGTACCTGTGCGCTCAAACTTTCTCTTGAATCTCTTTAGGGCTTTTTCAATGTTTTCGCCCTCCTTTAGGGGTACAATAATCATAAATCTAACTTTTGAGTTGTATTTTTTAGTCGTTTCTTACTTAACTACACCGACTTAACTATAAGCGGGGATAGAAATCAGGGGCAAAGATACACTATATTAAGCTATCTGCAAAATACAATGCCTATGTTAAGGGGTAAATCTTCCCCAATTGACAGAAATCCCCAGAAAATTATTCCCAAAGTAGGGGGAAGATACCCCCAAATGGACCCAAATAGGGGATGAAAATGGACTGGTTTAGGAGGATTCAGGAGGCATGAGCTCGTGCGAGGGGGGAAAGGCGAAGCAACCCGCGGAGTACGGGACGGCTTGGGGACGGGAGGGGTGGCGGTGGATTTGGGAGAAGGAAAGGGCGGAGAAAGTGTGGAAGCAGTCGCGGGGTATGTGGGAGCGGGGCGTTAGGGTGTGGAGTGTGTGGTGTGGGAGAACGGGGGCACGGGACAAAGAGGGCAACGAGGAGGAAAAAGCGGAAGTAACCCGCGGGGTACGGGGCATTTCAGAGGTTTGTGGATTGGGAAGCGAGGGGCGGGTTGTGGTAGTGGACTTGGGAGGGGGAAAGTAGTGGTGATAACTATTTGCTCTGGATGTAATCTGTTATCATTACTATTAATTGCGATGCGTTGTTTTGGCGACAGGTAATGGGTTTTTAACGTGCTAACTTCTGTATTCTTCATTGCTTTGAAGTGAGGTGATTAGCTATATGCAACTGTGCCAATTTTATTTGATATGGCAAAAGATCTGATTGGGAATGTGTGATTTATCATCGGTAACGCTAAAGAAAGAGAATTGTGTCGTTAAAAAGTTATCCCCACAAAAAGAGAGTGTAGCTCCTTTTCGTGGGGATAACGTTTCAGATATGTAAATTTACGTCAATCCATAACTTTCATCACATCCAACACATCCAACAAATCCTGACAGGTCGTTACTTGATGGTAGTGCACCTGGCTGCCTGAAACACTATTAAACAGCTTTTTAGCACATTCAATCTTGGCTTTTTCTACGCCACGCAGTTCCATCGTATTCATTGAGCCTTTGGTCTCGGCAATGAAGAAAATGTGCTTCTCCTTGCCTTTGTTGAAGGCTATAGCCCAGTCTGGGGAATAATTGCCGACAGGTGTGGGAATTTGGAATGCACGGGGCAGCTTGGCATAGACGCATACCTCGGTTGCTTTTTCAAGGTCCTTGGCAAATTCTTCTTCGCCCTTGCTGTCAGGGAACACGTAGTCCATGATGTGCTTATTTGCCGCGTATGCTTTCTCTATCGGCTGCGTGTGCTTCTCTTGCGTGAAAATGGTGCTGTCGTATGTTTCATCCATCTTGTTGTAACAGATGTGTTCCACTATCATCGTGGCTTTCTGTTCCTTAATGATGCGAATTACCTTCCGTATGAATTCCTCTGGATTATTGCGGAACAAATACAGCTTGGCTTGGCTGATGCCTTTCAGGATGGCTACAACCGTGCGGCGTGTCAGCGTTGCGCCTTTGGCTATTTCACCCACAAGGTCATATTTCACGGTCGATGTGCTTACCGTGCCTATCTGCTTCGTAGTAGTGTGCGTGTCGCCGAACTGGTCGGCAGACTGCTGCATACCCTCGGTCATGATGTATTTCAGCTCCGTTACATACAGGTCTTTGTCGATAGTTTCAATGGCCTTGCGGACAAGTTCGTTGCTGTTGTAATGTACGGTATACACATACTTGTGGTTAATGTTTTTCCATAGCTCTTTAAACTCATCCTTGGTAAAGTTCTCGTTCAGCTTGTTTTCGGGCGACTGCGTTTGGTTGCCGTCCTCTATCATCTCGTCAAGCAGGATATTTTCATCGAATGTGCTTTGCACAAGTGCGTGGATGCTTTGTGCCATAGGTGCTAATTTGTGAGGCAATGCCACCAGACGGTTTCCCTGCAAATCGTCCTTATAGCGTTGCGTCACCACGCCTTGCTTGTCAATGTAATCGTTGTCGTAAAGATAGGCTTGGATTGATACTGCCTCCATCTCCTCGACAATAATATGCTCCTTGCCATCGGCGAGCCGCAGTCTCTTCCCCTTAAAGTAATCAGAGGTGGCAAATTTCGGACGCTCACGCAACGATTCACGTGTTTTCTTTTGCAGGTCGTCCACAAAGGTGCTGTAACTTTCGTTGGCAATGACGGTAAGCCTATTGATGTCATACACGCTGTCGCCCAATGTTTCGTAATCCATACGGTTGCCGTCCTTATCGACACACAGACGCAAGCCGCGTCCCACTTCCTGCCGTTTGTTCACTTCCGAATTGCTGTGTCGCAGCGTGCATATTTGGAACACGTTAGGGTTATCCCATCCCTCGCGCAAAGCTGAATGTGAAAAGATAAACCGCGTAGGTTCGTCGAAGCTCAACAACTGTTCCTTTTTTTTCAAGATAAGGTCGTAGGCGGAAATGTCTGTTGAAACGTCCTTTTTAATGAATTTCTCACCATTGACCATACGCCCGCTCTTCTTGTCGATGGAGAAATAGCCGTTGTGTATTTCCTGCACGGGGAAGCGACGCAAATAGGCTTGGTAAGCGTCATCAAACAGTGAGAAGTTCTCGTTCAGCAGGTTGGTGTATTCCTCCTCGAATATTTGCTGGAATACACCTTTCACCTCATTGCCTTGTTCGTCATAGCTTTTGTATTTCGCCACCTCGTCAATAAAGAACAGCGAAAGCGTCTTGATGCCTTTTTCAAACAATTCGCGCTCTTTCTCGAAGTGCGAGCGGATGGTTTCACGTATCTGTACCCGTTGCAGGGCAAGCTCGCTTACGTCGCCCACCACTTCACCCTTGTGCAGCGTTACACCGTTGAGGAATGTTACAGTGTTGCGGAACGGATTTATGTCCGAAATCACATAGCCTTTGTATTGGTTAAGGTCGGACACATCAAACAGGTCATCACCGTAAGCTAATTTCCTTGATTCTCGTCTTATGCCTCCGTTGTGTTTCACCTCCAGTTCCATCCTCACCATTGGCGGCTTTTTCTTCGACAGAATGATGCTGTCAATATAAAGATAGGTATTCGTTCCTTGTAGGTTTTTCAGTTCAAACCCTTTCACTTGGATTCGCTTCACCAACTTCTTCTGGTAAGCGTCTAAAGCGTCGAGGGCGTACACCGTGTTGTGTTTGGTCTTGTGCGTGGCTGAGTAGTTCAGCACAAACAGTGGCATAAAGCGTTTCAGTCCTGTCTGCGTAGCTTCGCCTTCCATTTTCTGTGGCTCGTCCATGATGACGATGGGGCGGTTGGCGGCAATCACGTCTATCGGTTGTCGGCTGCCAAACTCATCACGCCGGCTGTATATGATGCGGCTCTCCTTGCTACGTCCGCCTTCTTTCAGCGAGGCGGCGAATGCTTGCGTGTTGATAATCATCACATGTATGCCACCGTCGCTCGAAAAGCTGTCAAGCTGGTTCAGGTTGCTGCTGTCGTATACAAAATAACGGGCTTTCCGTCCGTAATGCTCCATGAAGTGGTCTTCCAGCATGGAGAAACTTTTTGCCACGCCCTCGCGGATGGCGATGCTCGGCACCACCACGATGAACTTGCTCCATCCGTAACGCTTGTTCAGCTCGAACATGGTCTTGATGTAAACGTAGGTCTTGCCCGTACCCGTCTCCATCTCGATGTCGAGGCTGCACGCACCCAAGCCGTTTGTTGCCACTAATTTATCGGACAACGGAATGTTGCTCTCACCCTGCACCTTGCGGATGTTTTCCAATAACTGCCTTGCGTCCAATTCCACTTCCGCATTGCAGTAGCCCGTTTCCTCAAAGTCCAGCTGTTCTCGCCCCACGTTGCGACGGTAAGCAGCAGGGGCGTGCGAGGGCTGTCCGGCAAACACGCTTACGGTGCTCTCTACTGCATCCGTTTGGTATTGCTGTATCTTGAATTGAAATTTCATAAGGCTTACAAGATTTTGCGGATAGTGTCCTTGCTGTACGTTTCAAACAGTTGGTCGAAGTTGTCGGCCACGTTATCCGATGCAAGCGAGCTATCACGCAGTACGAAGTACATAGGCTTCATCTTGGCTATTTCTGTGATGGTGCTTTCGGCGATGTTCTCATCAAAGCAGGCAACAAGGTAATTGTCGTTCACAAAGAACACCCGCTTGCCGTCTATCG
>JAEWGA010000009.1 GCA_023388555.1 Bacteroidota bacterium | reverse complement strand
TGTATTTTCGTTTTGTCGAATAGGCAAAAGAGCAGAATTAGAGTTACAGTACCGTCTGTCTTGTCATTACGATTTTGCTTTATTGGCGAGTTATTGTCGAACCTATCTACCTGTACTGCTTGTGAATTATAATCTATACTGTTTGTACAAAAGGTTAGGAAGGAGGGGTTGTGCTACGTCCTCGTATTTTATTAATACTTCGATTCCGACTTAGTACTTATTTCATTATTGGTTGTTCTTTGTTGTTTGTTATTGTTATCTTTGGGTTATTAGTGACAGCTGTCGGACCGTGTCGGTTGTTTTCTTTACACTGGAAATACACACAACGTGTTTTTGATTAGTACTTTTTGTTATTTCAGAGTGCTGGGAAAGCGTAAATGTGTGCTCTAAGACAGCGCAAAAACTTAAAACGACAAAAACGGCTTATGGGTACTTTGAGAGAGCAAATGGAAGCGTGTGGTGAATCAACGGGAGATATCTCATGTATAAGTGATAACCCCGACAAAACCCTTTATCCAACTGTGCCAATAAAAAAGAGGATATTCTGTATTTGTCCCTTGGTATAGAGTCTTTTATCAATCTGAATCTATGGGTGCTGGCGCCTTTATAACGTTGCGTGAAACATTGTACACATCTCACCTCGTCGTGTAACTGTTATGGGGGGGCGGCGCTTACAATATAATGCTATTTTATACGATATAAATATGAAAAAACTACTACTGCTCTTGGCTCTATGTGCCCCGACTCTTATGGGGGCAAAAGCCCAGGAGGATTTTTCGCCTGTGGACTATGTGAACCCTTTGGTAGGAACACAATCCTCCTTCGCTCTTTCCACAGGCAATACCTACCCGGCTATAGCTCGCCCTTGGGGTATGAACTTTTGGACTCCACAAACAGGCAAGATGGGCGATGGCTGGGTATACACCTACGACGCCCACAAGATACGTGGCATAAAACAAACACACCAACCCAGCCCTTGGATTAACGACTACGGGCAGTTCGCCCTAATGGCAACAACAGGAAAAACTGTGTTCGACCAAGAGGAGCGTGCCAGCTGGTTCTCCCACAAGGCCGAGGTAGCAACCCCTTATTACTATAGTGTGTATTTGGCAGACTATGATGTGCTGGCCGAAATAACCCCTACCGAACGCGCAGCAGTGCTACGTTTTACCTATCCCGAAAATAACACCTCGGCCATTGTACTGGATGCTTTGGACCAAGGCTCCTACGTGCAGGTGCTCCCCAAATTGCGTAAGGTGATTGGCTACTCTACCAAAAACAGCGGTGGGGTGCCAAAAAACTTCCGTAACTACTTTGTTTTGCAGTTGGATAAAGAGGTGCAGTCCGTAACCCTTGTACAGGATAGCATACAACGCACTTATACAGCTGCCGAATGGGCTTCGTTGCCAGCATTGGAAGCAAAAGGGAACCATACGGGGGTTATTCTTACCTTCGGGACCCATCGCTCCGAAGTGGTTACGGCACGAGTTGCCTCCTCTTTCATAAGTACAGAACAAGCATGGACAAACCTTGCCGAGGTAGGAGAACGCCCTTTTGAAGAGGTGAAAGCCGAAGGTAAAAAGGTGTGGAACGCAACCTTAGGGCGCATAAGGGTACACGATAACCACCCCGATAACCTACGAACCTTTTACTCCTGCCTTTATCGCAGTGTATTATTCCCCCGGGACCTCTCCGAGGTATCGGCTTCGGGCCAGCGCCTCCACTACAGTCCTTATAGTGGCGAGGTGAAACCCGGGTATATGTTTACCGATACTGGCTTTTGGGATACCTTCCGAAGCCTATTCCCGTTGCTGCACTTCGTGTACCCTTCCATGGGGGTGAAGATGCAGGAAGGATTAGTGAATACCTTCCTGGAAAGCGGATTCCTGCCAGAGTGGGCAAGCCCTGGACACCGAGGTTGTATGGTGGGTAATAACTCGGCTGCCGTGGTGGCCGATGCCTTAGCCAAAGGCCTAAAAGGATACGATGCCGAAAAACTTTGGGACGCAGTGACCCATGGCGCTCATGCCGTACACCCAGAGGTCTCCTCTACTGGTCGCCTGGGATGGCAGTACTACGACTCCTTAGGGTATGTGCCGTGCGACAAAGGTATTAACGAGAGTGCTGCCCGAACCCTTGAATATGCCTATAACGACTGGTGTATTTACCGTATAGGTACATTATTAGGAAAACCAAAGGAGGTGCTAACTCCCTATGCACGCTCGGCATACAACTACAAAAACCTATTCGACCCTGAGCATCGCCTAATGCGCGGCAAGCAAGCCAACGGTGCATTTCAGTCGCCATTTAACCCCTTTAAGTGGGGCGATGCCTTTACCGAAGGGAATAGCTGGCACTACACGTGGTCCGTATTCCACGACCCTCAAGGGCTGATAAACCTAATGGGCGGAAAAGCGCAGTTTTGCGCTATGCTGGACTCGGTGTTTGCTCTGCCTCCGCTCTTCGACGATAGCTACTACGGGCAAGTGATACACGAAATTAGAGAGATGCAGGTAATGAACATGGGAAATTATGCCCACGGAAACCAGCCTATCCAGCATATGATTTACCTGTATAACTACGCCGGAGAACCGTGGAAAGCACAAAAGCACGTGCGCAACGTTATGCTAAAACTATATAATGCTAACCCCGATGGCTACTGCGGCGATGAAGATAATGGGCAAACCTCGGCATGGTACGTGTTTTCAGCCCTCGGCTTTTACCCTGTATGCCCTGGTGGCGAACAGTATGTTGTAGGCTCTCCGCTTTTCCAAAAGGTTACGCTTTCCCTCGAAAATGGCCGAACCGTTACGTTACAAGCACCGCACAATGCTCCCAATTCTCCCTACATACAAAGCATGAGCCTGAATGGAGCGCCCTACACCCGCACCTTCTTGCAACATGCCGACCTTATCCAAGGGGCTACCATCACCTACCATATGAGTAATAAGTCCAATTATCAACGTGGTACGGCTCCGGCAGATGCACCTTATTCTTTTTCGAGCCAACGCCAGTAACAATCCACTGTAATGCCTTGAAAAAAGATGGGGGATGGCTACGCTGTTAAGCTATCCCCCTTATATTTTACCTTCACATACGAAAAGAGGGTACACCAAGTGTTTTGTCCTGCAAAACCTATGGTGTTCCCTCTTTTTTTTTTGCAAGGAACGTTATACGTTAGGCTGTTTAGGCAAGAATTGGAACAAGATATTTGGCCAATAGGAACCCAACAACCATTAGCCACACAAACAGGATAAGAGCCAGTATAAAGGGACGTGCACCAGCTTCTTTGAACTTCTTGATGCTGGCATCGCAACCTATAGCAGTCATAGCCATTGTAAGCCCAAAGTTATCTGCCGCCTCCACCACCTTTAACACTGCATTGTACGAGCTATCCCATCCACCTTGCCTGGCTATGTAATGTAACAAGGTGTTAACGCCAATTGCCACCATAAACCATATTGCAAACCAAGGGATGGTAACCTTGCGGCCCGCTGTTTTGTTTGCAGAAACTGGCAGGCAAGCCCCAACAATAATAAGAAAAGGCGCTAATAAGATGACACGAATCATCTTTGTGATGGTGGCTATATTGGCTATTTCGGGGCTACCGGCAGCCACACTCATGGAAGCCCCCGCACCTGCTACGTGAGCTACCTCGTGCAGAGTCGCTCCAGTGTATAGCCCCATTTGGTTTGCCTCCAACCCCAGTATACCTATATTGTATAGCCAAGGGTAAATAAACATAGCCAAGGTGCCAAATATCACTACGGTGCTTACTGCAACAACGGTTTTGGAAGAGTCGGCACGTAACACTGGCTCGGTGCCTAACACGGCGGCTGCACCACATATTGCACTCCCCGAGGATACGAGCAGACTTGTATCGCGGTCTAACCCTAACCTTTTTCCCAGCACAATGCCCAGTAATGCAACACTGGAAACAATTATTATATCCATAACCACTGCCGACCACCCGGCCGCAACAACATCGGTAAACGTAAGGCGGAAACCATACAGTATAATAGCGGCACGGAGTATCTTTTTGGAGCAAAACTTCATACCCGGAACCCACTCCTGCGGCAGGTGCGAGCGCAACGTGTTGGCATACAAAATACCCATTACAATACCTATAATGAGCGGGCTGAGGCGTAGCACCTCTTTAAACAACTTAAAGTCGGCAATGTAAAAGGCAGCAAACCCAAAAAGCGCCATAAAAAGCACACCATTGAGCAGGTGTATTCGTTCCGATTTTTGTGCAGTCATAATACCAATACTGGGTGTAGTTATAAATACAAGGCAAAGGTAAAACTTTTTCTGTCCCACCTCTTCACTCATTGTATCCCTATCTTTGGGTAAAAAACACCCCCTAAAAAGTTACTCTTACACAAGGATAGGTATTCCTCTCCTCTTTTTAACATCTGGCTTTAGTTCCCACTACTATTGCCCTAAACCCCTTTATATAATACCTTTTAGCGCAACAGAACCAAAGTACCCAAAAGTAGTGATTACGGAAAAAAAGTAGGAATATTCCCTTTTTCCCTTGTTTGTTGTTCGAATTGCCTTAACTTTGTTCCATTATAAGCTATTATAGCCCCATAAGAAAACGTTACTATAATTCAATACATTCATTATCCATCATTTATTTATGTGGTTACTTAATTCATCCATCGGACGGAAGGTGATCATGAGTATTTCAGGGTTGTTCCTGGTATTCTTTTTGCTCTTCCACTCGGCCATGAACTTGGTTGCAGTATTCTCCGCCAGTGGCTATAACGCTGTGTGTGAGTTTTTAGGGACTAACCCTATAGTGCAGTTTATGGTACCCGTTTTGGCCCTTGGCTTTGTAGTGCACATTGTGTACGCCATTTGGCTAACCATACGCAACCGTAAAGCACGTGGCGCCGACCGCTATGCCGTAACTGGCCGTAGCGATGTTTCGTGGTCGTCCAAAAACATGTTGGTGCTGGGTATTGTGGTACTCGGTTTCTTGGCATGGCACCTGGACCACTTTTGGTCTAAAATGCAGCTGCAAGAGTGGACGGGCAATGTGGCCAGCGAAGGCTTTGCCCTGGTTAAGCTCACCTTTGCACGCTGGTGGGTTGTGCTGCTGTATATCGTGTGGATTGCAGCCTTGTGGTTACACTTGTCGCACGGCTTTTGGAGTGCATTCCAGTCCATTGGTATCAACAACACTGTGTGGTACAAACGCTGGAAAGTAATAGGCATCTGCTTTGCTACCCTGGTATGCCTGATGTTCATCTTTGTTGCGGTAGCCTTTTTACTTCACAATATGGGCATGTGGCCCTCGGTAGGAAATATGTGGCACTTAGGTGCTCATGCTGCCGAAGCTGCTACTGTGCCTGCTATTTAACCCCCTCAAGAGCCTGAAAACATTATGAATAAGCTTGACCCTAAAATACCTAAAGGCCCCTTGGCCGAGAAGTGGAGCAACTACAAGCACCACCAAAAACTCGTCAACCCTGCCAACAAAAGGCGTTTGGATGTTATTGTTGTAGGTACTGGTTTGGCAGGTGCTTCTGCAGCAGCCTCTTTGGCTGAAATGGGATTCAAGGTGTTTAACTTCTGCATCCAAGACTCTGCCCGCCGTGCCCACTCTATTGCCGCTCAAGGGGGTATTAATGCCGCTAAAAACTACCAAAACGACGGTGACTCTGTTTACCGCCTCTTCTACGATACTATTAAAGGTGGCGACTACCGTGCTCGGGAAGCTAACGTGTATCGGCTTGCCGAGGTGTCGAACGCTATCATAGACCAATGTGTGGCACAAGGCGTGCCATTTGCACGAGAATATGGAGGATTACTGGACAACCGCTCCTTCGGGGGAGCTCAAGTATCGCGTACCTTCTACGCTCGTGGTCAAACGGGGCAACAGCTACTGTTAGGTGCCTACTCAGCCTTGTCCCGTCAGGTGGGTAAGGGTAACGTTAAGTTGTTCACCCGCCACGAAATGGTGGACCTCGTGCTTATCGATGGCCGTGCTCGCGGTATCATTGTACGCAACCTTGTAACCGGAAAACTGGAAAGGTACGCCGCACACGCCGTGGTAATTGCTACCGGAGGATACGGTAACACCTACTTCCTCTCTACCAATGCCATGACCTCTAACGGCTCTGCCGCATGGCAATGCTACAAGAAAGGTGCTATGTTTGCCAACCCTTGTATGGCGCAAATTCACCCCACCTGTATACCACAACACGGGGACTTCCAGAGTAAGCTCACCCTTATGTCCGAGTCGCTCCGTAACGACGGTCGTATATGGGTGCCTAAAAAACTGGAAGATGCCAAAGCGCTGCGCGAAGGCAAGTTGCGCCCAACACAAATAAAGGAAGAGGACCGCGACTACTATCTGGAACGCCGATACCCCGCTTTCGGTAACTTGGTACCCCGCGATGTTGCCTCACGGGCAGCTAAAGAGCGTTGCGATGCCGGCTTTGGCGTTAACAACACTGGGTTAGCTGTGTTCCTGGACTTCGCCGATGCTATTCAGCGTATGGGTAAGGACGTGGTAGAGCAAAAGTACGGAAACTTGTTCCAGATGTACGAGAAAATCACCAACGACAACCCCTACGAAACCCCAATGATGATTTACCCTGCTATACACTATACCATGGGGGGAATCTGGGTGGATTACGAGCTACAAACCACAATACCCGGTTTGTTTGCTATTGGTGAAGCTAACTTCTCGGACCACGGAGCCAACCGCTTAGGTGCTTCCGCCCTTATGCAAGGCCTTGCCGACGGCTACTTCGTGCTGCCATACACCATACAAAACTACTTGGCGGACCAAATTCAAGTGCCTCGCTTCAGCACCTCGCTCCCCGAGTTTGAGGAAGCCGAAAAACAACTCAACGACCGCGTGAAAAAACTCATGAGCGTACAAGGTAAACGCTCTGTGGACAACCTCCATAAGGAACTGGGCCATATCATGTGGGAATATGTAGGTATGGGACGTACCGAAGAAGGCCTTAAAACGGCTATCTCCAAACTGAAAGAACTCAAAAAAGAGTTCTGGTCCAACGTTTACATCCCTGGCGACGATGCCGACCTAAACGTAGAACTCGAGAAAGCCCTCCGCCTGGCCGACTTTATTGAGATTGGTACTCTTATGGCTTTCGACGCCCTGAACCGGCAAGAGTCTTGCGGTGGTCACTTCCGCTTAGAGCACCAAACAGAAGAGGGGGAAGCACTCCGGCACGACGATGAATACTCCTACGTTTCCTGCTGGGAGTACATGGGCGACAACCAGGACCCTGTGCTTCACAAAGAACCGCTGGATTACGAGTTCATTGTACGCCAACAACGTAACTACAAAAACTAACCCCTTATTTTAGTATACAATCGCTCAAAAACTAAGACCTATGGACAAAGATATCAATATAAAAGTCAGGGTGTGGAGACAAAAGAGTGCCAAGGATAAGGGGCATTTCGAAACTTACGAACTGAAAAACGTATCGCAGGGAAGCTCCTTCCTGGAAATGCTGGATATCCTCAACGAGAAACTTGTTGGCGAAGGGAAAGCTCCTGTTGCGTTCGACCACGACTGCCGCGAAGGTATTTGCGGTATGTGCTCCCTATATATCGACGGACACCCCCACGGACCCGATGCTGCCACTACTACCTGCCAATTACACATGCGTCACTTTAACGATGGCGACACCATCACCGTAGAGCCTTGGCGTTCGGCAGGATTCCCTGTTATTAGGGATTTAATGGTAGACCGCTCGGCCTACGATAAAATTATACAAGCCGGGGGATTCGTTTCCGTAAACACTGGAGGTGTGCCCGATGCTAACGCCATACCTATCCCAAAGGAGGATGCCGACCTTGCTATGGATGCTGCCGCTTGTATAGGCTGTGGGGCTTGTGCTGCCGCTTGTAAAAACGGCTCAGCAATGCTTTTCGTCTCTGCCAAGGTAAGCCAGCTCGCCCTCCTGCCACAAGGCCGTGTAGAAGCTGCTCAGCGCGCTAAAGCAATGGTGGCAAAAATGGACGAGTTAGGGTTTGGTAACTGTACTAACACCCGCGCTTGCGAGTTGGAATGCCCAAAATCCATCTCGGTTAGCAATATAGCTCGCCTTAACCGTGAGTTCATCAAAGCCAAACTAAAGGACTAACGTCCCTTTACTAACTAAAAAAACAGAGCAACGCTTGCCTATGCAGGTGTTGCTCTGTTTTTTTTTTGCACTCAACGCCAACACTTTTCTCCTATAAGGCATAGGAAACTCCTTCCCACGAATGCAGAATGCAGGGTGGTTATTGGAGCAGAGTGCCAGCTACGTGTACGGTAACGAGTGTACTGCCCCCTCCCGATAATAAGCGGCTTATCAGAATCCCTGTTTTTTCAGGCAAAAGTCTGCCTTCCCAACGAAAAAATGAAAAGAAGGGGCTTTCATCGTAAACTGCCCCCATAAGATGTTGCTCGGTTTTGTGGCTTGGCGTAAACCCACAATTGCGCACCCCCGCTCTTATATGCCGATGCCCACAGCGCTACTTGTAGGTATAAAACAAGTGTAACTCCCTCCTTCCCCTCGGCATACATCTCATCTCCTTTAAGTGTTTTCAGGTTGCTCACAGAACTCGGAACGGGCCAGCTCCTCAACTCCAAAAGCTGCCTACAAGGTAACCCCACCTTAGTTCCTCAAACCTCCCTACCATCATTAATCTTTGCTCGTAACTCTGTTTCATAAAAGCACCCCAAAAGTTGGACTCAAAACTTTTGGGGTGCTATTCTTAAAAAACTGACTTTTTTCTTGCGGATATTCGTAATCCCTTAGGGCTGCTTGGTGAATTTCATAAGACCAAAACGGCCTACTTGCCCCTTTTCTTTGTATTCTCCAGTAAAACTCTGCTTGCCCTTATCGTAGGTTAAGGTTATAAATCCAGAAAAAATTATAGGCTCCTGCTTGTCGTTAACCATTTCAGGGTCTGGTGTTCCATACGGAACCATCTTAAACGCCATTCCGTTGCTACCTTCCTGGATGCTGCTTATTACACCATATTTAGGGTTAAAGACGAAACCATCGCCATCAAGTTCTAAAGCACAAAGAGCAACAAGACTTGTGTCGGCGTCTTTAAGAATTTGGCAGGTTATTAGTAATTGGCCTTCTGCCGTGAACGTTGCTTCAATAGGTAGGCCAAGCCCTTCTATAGTATAGCTTTTCCCTTTTTCCTTGCTGGATATTTTAGCGTTTATTGTTTTTATGGGGTTGCCTTTCTTATCGGTATACTCTAATTTGTAGTTCCCAATGAAATCTTCGTAAGCTATTTTTACCCCAGGCTGGCTTAGTGTCACGCTCTGCGGACTGTACGAGGCGCCCTTTATTACTACCGTGCAACTCCTGTCTTCGGACTTCGAGGGCTGTGCTTTAGCTGTAAAGGAAATGGCCTCTTCGGTAATTTCATAGGATAACCAAGAGTCGTCTGCACCTTCAATAGTTATGGGGTGGTCGGACTTGTAGTAGAAAGAAACCTTTCCTCCATTGGTAGGGAATTGGTAGTCGTAGGTTTTAAGGATATAAATAATACCCAATTGTGTTACGGGAAGAGTATATGTTTCGTTTCCCAACTTAATTCCTACTATTGCGGTCCGAGACTCAAAGGAGTCGTTACGATCGGCCGTTAACGTAACCTTGTTGCCCTCTACTTTGGGGTGAAGCCAAGGGTCGGACACCGAAACGGTAGCTCCTGCCTCTTTTAGCTGGATGGTAACGGTACCCCCTGTATAATCTATCTGTTTTTCGGTTTTAACAATAGGCGTTGTTATGCTTGTTTCTTGCGGTTTTAGTTGGAACTTTTTCCCTTGGCAAGCAGTGGTAAGTAACAACAAGGCTACAACGGCTGTTGAATATAGGGTAGTGATATTTGTTTTCATAGGAGGGGCTATTTCTTTTTGGTAAGGATAGGGTTAGAAAATCTGCTGGGTTTAACCTTAACTTCTTCTTTAGTCGCACTGTTCCAGAAGATAAAGCCAGTACCTTTTAAAGGCCCGTTTTCTCCCATCCAGGCGAAGTCGTTGGGGACAAGTCGTAGTACAAAGTCCTCTTTATCTCCGTTCCACTCTGTTACAAGTCCCAAGCCACTCATCCAGCTAAGTCTTCCTACAGAAGTATCCCAAATGGCAAGGTAGTTTTTCTCGGATTTAGGTCCTATGCTTTGTGTAAGTAATTCCAGGGCACCTTTCTTGGAGTTATATAGTAGGTAAATATCAAAGGGAAGCCCGGTCATTACTATTGCTCCATTCTTTTTGGCAATGGTAACGTCCGACTTGGAACGGTTTCGTAACCCATAAGAAAGGACATAGTCGCCTAATAGCTCCTCTTCCGGGAGTGCGTTTGGCGTTAAATCCAGTTTTAGTTGGGCAATACCATCGGGGGAGGTAAAGGTTTGTTCTGTTGGGTTCCATTCCAACGCCGAAACGGTTTTACCAGATAGCTCAATGGGCTTGTACAACTTCACTCCCTTATCTGTAAACATAAAGGATACGTAAGTTTGCTCCTTGCCTTGGGTAAGCAACAAGCGTTGGGGTGTAACAAGTTCTCCAACAATGGGTTCTCCTGCCCAGGTCCCGCTAAGCGAAAGAATGCCAGGAACCTTAACGAAGGAGTCGCGTATTGTTCGAGCCTTCTCAAGGTATTTCTCAGCGGGTTCGGTAAGCGGATAGAGCCGAATAACAGAGTTGTGTTTTTTCCCTATCATGATAACAGAGTCCGCCGACCCTTGTTTTAAAACAAACTCATAGTCGCCAAGGTATCCTGCCCCTTTCCCATCTCCTTCATTCTTATCGGGGTCGGAGAAGTAGGATAGCAACTTATTGTAAACGTTAAAGTTAAGTGTGGGGCCTACATCTTTCCCCAGCTCGTAAGGCGATGTGTCGGACTCGGACAGCTTTTCGGATAGGATAGAATGGAAAGTTGCTTCTCCCTCCTTTGTGAAGGATACGGTGAGTGCAAACCCTCCCCATGCCTGGGTAGTACCACCTGGGTAGTACTCCATTACCCATCCGTGTTGGGGCTTGGTTAGTAAATCCTGGTAACGAACAATCTCGTTTTCTAAGCGTTCGGAGGCACTGTTAGGAAAGCAGTTCTCTACTTCGGATTTGCATGCCGATAGCAGCAAAAGTAACAGCAGCGTTAGGGTGGTATATCTGTTTTGTTTCATGGTTGCAGTCAGTGTTTTGAGTGGCGTAAGATGTCGTTTAACTGAGACAGGTGTACCCGGCATTGGTGGTTCCCTTGTGCTTCTTGGCTATCGGCTTTCTCCAGCACGTTGTGCCATTCTTTTTGTAGTTGGGACGCCAATATTTGCAACGCTGCCTGGCTGGTGGCAGGTGTTGGTGCCGATACTGGTAACCAAGACGGTTCTAAGAGCTCCATATTAACAACCTCGTTCATTCGCCTACGCACAACCTCTTTCAGCTCATCCATATCAATATTCCATTCATCTTTCATGTACCCTTTCATGATTTCGAGCTTTTGGTTGAGCTTGGCACGCCCTTCTTCTCCGGCGGCATCAAAGACGTCTTGCCACTCCTTATCCGTGAATGTTACATAGCAGCAGGTGAGTTCTGTTATGTCTTCTACTGCCATACTCCCAGCATAATCGGTAATGAATCCGAGTTTTGCATAATCCTCTATATTGTGCCTGTTATGCCAGCCCGATGGGCGGTAGTCTTCGGCACTTATAAGGTTGTACTCCTGTGGGTAGTTTACATCCTGCTGGAGGATATGCGTAAACTCATGGTGCATGGTTTTGAAGAAGTAGCGGTTCATGCTGTCTATATCTTTGGGGTTCAGCCAGTTGGTCATGTATAGGGTGATTTTCAAGCCACCTTCTGCCGTACCAAGCGTGATAGTACCATCTCCATTCCACGCTGCAGAGCCTACAATATGCAGGATAGCTGGTGCATGTTTTCGCATGAAGTCAATGCCCGCTACTTCTACATAGGCTTCTAACCATACGTGTTTAATTATTTTGGCCAATCGCATGCTGTTGATGAGTTCGGCCGGAGCCAAGTTTTTCGTAAGGTCCGTTTCTTTATCATCCATCCGGTACTTATAGTCTATGTTGTACGTTTGCACGTAGTTCCGGTAAAGCCATTCGTCGAAGGCCGACTTCTTAGGGCGGCTAACATCAAAGATGCTTTTGGAGGTATCGGGGGCATTATGGTCCTTACAACCTGCGGAGGTTAGTGCCAGTAAGGCTGTTAAAACAAGGGGTATATAGTAGTTACGAATACGTTTCATAGGTATAGTATTGTCTTGTCTTGTTTAAGATTCCTGTGAATAACGCCTATTACTTTTCATTATTGGCTTTGGGGTTTCCCTGAAGTCCTGCCTTCTGAACGGATTCAGGTATTTGTATAACCCTACGAAGGTCATCGGGAGCCAGGGTAATAGGTTCTTTATCGGTAACGTTATGCACTACCTCTATGCCAAACCTACGAATATCCAGCCAGCGTAGCCCGCTGAATATCGTTTCTATACGCCGGGCATGCAATACTGCTTGTAGCATCATTTCCTGGTTGCCAGGTTCAATATCAAATGTGGCGTGAAACGGTTTAACTAATTGTAGCCATGGGGCCAGTTCCCCTTTTTCTAAAGCCTCTTTTTCGTTTTGTTGGCGTTGCGTATAAAAGTTAACGATGTCGGAAACGCCTTTAACTTGTCCGCCTTTAACAACATACCAATAAGAGAGGTCCTGGGCTGCCTTTTCGTATTGCTTCAGCATGGTGTAAGCCTCTGCTCGGCACAGTAGGGTTTCATCGGTTGTAAAAGCCATTTGAACAACGTGCGGTTGCCCTGTTTGAGCTGTTTCGTTGGTAACCTCAAATATCTCGTCGTATTTGGGTTGCGACTTTACGGGGAAGCCAGAACGCCCAAAAAGGAGGTCGAAGTGTTCTAATATACCTTTCCAAGGACCAGCCGAGCGGTAGAGGACTGCTTTAATAAGAGCTTCGGAGTTGCCGTAACGTTGCACGGTGTAATTACGGCCCCACCGTGAGCGCAGTGCTACAAGCATAAGGTTGGAGGGGTCATCTTTGCTAATGAAGCGGTCGCGCCATTCCCGGGCTTGTACTAACGATTGGTAGCTTTTAAGGTCGCGCAATACTCCGGTGGGGTTAGCAGGGATAGCCTTGTTTGCATAGTCGATAGCTTTCTGGTACTGTCCATAAAACAAGTAGAATCGGCATGCAAAAGCTGCAGCTGCTTTTATGTTAAAGTGGTATTTAGGTACTGCGTAAGTGTTGTCGTTAAGTAGCGGGAATCCGGTTTCAATATCGTTGGCTATCTTCTTGTACACCTCGGCAACTGTTCCGCGTTGGTATTTAGTACCAATTTCTGTTTCGGGTTTTTCTGCATAGGGTATACCCAAGTCTTGCTCTGCTGTTTTTTCGTTATACGGCTGGCAAAAGGTGTTCGCCAATAAAAAGTGTGCATACGCTCGGCATAGTAATGCTTCTCCTTTGGCCGCTTTTGTTTCCAAGGGGTTCCCTAACCCCTCAATAGCTTCTAACGCTTGGTTGGCGTGGGCTACAGCCAGGTAGCAGGATATCCATAGCCGTTCTGGAGCATCCCAGTCGGTATCCGTTACATCTTTCCAGAAGTAGTTCTCCTGGATCATTTTGTTGCTTGGTATCTGGAAGTTATTGCCATTATCCATAACATTGTCGGTCCTATGCTCATAAATCATCATAGGGTCAACATTCGGGTATGCCCCTACCAGCAGCTCTGCTATTTTTTTTGGCGTATCGGCTTCGGTTCGCTGGTCTGGCATTTTATCCAAAAACTTGTTACAGCCAGAGGCAAGTAGTAATAAGGCTACCAGGGATATGGAGATATATCTTGTTTTCATTACGTTATTATCCTTTTTCAATTGAATATTCCGTTAGTTAGAAGCCTAATCTTACTGTGCAAGTAAACTGTTTGGGTACAGGCGCGGATACACCACCCGAGCGGAAAAACTCGGGGTCCTGTCCGTTCAGTTTCTTGTCGGCATATAGCAGGAATAAATTGGTGGCTTGTGCTTTTATTGATGCGCTCTTTAAAAGGACGCCATCGAGCCATTTTTTAGGCAGTGTATAGGTCAGAGATATCTCTTTAAGCCTAACGAAGTCGCCACTTGCTATACGTGCTGTAGAGTAGTTATAAGCATTGTATCCCAAATTCAGGTTACTGTAAGAGTTAACATGGCGTCGGGGGGCAATAACCGGAACGTCGGTTTTAGCCTCATCGCCAGCTACTACCCAGCGGTTCTTAAAGTCTTTGGGCATTGCATCAAGGTCATTATAAACGCTCTTAAAAACGGGGTCTAACCTAACCTTATTTCCTCCAGCATAAGTAATAAATAGGTTTAGCTTCCAATTTTTGTACGAGAATATATTACCAAAGCTACCTGTAATAACAGGGTCGGTAGGTCCTTCAAAGTGGAGGAAGCCAAGGTTATCTATTTGTTGGAAATTTATTTCGTTGTAGTTGTCGTGGTTAACCTCGATTTTGTTTTTATTTGCATCTTCTATCTCAAAAGTGGGGTACCCTTGGTCATCGAGTCCTGTGAAAGGAATAGAAAAGAGTCCGCGGTGTGGGTATCCTACTTGTGTAAACCCGTTACCAGAGATAAGGCTGAATAAGCGGTTGCGCGTATTCAGTTCTGTAACCTTTGTTTTGGCATAGCCAAATATAAAGTCCGTAGACCATGTGAAATCCGGGGTCTTTATGTTTTTTGTGGAAAGGGTGAACTCTACCCCGTGCGACTTCATTGTAGCAACGTTCCCCATTCGGTTCACTTGCCCTCCTACACCTTGGGTCGATATCCAGCCTATAAGGTCGAAGTTATTACGTTTGTACCAGTCGGCTGCTAAATTTATCCTGTTATCCAAGAATCCCATATCTACACCTATGTTCAGCTCATGCTTTTTCTCATAGGTGAGTGCCCTGTTTTCCAGGTCGTCAATCCTGAGGCCCGACTCGGTAACGCCGGCCGAGGGTCTCCATGGGTTAAAGCTATTAATTACAACGCTGGAGTTTGTAACCCATGTTGGGCCGGCATCGGCTGTTAGCGAGTAAGAAGCTTTTAGTGTTAGGTGCGAAAGGACTGGTTGCAGCTTCCGGAAGAAATCCTCCTCGTGAGCATTCCAGGCGGTTGCAATATTCCATGTGGGCAACCAGCGGGCCGAACGGGATTTACCCAAGCGGTTTGTACCCTCGTAGCGCATTGTCCCCGTTAGCGTATAACGCCGCTTGTAGGAGTAGGTTGCCGTCCCGAAGAAGGCCAGTTGCCGGTGTACGGTATTACGCAAACCATAGTAATTGGTGTTGCGTTCGCGCATGCGCTTAAATGCTAAGTAGTCGAAGAAGGGAAGCTCGCCATTTTCGTATTGCATACCCCAGCCATCGCTCCAATCGCTGGTACGTGCTTGTGAGTTAAGCTCGGCTCCGGCATACGAATTAATAATATGGAAGTCGTTTATCTCGGTGTTATACGTAGCGGCTGCACGGAAGTCGTAGCTAAGCATTCTATACCCCTCTTTATTGTAGAAACCGCCCTTAGGCAGAACGGTATTGGGTAATGTGTTTGGTTTGTCGGGGTCTTTGTACAGCCAATCATTTTTTTGTACAATTGTTGCATCTGTCATGGCGCGGTATGCCAAAGCCTGGTTGGAGTTATCGCGTATTTGGTGAGCTTGGTCCACAGCCGAGTACTTTAGTGCGCCAAGCATGCTCAGCTGCAACCCCGAGCTATGCCTGTATTTTAGTTCTCCCTGAAATTTAAGGTCTACGATATTTAGGTTTATGTGGTTGTTCTCCAGTTCGTTGAATATGTTGAACGGAGCGTAGTTCCTTGTATAATACTCGTTAGGGTCGAGTGTACGCGAGGTGTTAAGGGCATACGAATATGGGTTAATGTCGAAGGACCGGGAAACATTCCCTGTAACAGCATCGCTACTTTGCCCCAAGGTGCCAGGTGCTTCCTGGTTCCGGTACGAAGCGTTAGCAATACCTGTGAAGGATAGTGCCTTTGTTATATTGTAGGTGTTATTCAAGTTTGCGGTATACCTGGAAACCTTGCTTTTAAGCATCCATCCTGGGTCCGTCATTACACTTAATGAAATGTAGGACTGCGACTTGTCTGTACCCGTGGACATACTCAACGAGTGGTTCATCATTACCGAATTGCTAAATAGGATATCAAACCAATCGGTATTCCGGTATTCTGCCTGCTTAAGGTATTCTGCCTGGGCTTCGGGGGTGTTGTAAAGTCCAAATTGCCCTGTGGCGGGGTTGTAGTAGTGGCTTAGTTGGTACATTTTCCCATACACGCCACTCTCGCTTGCCCTATAAATGGTTGCAAAATTCAGCCACCCTTTATCCCTAAGCTCTTGGTAAATACCCATTTGGTCCTGCGAGTTCATTATGTTGAACGTTTGGTACGAGGGCTTAAGGCGTGTGGTGAACTCTCCAGTGTAGGAGAAGGTGCTACTGCCACTATGGCCTTTTTTTGTGGTGATTACAATAACCCCAGCCATCGCTTTGGCGCCATAAATAGAGGTTGCCGACCCATCTTTAAGAATCTCGAAACTCTCAATATCATCGGGGTTAAGACCGGCTATGGCAGAACTTATAAGTGTAACAGCGTCTCCGCTCGATAGGTCATCGGCACCAACATCTACTATATTATCCTGGATAACCCCATCCACTACCCATAGCGGTTTAGAGTTCCCGTAAATGGAGGTTGCTCCACGAACCCTAATCTTAGGGGCTGTACCAAATGTGCCCGATACATTCTGGATAGAAACACCTGCCGAACGCCCTTCCAATCCGCGGCTGATGTCGGCCATACCATCCAATTTAATGTCCGATGCTTTAAGTTTATCTGCGGCACCAGTGAAAAGACGCTTATCGGTAGCCACCATACCGGTCACCACTACTTCCGAAAGCATTTCGGCATTATCGCTCAAAACCACTTTCAAAACCGGGGCTACTTTAACCTCTTTGGATTTCATCCCAATGCAGGACACAACAAGTGTTCCGTCTTTAGGGGCCAACAACGTAAACTTACCATTCATGTCGGTTGCCGTTCCTTTATCCTTTACCCCTTTTACTTGTACAATAGCCCCTATAATAGGCTCGTTACTTTGGTCAATAACAGTTCCCGTAACTTTTATACGGGTCTGTGCCAATACGGGTAATACTCCACACAATAGGAGTATACTCCATAGCATCCACAATTTCCGATTCATAGGTGTTTCTCTTAGTTTCCCGTTTGTGTTAATAATATATTTGGTAAATGCCGATAATCTTCGTTCCCGTCTTGTTTTGTAACATTAAGACTGGCCCATTAAGAGTCTCTGCGTAATAACAAAAGAACACAAAAAGAAAAAAAGAAACAACTATATTCCGCTCAAAACCCTTTTATATGTGTATCTCTCCTACTCTTTTTTGGAATGCCTAACAGCTCAGCCCTGTCTATTTTCTTAATAAACAGCTATTTTATTGTGAAATGGTGGCCAAAAATCTTTTTCCTCCCCTCCGAAAAATCCAAATGTCTGTAATGTTAAATCTGAGGCTTGCTCGTGAAAAACGCAATTATTTACGCAAATTCTTTTGCCACTAAGGGGTAAACTGCTATAAAATATGGCTATTGTGGGGTGGGGCAGAGGGGGGATACTGTTTCTGAATGGTGCGAAAACTCGTTTATCTGCTTTGTGTAGGGAGGGCAGTAAGTGTCATTCTTATATCATAGTATAACTTGCCCTGTGTATAAAAGCAAGAGAGGATCTTCCTCACGGTAGATCCTCCCCCTGTTCAACTAATCGTTCCTTGCGGAACTCTTAAACACACACTATTCAATTACACAAAACACTTACTTAATCAGAAATATCACTTATCCGTAATCGTAATGTGTTGCTACACCTATTGGACTAATGTAAAGCCGAAAGGTTTAACCACTTTTCTTTTTTACTTTCTCCAACAACAAGTAGCCAAGTAAAGGGCTCTTGTTTTTAGGGGATTGTGGCAACACTATTTCCGAATTCGCTTGCAAGATACGACAATTCCTATGAGTATCCAAACTAAAACTCCTCCAAATGCTCTATTTGGGTATTTATTATTGGTGTTTTAACGTTTTGTATGCTAAAATGACACGGATGTGCTATTTTCTTGGTCTAAATTGGTAAATAAGAAACTCCCCATCCAGCGCCTGGATGGGGAGTTTTTTTTGTTTATAAGCTACTGCTCCAACAATAGGGGAGCTGGTAGTTATTCTGCGCCTTCTAACTTTTCACGAAGTTCGGCAAGTACATCCAAATCGCCCAAGGTGGACTTTTCTACGGCAGTTTGGGTGAAGTTTGCGTTGTTGTTAGCTTGGTTTGCACGAGCTTCGGCAGCGGCTTCTTGTCTTTTTGTTTTTTGCTCGTCTTCAAAAATACGGCTGTGAGACAAGATGATGCGCTTAGCCTCCTTGTTAAATTCTATAACCTTAAAGGCCAGTTTCTCTTCGGGCTGAGCTTGTGTGCCATCCTCCTTTACAAGGTGCTTGGGTGTAGCAAAGCCTTCCAAGCCATAAGGTAAGGATACCACGGCGCCGCGGTCGTTCATTTCAATTATAGTACCTTCATGAACAGAGCCTACGGTGAAGATGGTAGCAAAAACGTCCCAAGGGTTTTCTTCCAGTTGTTTGTGTCCTAAGGAGAGGCGGCGGTTTTCTTTATCTATTTCCAGTACCACCACTTCCAGCGGAGCGCCTACTTGGGTGAATTCGCTGGGGTGTTTTATTTTCTTGGTCCATGAAAGGTCCGAGATGTGTACCAGGCCATCGATGCCATCTTCAAACTCTACGAATACGCCAAAGTTGGTGAAGTTACGCACTTTAGCGGTGTGTTTAGTTCCAACGGCATATTCTTCTTCTATGTTAGCCCAGGGGTCGGGTGTGAGTTGTTTGATACCCAAGGACATCTTGCGCTCGTCGCGGTCTAAGGTCAAAATCTGAGCCTCTATTTCGTCGCCTACTTTCAGGAATTCCTGTGCGCTGCGCAGGTGTTGTGTCCAGGACATTTCCGACACGTGTACAAGGCCTTCCACGCCAGGGATTACCTCTACAAATGCACCGTAGTCGGCCATTACCACAACACGTCCTTTTACTTTGTCGCCCACTTTCAGGTTGGGGTCTAAGTTATCCCAGGGGTGTGGGGTTAGTTGTTTAATGCCTAAGGCGATACGTTTCTTTTCGTCGTCGAAGTCCAGGATAACCACATTTACTTTTTGGTCTAACTGAACAACTTCTTCGGGGTGGTTAACGCGTCCCCATGAGAGGTCGGTGATGTGTACCAAGCCATCTACGCCTCCAAGGTCAATGAAAGCACCGTAAGAGGTGATGTTTTTAACAGTACCTTCCAGTACCTGTCCTTTCTCGAGCTTCGAGATAATTTCTTTGCGTTGTGCTTCTATTTCCTCTTCTATTAAGGCTTTATGCGATACCACTACGTTACGGTATTCTTGGTTTACCTTAATAATTTTGAATTCCATGGTTTTTCCCACAAATACGTCAAAGTCGCGGATAGGCTTAACGTCTATTTGTGAACCAGGAAGGAAGGACTCGATGCCAAAGATTTCTACAATCATACCACCGCGTGTGCGGGACATGATGTAACCTTTTACAATCTCGTCGTTTTCTAAGGCGGTGTTAACACGCTCCCAAGAGCGAGCCGCACATGCTTTTTTGTGGGAGAGTACGAGTTGTCCGTTGCGGTCCTCTTGGCTCTCCACAAATACTTCAACCTCGTCGCCCACTTGCAGGTCCGGATTGTAACGGAACTCGCTGGCAGGTACAACGCCGGCAGACTTGAAGCCTACATTAACAACCACCTCTCTTTTGTCCATAGAGACTACATTACCCTTCACTATCTCTTTTTCTTTAACTGCGTTCAGGGTTTTTTCGTAAGCCTCTTCCGATGCCTTTAATTCTTCGGCGCTGGAAAGGGTGTCTTGAGAGTACTTCTCCCAGTCGAAGTCCTCTAAGGGCTTCACTTCGTCGTAGTAATTTTTCATTCGTTGGTTAGTAAATAAAATGGTTTCGTTGGTTAGACTTTATGTTGTATAGTCTTATTGTCCCGCAAAGGTAGTACTTATTTCGTGAATTACAATTAGTTAGGGCAATTAATGGGGGGCTTTAGGCAAATAACTGGCTATATAGGCTTAGGGTGTAACCATTCGTCGTACAAAACCATGGCTACCATGGCTTCTACAACGGGGAGGGCACGGGGTATTACGCAGGCGTCGTGGCGCCCCCCAATGGTTATTGTGCATGGCTCCCCTTGGCTGTTTATGGTTTGCTGTGGTGTTGCTACGGAGGCAATAGGTTTAAACGATACGGTCATACACAAAGGCATACCGTTTGTTATGCCGCCCTGTATACCACCGCAGTGGTTGGTTTGGGTGGCAATGTTTCCGCAGCTGTTTTTTATCCAAGGGTCGTTGGCGGTGGTACCGTATAACTCTGCAAGGCTATTGCCGCTGCCCATTTCAAAGCCTACGGCGGCTCCTATGCTCATAAGGGCGTAAGCAAGCCGTGCTTCCAGTTTGTCGTATAAGGGGGAGCCTAAACCTGCCGGCATCCCCTTTACAAGGCAGGTAACCTGCCCTCCTACGGTATCTCCTTTTTGTCGTGCTTGCAGTGCATATTGTTGCATTTGCTGGTCGTATTGGGGTAGGGGGCACCCTATGGCCGAGGCGTGTACCGCTTCCCGAGTTACCGTGGGTATGTACCGGTGGGGTATACTTATAGCTCCTATGCGTGTGGTGTAAGCTATAATTTCCACCCCTTGGGTTGCCAGCAGTTGGGCGGCTATGGCTCCTGCCACCACTCTTGCAACTGTTTCGCGGGCCGAGGCGCGGCCGCCTCCCCGGTGATCGCGGTGTCCGTACTTAGCTTGGTAGGTGTAGTCCGCATGCGACGGCCTGAAGCACTCCCGCAAATGTTCGTATGCGTCCTCCTGTTGGTTTTGGTTTTTTATAATAAACGTTAGTGGTGTTCCTGTGGTTCGTCCTTCAAAAATGCCCGAAATAAATTCCACTTCGTCGGTTTCTTTACGAGGGGTGGAAACGTTGCTGTGCCCACGCCTACGTTCCAGCCAGCGGGCAATATTTTCAAGGTCCAGCTTTATGCCGGCAGGGCATCCGTCTATTACTCCACCTATATAGGGGCCGTGCGACTCTCCAAAGGTAGTAAGCCGAAAAAGGCGACCAAAACTATTCATGGCTAACCAAGCATAAGGTACATGAGGTAGCTATTTCTTCCGGAATAACGAGAACAGCCCACCTCCCTTGTCGTACTTTTTTTGGTAGCGTTCCATCATCTCCTGCTGCTGCGTATCTATTACTGTAGCGCCAAGGTGTGTTGCCATAGCTTGGTGTGCCCGGCCTGCCGATATCATTTCATAAATGGTTGGCCAAGGCGGAAGCCCTCCCAGGTTTCGGTCGTCTATCCACAGGTCCACTTTTAATTTACGGGAGTAGTGGTTGTCGGAAGGGCTTTCTTCTGGGTAGTCTTTATTTGCGGCAAAAAAGTGCAATCCGCGCTCGGCGCACCAGTCCACGGCATTTTGCAGGTATTCGCCTTCGCGCACGCTCCATAAAATAAGTCGGTGTCCATCTGCTTGTAGCTTTAAAAGGGTGGCTACTGCATTGGGCAGCTCTTCGCCTATTTCGGGGTATTTATGTGTTACTATTGTGCCGTCGAAGTCTACGCCTATGGTCATATTTTGCAGTTGTTATGCTTGGGTTCCTTTTTTTTCTTTTTGGCTTTTTCCGTAGCCATAGCCGTAGCCATAGCCGTACTGTTTGGTGTCTGTTACATTTTTGGGGGAAACACCATTGAGCAAAATGTTAACATTGGGCAACTTGTTTTGTCGCACTAAGTAGTGGATGTATTCGAAGTCGGACCTTTCTGTTTTCCCAGCTCGTGTAACATATACCGTTACGTCGGCCACTCTGCTTGCTACAAGGGTGTCCACTACGGGGCCTACGGGGGCGGTGTCTACAATAATGTAGTCGTATTGCTGTTTTAGTTCGGCAAACAGGGTATCCAGCCTTTCATCGGCCAGTAGTTCTGCCGGGTTAGGGGGTATTGTTCCAGCGTTAATAAAGTGCAGGTTGGCCACATTGTTTGCTGTTTCCAGTACGTCGGCAAGTTTCACGGAGGGGTCGTTAATAAGGTCCGTAACGCCTTTGGTCTGACTGCTCTTCTGTCCTAATGCCTCTGCCAGTTTGGGCTTCCGGATGTCCAGCCCCACTACCAGGGTGGACTTTCCAAGGGCTGCAAAACTACTTGCCAAGTTGGTGGCTATAAATGTTTTCCCCTCGCTGGGCGTTGTGCTGGTAACAAAAACAACTATGGGCGATGCATTCTTTGTTACAAAGGTTAGGTTGGTACGTATCGTCCGGAATATCTCTGTTTGCACATCGTTAGCCCCGGTGTCAACTACAATGCTGTGGTTGTTTAAGTTAGTGGCAGGTACTGTTCCCAGTAGGGTTAGCCCAGTAACCTCCCGTATGTCCTTAGGCTCGTAAACACGTGTTCTTGTTACATTGCGCAGCAGTATGATGCCGGTGGGGAGTAAGCAACCTATTACCAATCCCATTAGTAGTATTAGTGGTACTTTGGGGACCGATGGTGTTGCCGAGGCCAACGGGTGGTCTATAACCAAGGCGGTTTCGGCATTTGCAGCCATTTCTATGGAGGTTTCTTCCCGCTTCTTCAGTAACATCAGGTAGATGCTGGACCTTATTTCGCGCTGACGCATAATGTCGCCCGTGATGCGCTCAAAGGCTGGTGCGCTGGCAATTTTGCCGGCATATAGGTTCTCTTGTGCTTTGGCTGCCTGGAGTGTGATGTTCACGCTTTGCCGTGCCACCGCTGCTGCTTCCCGTATGCGGTTGCGGGCTGTGGCTATCTCTTTGTTCAGCGCCAATATGGTTGGGTGTTGTTCGCCCGAGGAGCCTAATAGCGTGTTGCGCCGGAAGAGTAATTGGTTGTACAGCTCTATGGCTGCCGATAGCGTTGCGTCCTGAATGCCGCCCATGCTAACGGTGTTGGGGATAAGCTCGTAGTCGTTGTCCTTGTTCAGGAAGTCGTTTAGCTGGTCCATTAGCTTCAGTTGCGTTTGCGCCTGTGCTTTGGTTTGTTCCAGCTCTATCCTGTTTTTAAACACCGAGCCTAAGTCCTCTATTGCCACGATGCCTTCTCCTTGTTTGGCACGCTCTAACTGCTTCTCGGTGTCTTCTAACTCGCTTGCTATTTTGGCTATGCGGTCGGTAATAAAGTTGTAGGTGTTGTTGGACTGTTTGTTTTTATCCAACAGCCGTTGCCTGTTGTACACCTCTATTATTTTCCATAAAAAAGCCTCTCCTCTTTGGGGGGTGGGGTCGTCGGTCATCATTGTTGCTACCGAACCTCCTTTTGAGTCGTGACTTATACGTATGTGTTGCGTTTGTACATAGCGTACCGCCAATCTTTCGGGCGAAACAATAGTTACCGTGTATTTGGAAAGTTTGGGGTCTTGGCTCGTGATGCTGTCGCGTTTTAATAACGACACAATGCCGTAAGGGGTTTGAAAGGTGCCAGGTACGCCTGTTTCGGCTTTAAAGGAACCACACTTTTTGCCTTTCCCACGAACGGTATATGCGCCCGAGTTGTTTGCTTCCAATGTTAGCTCCAGCGTTTCGGGGAGTTTGTCCAATGCTGTTTTGTCCATTACTACCCGGAAGGGGAGCTCGCTGTAAAATACTTTGGGCCTTATGCCTTGGCGCCCTTTTACGGTAGCGTACATGCCACTCTCCTCTATTGCCATTTGGAGTATTCGCCTGGAGGTGAGGATTTGTATTTCGTTATTAATATCCACCTTTTCGCCTCCAATAAGGAGCGAGGATAGGGCGTCCTGACCTGTGCCTAACGAGCCGGCTTTGGCTTTGTCCGACACAAATAGGACCGAGGTTTGTACCACATAGTGCTGCAAGCTGGAGGCACTGTAAACCCATGCAGCCAGTAGGCACAAGGCAATGCTGGCCAAGTACCATTTCCAATGTTTTAGGAAACCTTGTATTGTCGTTATAAGGTTGCGTTCTTGGCCGGCCAAATTATCCGTATGTTTAGGGGCGCTATTTTGGTTTTCCATCATAACAATATAGGGTAAGCCTTAAAGCGTTTTTTTAAGAGAAAGGGCGGAAGTGGTTATTTCCGCAACAAGGTTACAAGTAAGTTCACCAACGAGAAGCCTATGGAGGCAACACTGAACCACACTGTAACACCAGAGCTTACTTTGGATGCCGAGGCTTGTGCGCCATTGGGCGATACATATATAACATCTCCTTGTTGTAGGTAGAAGTAGGGCGACTTTAGGATGTCGCTACTGTTCAGGTCCAATACCTCTATCGTTTTTGTGCCATTGGCATTTTCCCGCAGTATCTTAACCTTGTCGCGCACGCCATAAATGGTCATATCGCCAGCCTTAGCCAAGGCCTCGTAAATGTTTACCTTGCCATTTTCGGCAATGTACATGCCCGGATTTTTAACTTCTCCTATAACCGAGTAGCGGTAGTTCATTATTCGTATGTTAACGCTGGGGATTTCTTGCAGGTACGGTTTTAGGGTGTCTCTAATTTTGTCTTCTGCCTCACGCTCGGTTAAACCTGCCAGTTTTACTTTCCCCAAAATGGGCATATCTATTTGCCCTTCGTTGTCCACCAAATACTGGCGTTGTTGCTCGGAGTAGGTGGTGTATTGTTGTGTAGGGCTCCAGTATAACCCATTAAAGGGGGCTGCCAGCTCGGGCTTGGAGGTTTGTATGTTCACCGTTACCAAGTCCTTAGGTGCCAGGTGGCTCTCGTGTAACTGGGTGTTGGCTATGGTTAGGGTTTTATTTACGTCGGTTAGGTAGGATACTTCGCGCACCGATGCACAAGAAGCACACAAAAACATTAATAACCCTGCAGTAAAAAGCGAGTAGTATTTCATTGTTCGGTTGTATAGCGCAATTAAAAGTAGTTCAATTTCAATAGTTAGTGGGCAAATGTAGCAATTAATCTCCATACGTAAGAGGAAAGGGCGTTCCTGCTACACCCCTTAAAGGGAGATTCCTTGATTTCTTTATGTTTCCTTTGTTTTGTTTAGGACCAGGAGGAGCTTTCCCCAAACACCGTTCCCCCGATAAATTCCTGCCTTCCAGGTGCATTAGGCGGTTTAAGTTGCTGAAAAGAAGGAGGCTTGGTGTGGCGAGGCTTGCCACAAGAACAAATGGTTGCATTTGTTCTTTTTATATAAATTGACGGGCGTGGATTTGTTGTGCGGATTAAGAATAAGTGCGTATCTTTGCAGTGCATTCACCCATTACGAGGGAGGCATCGGGACTTCGGTTTTGGTGCCTCCCTTTTTTATTCCCTTTTGAAAAATCTTTTCCTAAAACACATCCTAAATCCCTCACTCAAAAATTATCCCCAATCCCCCCCTTGCTCCTCCCCCTAAAACTATTCCAAAAAATGCTTTGGGATGGAGTGAAAAAGGGGCTGTTTTTGAGCCTGAAAAATTACTGGAAAAACAGTTGAGAAAAACTCCTGATTTTTACCCCAAAAAAACTGCCCCAAAAAGGGCAAAAAAATACCCCGAAATTGGACCAAAAAATGCCCGATTTTTGGGGTGATAGCACGACCGCCCGCAATCCCTTTGTTGGAGCGGGTTTGCGAGGGGTGTTAAAAGTTGTGTAAAAATAACTGCGCTTTCTTTTTCAACAAACTGCGCTTTTCGTTGCAACAAACTGCGCTTTCTTTTTTGAAAGACTCCGCAGCTTCTTTTTTTTCACCCCAAAAAAAGTTCCAAATTTCGCCCCAAAAAACGCCCTTTTCTGCCTCCTTTTTTTTGGATAAATCGCCCTTGAATTTTCGCCTAAAATAACCCTCTGAAATAACCCCGAAAAGTCCCCCTGAAAACTACCCTAAAAAACATCCTAAAAACTACCCGAGAAATTCTTTTGCAAGGAGTGTTTTAAGGGTTTTAGCGTTGCGACCAATAGTAGCGTAGCCCTATGGACCATGTGTAAAGCTGCTGCTTTTGCTGGCGTTTAAGCAGTGGCGATAGGGGTATGGCTACCGATACTCCCCAATGCCCCCAGCCTGTTTGTGCCAGGAGGTCCGCCCCAAAAGGTGCAAAAGGGGAACGCCCTGCCACCTTTTGGGGTTTTTCACCCTTGGGGTAGTCGTATATACTGCCGCGTAATAATGTTTTTAGCTGAATTCCTATGTTGAAGAAGATAGGGTTTAGTTGTCCGCTGCGCCAGTAGTTAGTTTCGGCCAGTAGGGGTATTGTCAGGTAGGAGGCGTATAGCCGTGTGCGGTGGTACTGGTTGCTATTTTCCCAGGTTATTCCATTGGTATTGTAGTCCGGTTTGTAGGGGCTGTAACTGTATAGTA
>JAEWGA010000043.1 GCA_023388555.1 Bacteroidota bacterium | reverse complement strand
AGGGTGACCTCTCCTTCGTTTCTTCGAAAGGAGAAGTGCTGAAAAATATATTTAGCCAAAGGAACCCCAACGAAAAACTTGGAGCTAACTGTGCCGAAATAGCCGAGTACAAAGGGCTGTACTACGTACTCTCCACCGAGGATAAACAAATTACGGTGATGGATGCTAAAACGTTGCGTGTAACCGAGACCATCTCTACTGGTGATGCTGCAGCTAAACATTTTGCCGTAGTGGACCACGAACACATCTATTTAAGCGACGCCGCCAAAATTTGGAAACTCAATGGTACAACAAAAGAGCTGAAAGAGGTGGAATTACCTAAAAAGGGTTCGGAGGTAAGTTACGTTCCGCTTGAGTACAGTTACGACAAACCGTTTGTTGTAAAAGAATACGTTAGCAAAGGCACTCCCGTTCGTAGAGCATATACATTTATACAAGCAGTGTCTACAGAGAGGTGGTCATCCGCCGATGAACTTATTGTTTTGGGTGCCGAACCCGAAAACGATGGCAAGTGCCAGAGCATAGCTATAAAAGAGTCTATGACAAGTTCTGCGTTGCCTCGGCCTACCGTAGAAATAGCTAATGCTGCAGGCGATAGCTTGTGGCTGATGTCCAATGCAAAGGCTGGAAGCAGAGCCGATGATAGGTATATCCTTGTTAGGTTTACGGTAGATAAGTCCTACCGTGAAATGAAGGCTACGGACTACAAATACAACGGTATTAACTACACCCATGCTGCAATGCCTTATGCCACAATTATTGCTGGCAAGGCTGCCGATGAAGTGTTCTACCTATCGCACGGTGAAACACCAGAAATACACAAACTCAAACTTTTCCCTCGCCCTGCTACCTCTCCTGTTGCAGAAAGGAACTGGGCTACTGTGAAGAAGGACGAAACAGTGCTTACCATAGAGTCTACTATGGGTAAACTGCAAGGTGCATTTGCACTGAATAACGCAACGGGGCACGTGTTTGTTATTGCTAAGAACGAGGAGAAAGGCAACGAGCTATTTGCGTATAACGCCGAGGATGTGGACGAACCTATATTTACTGTACCTAATGTGGTGAAAGAATTTGGTGCTTACCTTGTTCCACAAGGCTCTTCGCGCTAAGCTATTTACCAAAGCTGTATAAAAAAAAGGATGAGTTGGGAAACCTTCATATTCCCAGCTCATCCTTAATGATATAGTGTATTATTTAAACGTTGACCGAGATGAAAAAAAATAAGTCTACCCGTTTTTTTCTGCTGGTAGCTCTCTTTGCATTGGCTACCAATTTTGTGGCATGCGACGATATTAACTCGCCTCTTCCAGGTAGAACTCCATCTGCGGAGGAGGAGAAAGTAATAAGTGGCTATAACGACCCAAGAGGCCTGATAGTACTTTCCGAAGGTAATATGGGGAACGAAACGGGGATAATGCAATACATAACCCCCAGCGGTGAGGTTAAAGACTCTATTTATGCCCGAAATAACAATGGTCACCGCTTAGGAAATGTTTCGCAAGATATAGATGAGTACGAGGGCGAGTTCTACATTATTTCTCAAAATGGAGATAGCGGAAACCCTATGGGAACCGACCTTTCCAAGAGCAATATAGATGGTAAATTAATTGTTGTGGATGCCGAAACTATGAAAAAAACGGACGCCTTTAAAGCGGACGAATTGGTTACGGACCAAGGTTACAAACTCGGCTGGAGCGCTCATATTGCGGTGTTCGACCGTAAACACATATACATAGCGTCCGACCCCACCGCTGCCCAATATAATGGAGGTGCAAGTGCTGCTAATATTAGCCTGTGGCGTTTGGACAGAGAGGCTCGCAAACTATACAGCCTGAATTATCCGAACGGATTAACTCCCGCCGATGTAAATACCCACAAACCTATTGTTACAAAAGTGGTGGACGGTAAACAGCGTGCTTACCTCTTCCTGAAAAAAGCAGGCGGTGGACTTGTGGAGCTATCGGTTGCCGATAACGGGCAGGAACTACTCAAAAAAATAGAATTCCCAGCTCAACAAGCTAACCTTATCAAACATATTACCGACTATACCGCCGGTGAAGGTAACTACATTTGGTTCCACGTAGTGTTAGATGCCACTAAACTCGGCGTGGATTTGGATGAACTAATGGACCAAGATGAAATACTCGCTGCTAAACTGGCTAAAGGGGTCGATGCTATTGCCCGATACGATGTAGTAAGTGGTGAGCTCGTGTTCAATGTTATCTCCTCTTACTCCAGCAACTCAGCAGTGACTCATGCCTCTTGCCTCTCGGCTGAGGGTAACAAGGTGTACTTCTTTGGCGATAAAACAGAAAAATTCCAAATTTATTGCCTCAACTTCAATACTAACCAAGCCCCCACGGCCCAAGACCCCGCAAAGGCTTACGGTGAAAAGTTCTACAACCTGCAAAGTTACGACCCCAACACGTATGTAGGGGTTGTATATAATGGCCTATTTGTACACCCCCTAACCAAGCTATTGTACGCAACCTCTTTCCCTTCATATGCTTTGTGGCACAATAATATATTGTGGTGCTTAAACACCCAGGCAACCCCTCCAACGGTGAAACAACACCTGGGCTATACTCGTTTTACAGCCCGCTATTTTGCACCCAAAGGAACACGTAAATCAGAAAAATAAGCATAACAATTCCGTTTTTACATTATGAAAGTTTTTAACTTCCTTATGGGGTTAACCGTAGCGTTAGCTTTTTACAGTTGCGATGGATCACCTTCGCAACGCCCTAAAAAACCAGATAACCCCTCGGGTAACACCCCCGATGCTATTACCTCACGAAATGGATACGCCAAAGGGGGCGGGCTTTTAATCTTCTCCGAGGGGTTCAGTACTTTTGACCCTGGGTATATGGACTATATGGCGCCCGATGCCGAAGCCCCGTTGAAGAAGAATATTTACAAAGAAATAAATGGCTCCGACCTCCCGTGCGAGCCTGTGGATATAAAGTTCTACAAGGATAAATTTTATTTGTTGGTTAACGACAAAACCTACTCGGGAGAAGGCGAACACCTGAACCGGTACGATGGGATGCTAACCATACTAAACGCTGAGACATTGGTTAAAGAGCAAACCTTCAGGCGGAACGATATACGTATTAAACGTGAGTTCGTTTCTACAAACTTAAAGGACCCCTTCCCTCCACAGCGAGCTCCCGAGGTGTGCCATGTGGTATCTCCCGACACTGTGGTTATTTATGCCACAGCCCCCGTATTCTTCGATATAGCAGCAAAGGATAAGGATTACAACGCCACCCTTATTAAAAACACTTACGACCTGAATAATAAAACCAACCAGGACCACGACCTGGCTAACAAAGTAACGGCCCCTATTTTGGCTGGCCGAAACTTGTTTATGGTGGAAACAGGTTTTTATGGGGCTCATATAGGACTTGTGAAAATTAATTTGGACTCGTTGGCTATCCGGAAAAAACAGAACCCGGAAACTATTACCGAGCAGGATAACAAAACCTTACCAAGCGACTTTATTACTAAAATATTTACGTTCGACAACCGTAAGATTGGTATTATAACAACGGTGCTTTCTCCTACGCCTGGTGAGGCTAACATCACGGTTATCGATGCTAATAACTTCGCTCTTTTGGAGTCGGGGAAAATAGGTTTGCCAATGCTACGCGACTATTACGGACATACAGGTGTATTCCAGGACGAGCGCTATTTGTACCACGCTCGTAATGCACACAGCGCTGCCGTAGGCTCTACTTGTGTTATTAGTAGGATAGACCCGCAAAAACAATATGCTGTAACTAAAAACTACATTCGTCCTGCTTTGGCTGTGGCGGGTGTAACAACAGCTACAGCTAAAGAGTACCGCGAGCTTTCCAAAAAATGCCAAATAACAGCTTATCCAGTAATAGATACAGTGAAGCACCTGATGTATGTACCCGTTACGGGCGTTAATCCAACAACCCAAAACAATGAAAACTACATTTTAGTGTACGATATTGCTGGTGAAGCACCTACCTTAAAAAACAAGATAGAGTATCCTAAGCGTATATCGTTACTATCGTTGGTGCCCTACAAGTAATCCTTTTTAAGAAGGGCTGCTTTGCAACGCCTTTGCAGGGTGTTGCTAACCAGTTTAACCTATAAAGCCCTCCGAGGCTTAACTGCGCGCATAACATAAAAGCCGTAGCTATAATGCTAATGGACCTTTGTTATGCGCGCTTTGTTTTTGTTGCGATGCGTTGATTGCTCCCCCCGCTTGTTTGCCTTTGGGGCAAGTGCCAGACCTGAAAACTTGTCAACACACATTGGTAACATAATGGGTTACGCCAGATGGTGAAGACCTTGACAGGTGATAGTATGGCTATGTGGTGTGTGGACGCTTTTTATGTTACCTCCTCCTTAGAAGAGTAGGGGAAAGTGCAATATTGTCACTCGTACTGACAAAGTAGTGGGGTTTGCCAGGTGAATAATTGTCGCCCGTGTTGGTTGGCATACTTTTATAATAGATTGCACCGAGGGTTTATACCTTCGGATATTGAGAAGAGAAACAAAACAAACATATCAACCAAACTAATCTGGAACTGATTATGAGTATTAAACCTTTGGCCGACAGAGTGTTAATAGCTCCTGCGGCCGCAGAAGAAAAAACTGTTAATGGTATTATTATTCCGGACTCCGCCAAAGAAAAACCTTTGAAAGGAACAGTGAAGGCGGTAGGGCAAGGTACTAAGGATGAAGAAATGGTGCTCCGTGAAGGAAACGTGGTACTGTACGGGAAGTACGCCGGTACCGAAATAGAAATAGACGGAGAAAAATACCTTATTATGCGTCAGAGCGATGTGCTGGCTGTAATTGAATAAGCTTTGTTCATTAATCTGGTCGGAATAACAACAATACAATACTACTATGGCAAAAGATATAAAGTTTAATACCGAAGCAAGAGAAATGCTGAAGAGCGGTGTAGACCAATTGGCTAACGCCGTTAAAGTAACCCTTGGCCCTAAGGGCAGAAACGTGATTTTGGGCAAGAAGTTTGGAGCACCTCACATCACTAAAGACGGTGTGTCCGTAGCCCGTGAAGTACAGCTGAAAGACCCGTTTGAAAATATGGGCGCTCAGTTGGTGCGCGAGGTGGCTTCTAAAACCAACGACGATGCTGGTGACGGTACCACTACCGCTACCGTTCTGGCCCAAGCCATTATTAACGTTGGCCTTAAGAATGTAGCCGCCGGTGCCAGCCCAATGGACCTGAAAAGAGGTATAGATAAAGCTGTGGAAAAAGTTGTTGCAAACCTGCGCGAACAAGCTGTAGAGGTGGGAGACGACTTTAAGAAGATAGAACACGTAGCCAAAATATCGGCCAACGGTGACGAAACAATAGGTGCCCTAATTGCCGAGGCAATGAAAAAGGTGAAAAAAGAGGGCGTTATAACCGTTGAGGAAGCCAAAGGACTGGAAACAACAGTGGATATTGTAGAGGGTATGCAGTTTGATAGGGGGTACATATCTCCTTACTTCGTAACCAATACCAATAAAATGACTGTGGAGCTGGAGAACCCTTATATCCTGCTGTACGATAAAAAAATTGGAACACTTAAAGAGTTCCTCCCCGTATTGGAACAGGTTGTTCAAACAGGACGCCCTTTAATGATTATTGCTGAGGATATCGAGAGTGAAGCATTGGCAACCCTCGTGGTTAACCGTTTGCGTGGCTCCCTCAAGATTTGTGCTGTTAAAGCTCCTGGCTTTGGCGACCGCAGAAAAGCTATGTTGGAGGATATCGCTATCCTGACAGGTGGTGTGGTTGTTTCCGAAGAAAAAGGCCTTAAATTGGACCAAACAACACTCGACATGTTAGGTACTGCCGAAAAAATCACCGTGGACAAGGATAACACCACTATTGTAAATGGTGGCGGCCAAAAAGCTACAATCGATGAGCGTGTTCAGCAAATAAAAGCTCAAATAGAAGCAACAACATCGGACTACGACCGCGAAAAACTACAAGAACGTATGGCAAAACTTGCCGGTGGTGTAGCTGTGTTGCATGTGGGTGCTCCCTCGGAAGTGGAAATGAAGGAGAAAAAAGACCGCGTGGAAGATGCATTAAGTGCTACCCGTGCCGCCGTTGAAGAAGGTACTGTTCCAGGTGGTGGTATAGCTTACATCCGTGCTATTAAAGCACTCGACGGGCTTAAAGGTGCTAACGAGGATGAAAATACAGGTATTGAAATAGTGAAGCGCGCTATTGAAGAACCCTTGCGCCAAATTGTGGCTAATGCCGGGAAAGAGGGCGCTGTTATTGTACAAAAAGTGAAAGAGGCTGCCGATGACTTTGGCTACAATGCTCGTACCGATAGCTTTGAGAACCTTTACGAGTCGGGGGTTATAGACCCTGCTAAGGTGTCGCGTGTAGCTCTTGAGAATGCCGCTTCAATAGCAGGTATGTTCCT
>JAEWGA010000018.1 GCA_023388555.1 Bacteroidota bacterium | reverse complement strand
GGTATGCTCAGCTCTTCGGGTTGTGGGTATTCCTCCTCAGCTTCGTAAGGGGTGGCGTCCAAGGGGGCAGGGGGAAGGTCCGTTTGGGTGTTTGTGTTGGTGGGGGTATCGGCTTCTTCCTCTTCTTCTTTCTTTTGGGTAGCCTTTCCCCACATGTTTTTCCAAGAGCGGTTAGGGGTGTTGTGTGTTTCGTCTTCGGTAGCTGGCGGGGTGGGGGTAGGGCTAACCTCGGGCACTGTTGTAGTATTTTCGGGGGAGGGTGAAATGCTTTTTTCCTGTTTCTGTTGCTCTGCCTTTAGTTGTCGTTGCGCTGTCCAGTTAAGGTATTTGTTTGTAAGCCCTTGGAAGGATACGAGTAAAATGATGCATAATGCCAGAGCCAGTATCAGGATAACGCCCAGCATGCCCACTATGCGCACTAAGTTGGTGTACATAAGCATACCTACCATTCCGCCGGGGTAGAAGAATAGGCTGCCTTCGAAGGGTTTACATACCATAGCCAGGAATAAGGCACTCCAAAAAGCCGCAACAACACAAAATATGAACTGTTTAATGTAGCTTATTTTTACGAGCCTAAGTAATCCGGCACCAGCTATTGTAATGTAGTAAATAAGGAACAGCAAGGGTACGCCCAGGAAGTTGTTTACCAACATGTGCATAAGGAATGCTCCCGATGAACCTGTGTGACCAGCTACCTCCTGTGTGGTTCCTACGGTTTCGGAGAGGGATTGGCTAAGTACTAATCCTTGGTTTTTTGCCCCTGTGAAGAAGTACGACACATAGGAGAAGAACAAGAAGATACCTAATGCCACCAATATTCCACCTGCAATAAGGGGAAGGGTGTTTTGCCATTGTTTGCTGTGTTGCCCTGCAGTGGCTTTTTTGTGGTTACGGGTTGCGGTTGCGGGTTGTGGTCGGCGGTTTTCTTTGCTGTTTCTTTGCATGTTAATGGGTAGTTGAATACGAGTATCTTCTTGTGTTAGGCCCCAAAGGTGTAGGCACGAGGCTGGTTTACAAAAATAACCATTTCTGGGCAATGCCTATTGGGTTGCTATTGTAGGGCCTGGCTTATAAGCAACCCGTTGTAAGCAATGAAGATAGTGAGCATAATGGCACCTTGCCAACGGGCTATAACGCCTTGCTGGATATAGCGGCCAAAGATGAGCAGTAGTAGTGTTGCGCCTAATTGCAACAATAGGTCGGTCCAGGTGAAGGCTAAGTTATGCATGGGGCTGATGGTGGCCGATAGCCCTAATACAATAAAAATGTTGAATATGTTACTTCCTATAACATTGCCTAAGGCTATGTCCGTGTTCCGTTTAATAGCCGCCACTATGGAGGTTGCCAGCTCGGGTAACGATGTCCCCCACGCCACTATGGTTAGTCCTATTATGGTATCGCTAACGCCAAGCGTCTTGGCTATGTCCGAGGCTCCAGTAACAAAAAGCTGTCCGCCAGCCACTAACCCCGCCAATCCTAATATAATCCACAGGGCAGATTTGGGGGTGGACATTGTTTTCACTTGGGTTTCTACTTCTTCGTTACGGGAGCTACCTTTTTTCCCCATGTATATGGTATACCTAATGAATAGGTAGGCGAAGCAGAGCAATATGATGCCTTCGCTTCGTGTTAGGATAGAAGGTGCGCCATCGAAGTCGAGGTCCACCAATACAAGTATAAGTAGCAGTGCGCCTACGATAGCTATTGGGATATCGAACCGCTGCATAGGTTTGGTAACGGGGAGGGGTACAATTAGGGCGGTGATGCCCAATATTGCCAGTATGTTGAATATGTTGGAGCCTAAAACATTTCCTACCGACATACCACCACTGCCGTGAAGCGAAGATATTAGGCTTACCGATAGCTCGGGAGCCGAGGTTCCGAAAGCAACCACGGTTAGCCCAATGATGAGGTCGGGGATATGCATGCGTTTGGCAATGGAAGAAGCTCCATCGGTGAGCCAGTTAGCTCCGTACAGGATAAGTGCTACGCCAATAAATAAGTAAATAAAGGATAGTGTCATGAGGGTACAAAAAAAGCATAGGGAATTAACCTCTGTTGCCAGATGATAATTCTCCTATGCTCTGTTTCATTATTAGTTTAAAAGTGAGTGACTTCAGCTGTTGAGTAAGCTAAGAAGTCGGGATGAGAAGACTCGAACTTCCGACCTCCACGTCCCGAACGTGGCGCGCTACCAACTGTGCTACATCCCGGTAGGCAAGAGGCAACGTGGTGTGTTGTTGCCTCTTGTATATGGTGGTGAACTGGCTTAGTCAAGCGTGTCGTCTTCGTTCACATGGAAAGGACGCGCAAAGGCTTCGGCCAGGGATATAAGGGTTTCGGTAGAAACAACCCCTTCAATAATTTGAATTTTCTCGCTAAGAATCTTCATCAGGTGGTCGTTATCTTTGGCCGATACCTTAATAAGCAGGGCGTATGGACCAGTGGTGTAGTGGCATTCCATAACCTCGGGAATGGTTTTAATTTGGTCGGTCACCTTTTGGTAAAGGCTTCCTCTTTCCAATTTCATGCCAATGTAAGCGAAGGTGGTGTATCCCAACTTTCGGGAGTCCACCTTGTAACCAGAGCCTACAACCACTTTTTTCTCTATTAGGCGCATAACGCGTTGGTGTACGGCAGCCCGCGATACTCCGCAAACGTCGGCAATATCCTTAAAAGGGGTGCGCGCATTGTTGAGTATCACATTTAAGATTTTGCGGTCCAATCGGTCTATTAATTTAGCCATAGTAATATCTTTTGTTATGCAGAGCAAAGGTACAAAGATTTTATGCCTTATACCACTGCTCTGCTAATCCAAATAAAACTAAAAGCCCGAAGAGTAGGCGTGGTGGTTATACTTCGAGTTCGTTTTCGGGTGTGGGTTTTTCTTCACCGGCAGGGGTAATTAGTTTGTAACCTTTCCCGTGAACGTTTAAAATTTCCACCCTGGGGTCGTCCTTTAGTAGTTTACGAAGTTTGGTGATGTATACGTCCATACTGCGAGCGTTGAAGTAGGAGTCCTCGTTCCAAATCATTTTAAGGGCGTAGTTGCGTTCCAGCAGTTCGTTGGCGTGCGAGCACAACAGCATCAACAGTTCGCACTCTTTGGTGGTTAGTTTTGTTACTTTCTCGCCAATGGAGAGCAGTTGCTTACGGGTGTCGAAGTGGAAGTTACCCATTTTGTAAAAGGGTACTTCTTTGTTCTTTTTCCCTTTAACGCGGCGTAGCACGGCTTCAATACGTACTGTTAGCTCTTCCATGCTGAAGGGTTTGGTTAGGTAGTCGTCGGCACCAATCTTGAATCCAGTTAAAACGTCCTCTTTAAGGGTTTTAGCTGTTAGGAAGATTATGGGTATCTCGGGGCTTAGGCTACGGATGTCCTGTGCTAAAGAGAAGCCGTCTTTGCGGGGCATCATAACGTCTAATAAGCAAATGTCGTATTCTTGAGAGCTTCTCATGAATTCCTTAAGGCCGGTTTCTCCGTCGGAGAATAAGGTGGCGTCATATCCTTTGGTATTTAGGTATTCTCTTAGTAGGGTACCTAAGTTTTCGTCGTCTTCACATAGGAAAATTCTAATTCTTTCGTCCATAGGTCATTTGTTTTTTATGAGCGGTAAGTTAATAATAAATCGTGTTCCTTTGCCTGGTTCGCTTTCGGCACGGATAGTTCCTCCGTGGTCGGCAATCACAAGGGCAACATAGGCAAGCCCTAACCCAAATCCTTTAACGTTGTGTACATTTCCTGTGGGTACTCTGTAAAAACGGTCGAAGATTTTTTTTAGGTGTTCTTTTCGGATGCCTATACCATTATCTTGTATATATATGCACAAGTTATTGTCTTCGTTGTAGGTGCCTATTTCTAGTTCGGGCACTATGCCTTCGCGCTTGTATTTTAGCGCATTGTCAAGAAGGTTGAATATTACGTTGGTGAGGTGCATTTCGTCGGCCTGCACATCTACACTATCGGCATCGAGGTTAACCAATATGCTACCACCAAAGCTCTCTACCTTTAAGCTGAAGGTATTTGCTACGGATAGGATAAGCTCTTGAATATCCACCTCTTTCATTTTATATGCCACTTTGCGGCGGTCGAAAAGCGATATTTGCAGCACTTTTTCCACTAAGAAGTTAAGCCGCTTGCTTTCTTCGGATATGGATGAGGTTATTTGCTGAAATACTTCGGGACTTTTATCCACATCCACATCGCGGAGCATTTGGGTACCTAACAAAATGGTGGAAACGGGCGTTTTTAGCTCGTGGGTCATATTGTTAATGAAGTCCGTTTTCAGCTCGGCTAACTTCTTCTGCCTAAAAATGGTGATGATGGTGTATATAAATATAAGAAACAGTAGTGCCGTGAATACAATGGAGGGTATCAGGAAGTCCATTGTGCTGGAAATGTAGTTTTGCTTACCCGGGAAGTACACTTTAAGGAAGTGCATGCTGGAAGGTGGGTCGTTCAAAAATAGCACTTGGGTAAACACGCCGTAGCTGTTGTTGCGTGGCACTTGTCCGGAAGAAAAGTATACACGGTTGTTCTTGTCCACAACCTCGTAAAGGTAGTGTAGGTATATGCCGTTATTTGTGAAGGTTTGGGATAGGTAGTCCTCCAGTTGCTTTCGGCTTACCCTGTCGTAGAACGATGCCGTTTTTTCCTTTCGTACCATGTCTATGGCTAACTCCACAATAAGGTCGCGTACCCTGCCGGCTTGGTTTCGTAGTTGGCTTTGGAGTATTTTCGAGATGTCCAGAAAACGGTCCGTTCGGTTCATTACCCTTGGTGTTTGGCACGACTTTGGTAGCTGGTCCAGCTTAAAAGCCTTGGGGTCTATCTTCAGGTTGGGTAAGGTTTCCTTCAGGTTGGGTGTGTTGTACCACTGCGCCCCGAAGCTTTGAACCATGGCGTTTTTTACCTCGTCTTGTTCTATTTGGCGGTTTACCTCTTCCAAGGACTTTCGTACAGCCTCATCAAACTGCTCGTTACGCGACTGGTAAACCACATTGACGTAGTTTACCTGCATATACAGCAAGCCGCTGAATGCAAGTATCATCACGATGACGAGTAGCCAAATGGTCGACTTTTTCATTATTGAAGCTATACTTGTTTACTGCAAATATGGGAAATAATCTTGGCTTATTAGTATAATGAGTGTTAAAACTTAACGTCTTCTTTGTTAATTGGCCTCCTGTCGGCTCTGCTTAATATGGGTTTAGGGTATGTTTTTTCTTTTGGTTATCAGTCGGTTATTCCGTTTTTAAGGTGCGTGTTAGTATGAAAAGTGTACTGGGGGACTGGTAAAACTTTCCTTGTTTAGCTGTGGGGTATAAAAAAAGATATATTCTTTCTTCTGGGCATTAGGCATATAACCATGTAGGTAGCCAGAAGTGGTGCGGCATAGTTTAGGAGGGAAGAGGAAAAGGAAATTGTTGGACTAAGCAGGGAATATCGGTTATTCTCTGTACTTTTGTAGGCAGTTAGTGAAACCCCCAACATTTTGTAAAACAAGATACTACATGAACAAGAGTCTTCCCGCTATTTTGGTCGTGTTGTTTACAGGTATGTTTTCCCTGTCCGTACAATCGGCCCCGGTTGTTAGCCCAAGCGTTACTGCTGTGCAGGATAGTACGGTTTCGTATATACCTTTTTATGCATCCAAAATTTTACTTACCGATAGCCTAAGCGCTGGTTTATCGGAGCAGGCCAAGGCTATTATATCGCGCCCTTTTACCCCCCTGCCCGATGCTGTTACTACCTTACAGCAGGCCAACGTATTCACTCCTTTGTTTACTCCGCTGGTGTTCGATGCCCAAATTTATCATCGGGAAATACCTTCGGCCTCACCCATAAAACTCTATCCATCCCGCTACACCAACTTACAGGACTATGCCTATAATAAGTATGTGGATAGCCTGATGCACAGCGGTAAATTTGCGCAGCTACGTGCCGAAAGGCAGTTGGTGGACGACATGCGTAGGTTGGCCTTTATGCAAGAAATGGATAACATCCATTACACCTCCGATATGTTGCCAGGCCCTATTGAATATAAAAATGTAGAAGTAGCATCGGACCTTAGACTGAAGATAGGAAAGCCCAAAATACAAGAAGCAAACTCCGAAGAGCTGCAGAAACAAGTAGTGGACCGAGTGTACTGGACGCGTATGCTGGAAAGCACCTTACAGTTTGCACAAAACCAAATATCCGAAAATTGGTACAAAGGTGGTAACAACAGCCTTAACTTGAACATGCGTACCTACCTTAAGGTTGCTTACAACAAAGGGCGTGTAAATTGGACCAACGAACTGGAGTCGAAGCTCGGCTTCTTTAACTCGGTGAACGATCCTATTTCCAAATACCGCATCTCCGACGACTTGCTAAGAATAGTAAGCAACTTTGGTATTAAAGCCTTCGATAGGTGGTATTATACCCTGGACGGACAGTTCCGTACACAGTTGCTCCTAAACCGGGGGAAGGACGGAAATGTAGTGTCCAGAACCTTTGCCCCTTTTATCATCGACGGTGGTCCTGGTATGCGTTACGAAATAACCAAGAAGTTTGACGACCCCTTTAAGAAACTCAACTTCTCTGCCAACATATCCCCAATATCGGTTACCTATATATATACCTTTAGTGACGATATAGATAAATCCCGGATAGGTTTGAAGCCCAACGAGCGTTACAAGTTACGTTTAGGTTCCACCTTGCGTGCTATGCTTAACTTCGACATTTCGCAAACCATTAACTGGCAATCGCGTTTGTTCTATAACACCTCGTTTAAGAATATTGAAACGGAGTTCGAGAACACCCTCTCCTTTGCGCTAACAAAGTATTTTAGCACCCGTATTAACGTAAACTTGCGCTTCGACGACAGCATGATTCTTCCCGAGAAAACATTTAAGAAGATGCTGCAATACAACGAGCTATTTAGCTTTGGGTTTGCCTACAAGCTAAACTAAATACTCCCCCCCTCTTAACATAAAAAGCCACCCAAGAGCCTCCCTCTTAGGTGGCTTTTTTTCTTCTCTGCCCTCCGCTTTGGAACGGAAATCCCTGCGGATATAGGTATAGAGTAGGGGCGAATTGCTAAGTACACATTGCAATATGGGAATTAATACCTATATTTGGGGAAGAATTAGCCCCTTACTACCCAACACTATGTAGTTTATTGTAGGTAGTTTGGGTGGTATGCAAAACTTACATGGACGTATTTTACAGCAATTTTTACGACCTCATAAAACATAGGCCACCGCATTTCAGAAGGTCCTTGTTGGACGAGATAGACGACTCTGTCCGCCTCTCCTGCATAAGGGGGACACGCGGTATTGGGAAAACGTCCATGTTGCTGGAGTATGCTGCCGACCGCTATCCTGCCATGGGCCCCGAGTGCCTGTACATAAACCTTAACCACTTCTGTTTTTCCGAGATACCGCTTTCCAACTTCGTTCAAAAGTTTGTGGAAAGGGGCGGTAAACTCTTACTTGTAGACCAAGTATTTAAGCACGAAGGGTGGGAGGAGCAGCTACTACAATGTTACCATAACTACCCCAACTTACGGATAGTATTTACAGGGACGTCCGTAATGAAAATAGCCACCCCCGAGCTGAAAGAGGTGGTGCGTATGTACGACCTTAGGGGCTTTTCGTTCCGGGAATACTTTTGCCACAAACATAACGAGCAATACCCCTCGGTAAGCCTCCCCACCTTGTTTGCACAGCACGTGGAAATAGCTGCCGACATAAGTAGGAAATACCCTGTGGCCGAGGACTTTCAGCATTACCTGCGTACCGGGTATTACCCCTCGGAGCAAGAAGAAGCTCTTTTTGTGGAGCAATTGGTGAAGGCCATGAACATGACGCTGGAAGTAGATGTCATTTACATTCACCAAATAGACCCCTCCTACCTGCCACGCCTACGCCGTTTATTATATGCTATTGCCTCCGAGATGGGCAGCGTTAACGTATCGTTACTTAGCAAACAAATAGGAGTCTCAAGGGCAACGGTAATGAATTACCTTAAATACCTTAGCGACGCACGCATGCTCTCCATGGTATACAAACCGAACGAGGAATACCCCAAAAAGCCCTACGAGATATACCTTAACAACACAAACATTGCACAAGCCTTCTACCCTGTAAGGTACTCCAACCAAGAGTTAAACAGGGTGTTTTTAATAAATCAGTTGTTAGCATCGCACAAACTGGAGTCCGCTACGTGTAAGTTTGCCGACTATTTGGTGGACTCCCAGTACCACCTAAAGGTGATGAACAACGCCACCCGAGTAGCCAAACCCAACCTTTACTATGCCGTACCGGACGCCTTAATAGGGAAAGCCGATAAAATCCCGCTTTGGCTATTTGGTTTTTTATATTGACATACATCATTAATCTATAGTATAAATATCAATCTATGAGCAAGGAAAAGAAATTCTTGACCTGTGATGGTAACCAAGCTGCCGCCCACATCGCTTACATGTTTAGCGAAGTGGCTGCTATTTACCCCATCACCCCCTCCTCCACCATGGCGGAGTATGTAGACGAATGGTCTGCCTATGGTCGTAAAAACATCTTTGGCGATGTTGTGCATGTGCAAGAAATGCAGAGCGAGGCCGGAGCTGCTGCCGCTGTACACGGCTCGCTGCAAGCTGGGGCACTAACCTCTACCTTTACAGCCTCACAAGGGCTACTGCTAATGATCCCCAATATGTACAAAATTGCAGGGGAACTTCTTCCTTGCGTATTCCACGTTTCGGCTCGTGCTATTGCAGCCCAAGCCCTCTCTATTTTTGGGGACCACCAAGACGTAATGGCTGCTCGCCAAACAGGTTTTGCACAACTGTGTACTGGCAGTGTGCAAGAGGTTATGGACCTGGCGGGGGTTGCTCACCTTTCAACCATTAAAACACGTATCCCGTTTATACACTTCTTCGATGGGTTCCGTACATCGCACGAAATCCAGAAGATTGAAATGCTGGAAAACAACGACTTAGCACCGCTTATCGACCAAGAGGCACTGCAAGAGTTCCGGGACAGAGCGCTTAACCCCCATAAACCTGTTACCCGGGGGACAGCACAAAACCCCGACATCTACTTCCAAGCACGCGAAGCCTCCAACCCCTTCTACGATGCAGTGCCCGAGGTAGTACAACACTACATGGACCAAATAGCTAAAATCACCGGCCGACAATACCACCTGTTCGACTACTACGGTGCACAGGATGCCGAACACCTGATTATTGCTATGGGGTCCGTTACCGAAACTATTCGCGAAACAATAGACCACCTAAGCCAACAAGGCCGCAAAGTAGGGTTGTTAAGCGTACACCTATACCGCCCCTTCTCTGTTAAACACTTCTTGGATGCCGTGCCAAGCTCCGTTAAACGCATTGCCGTGCTGGACCGCACCAAAGAGCCAGGAGCTACCGGCGAACCTTTGTACCAAGATGTACGAACTGCCTACTACGGAAAAGAAAACGCTCCCGAAATTTACGGCGGTCGCTACGGGCTATCTTCCAAGGATACCACTCCAGCCCAAATAATAGCGGTATACGACAACTTGGCCATGAATATGCCCAAAAACCACTTCACACTGGGTATTGTGGACGATGTCACCTTCACCTCGTTGAATGTAGATAATAACATAGAATTCGAGACCGGACTTTTCGAAGCTAAATTCTACGGCTTAGGTGCCGATGGTACCGTTGGGGCTAACAAAAACTCCGTGAAAATTATTGGCGACAATACCAACAAATATTGTCAGGCTTACTTCGCCTACGACTCCAAAAAGTCTGGTGGTTTCACTTGCTCCCACCTCCGTTTTGGCGACACCCCCATACGCTCTACCTACTTGGTAAACCAACCCAACTTCTTGGCTTGCCACGTACCGGCATACCTGCGTTTGTACGACATCACCAAGGGGCTACGCCGCAACGGCACTTTCCTCCTGAACTCTATCTGGGGGCTGGATGAGGTTGAACAACACATCCCCAACCGCATAAAAGCCTATTTGGCCAAGAACAACATTAAGTTTTACATGATTAACGCTACCGAGATTGCCCAAGAAATAGGCCTCGGTAACCGTACAAACACCATACTACAGTCCGCCTTCTTCAAAATAGCCAACATCATTCCCTACGAACAAGCTGTAGAGCAAATGAAGAAGTTCATTGTGAAAAGCTATGGCAAGAAGGGCGAAGATATTGTACGCAAAAACTATGCAGCGGTGGACCGTGGTGCCGATGTTATTGAAGTACCCGTAAAACCCGAATGGGCAACATTAGAACCAGAAGTACCCGAAGTGTATACGGACGACACCCCATTCGTAAGCAACTTAGTGCGTGTTATTAACGCTCAGGAAGGGGATAGCCTGCCCGTTTCGGCATTTACCGGTATTGAAGATGGTACGTGGGCAAACGGTACCTCAGCCTCCGAAAAACGTGGGGTAGCCGCTTTTGTGCCAGAGTGGATACCAGCCAACTGTATACAATGTAACCAATGTGCCTACGTTTGTCCGCACGCCACCATACGCCCCTTCTTGCTGGACGAAGCCGAACTGGCTAACAAGGACGAGGACTACACTACCATCAAAGCTATTGGACGCCCCTTTGCCGGCCTCGAGTTCCGTATGCAGGTGAATACCCTGGACTGCTTGGGTTGCGGCAACTGTGTGGATGTATGCCCTGGCAACAAGCAAGGAAAGGCTCTGGAAATGAAGCCTATAGAGTCGCAACAAGCCGAAATACCTCACTGGGACTTCTCTGTTAAGCAGGTTACCAATAAAGCTCACCTGGTGGACACTCAGTCCAATGTTAAGAACTCCCAGTTCGCACAACCGTTATTCGAGTTCTCAGGTGCTTGTGCTGGCTGTGGCGAAACTCCTTACGTTAAGCTAATAACCCAACTCTTCGGTGACCACCAAATGGTTGCCAACGCAACAGGTTGCTCCTCTATCTACTCCGCCTCGGCTCCTTCCACCCCCTATACCACTAACGAAAAAGGATACGGCCCCGCTTGGGCTAACTCCCTATTCGAGGACAATGCCGAGTTTGGCTTAGGTATGGTATTCGGTGCCGAAAAACTACGTAACCGTATTGCCGAACACGCCGAGGCATACCTGCAAAGTAACAACCCAGACGCCAATATTGCCGAACAACTACGTACTTGGCTCGATAACAAGGAGGACAACAAAACCACCCAAGCAGTTTACGACGCCCTATTGCCTATCCTGGAAAATACCACCAACGAAAACCTTAAGGTGATTAACTCCCTGAAGGAATACATTGTGAAACGTTCGCAATGGATTATTGGTGGCGACGGTTGGGCTTACGATATAGGATTCGGGGGCTTGGACCACGTTATTGCCAGCGGCCAAAACGTAAACATCTTAGTGCTGGATACCGAGGTGTACTCTAACACTGGCGGACAAAGCTCTAAGTCCACCCCCGTAGGTGCTATCGCTAAGTTCGCAGCTGCCGGTAAACGCATCCGTAAAAAGGACTTAGGACTTATTGCAACAACCTACGGCTATGTATACGTAGCACAAATAGCAATGGGTGCCAACCAAGCTCAAACGCTTAAAGCTATTAAAGAGGCCGAAGCCTATAACGGGCCTTCGCTAATTATTGCCTACTCCCCTTGTATCTCCCACGGACTTAAAGCCGGTATGGGCAAAACACAAGCCGAAGCTAAACATGCCGTGGAATGTGGTTACTGGCACCTGTGGCGCTATAACCCCGACCTGGAAACACAAGGTAAAAACCCATTCCAAATGGACTCCAAAGAGCCTAACTGGGCACTCTTTAAGGACTTCCTTTTGGGTGAGGTCCGTTACAACGCCCTCGTAAAACAGTTCCCCGAAGAGGCCGAACAGCTATTCGATGCCGCCGAAAAGAACGCACGCTGGCGTTACGCCTCTTATCGTCGCCTTGCCGACCAAACTTGGCAAACCATGGGTGGCGAAGTGGAACAAAACGTAGCCGAAAACCCCGCTTCTACGCAACGCGAAATTTAAACTAACGCTACGTATAATATCCCCTTATAACCAAAGCGGGAGTTGCTCTGTATGTAGGGCAACTCTCGCTTTTTTTCGCTCTCTTTAGCACAAAACAAACGCCAACCTTCCACAAAAAGAGCCTAAGCAACCTTTTTGAAGCCTACATCTACGGCAAGGGAAGCATAAATATTACTATTCCGGCACAAAAGAAAGGCATAAAACTTGCAACTACGGTTTTTCTTCGTATATTTGCATCGCAAACGCCACTAAATGGCTAAGCAGGTCCCATAGCTCAGTTGGTTAGAGCACCTGACTCATAATCAGGGAGTCCTTGGTTCAAGCCCAAGTGGGACCACCTTAAAAATCAAGAGGTTACAGATTCAGTCTGTAACCTCTTTTTCTTTTCTGCACTAACAAAAACACTAACAATTTCGACTCCGATTTAGCATCCATTCCTCAACTTTGCGTTTCGGATAAACGATACTGCCACATATACTGGCTGTTTGGCAGTATGGAAAAGCATTTGTTTTGTTCATTAAAAGACATTGGTTTTTCTTCTCCATATTCAAGCTGGGAGCTTGCCGCCTTATATGGGGTATAGGGTGAGGGATAAATCTCTATACAGAAGACGAAACTGCCCTATTCTTGGTGTAGAGAATAGAGGAATATAGCGGTTTTTGGAGACAGGCTAATGGGGCATATATGGGGCTTCCCCGTTTCCTGATATTTTGTGAATGACTGAATGCCGGCTATCTCTTATAATCCTCATAATCCAAGAAGCGTTCACGACACCATGATTTCATCCCCAGCCGGACAAAGAAACCATCATAAGGGGGTGCGTCAGGGGATAGGGGCAGGTCGAATGTACTCAAGTCTGTTGCTCGGTTCTTGCATTTAGAAAATTTCTTTTCCAACACTTCGTTGAAAGCGGAAAGGGCGAGTTTGGCTGTTTCCCATTCTTCTGCGGATTCATAATAAAAACCGCCATGCCAACACGGAAAGTTATCAGGCAATCCGACACCCATAGGGCAGGCGGGATTCCATGCCACGCTCTGATATACCCTGATCCAGTCGCTTTTCATGTCCAGGGTGTCGTCAAGCCCGAATTGGGTGGCCACATAAAAATCGCCGATAGTCCTTTCTCCGTTGTCCTCCTTGTACCTTTTTAATCCCATCTTCATGCAATCTTCCACTATTGCGGCCATGTCCCAGTTGCTCATCGCCGACAAGGAAGTGCATATCATCCCATCGTTCCAGCACCATTCATCCGCGTACAGTTCTGGAAAATACAGTTCCCCAATTTGTGATGGGGTTATCAGTTCGTAACATTCTATTCTTATTGCCATAATCGGTTGGTTTTATATCGGTTTGTAAAACGAAATCCCCTCATTGCAAAAGCGCAATAGGGGAATTTCTGTATGTAATATGTCCTTATTGTCAGTTCAGCGGTATAAGGTTGATTATCTTCTCTCCGTAGCCCGCCACATTACTGTGACGGTGTGAAATTAAGGCACATTGCCAAAGTTTCATCTCTTAAAGAGACTGTTGCGGTTGCAAGATTAACTAATCTTCCTCATTTAGCAACTTATCTACATAGGCTTCGGTCTCTTCACGTTCCTTTTTGAGCATTTCGAGCAACCTGTCCGTTCTTATTCGGCCCGCTTCATAGACTTCGTCCGCCCTGTCGAGTTGCGCTTGCAGTTCGGGAGAAATGGTAAAATCATCGTCCTCCTCGTCGTCATCCTCATCCTCAAGATCTTCATCGTCATCGAAAATGTCCTCGAAGTCCAGGATTTCGTCCTCGTCGTCATCCTCATCCCAATCAATCATGATTGCCTCCAGAAGGTCTTTGAGGGTGTAATTCTTTTCTTGTTTCTGGTTGGTAATAATGGGAACTTCTGTTTCTTCTGGTTGGAATTCCTGAACAACTGCCGGCTGTTCGGGGGGCGTTTCTTCCTTTGCCTTTTTCGATTGCAGCTTAGCTGCCAGTTTCGTTCTTTTTGCCTTGTCCTTTTGGGGTTCGGCCTTTGCGGTTTTTCCCGCCTGCATTTTCTTTTTTTGTACCATGATGTTGTCGTTTTATTTTTAAACCATGTTCCGAATCATCGGACAACACATATATCC
>JAEWGA010000052.1 GCA_023388555.1 Bacteroidota bacterium | reverse complement strand
CTGGAATAAATGTATCCCAAAAAGTAATACTGTGTATTCGTTTGGCTCATAGTATTTACACTTCCTAATAAAACCATAAAAATTGTGATGATTGCGTGGAGTTTCATCTCTCAACCTCCTTTCGTATATAATAATTAAATAGTACCATATCTTCTAATGTCGCATTTTGATGCAATTGACATGATTTTTCCCCTTCTTCATTCATCGCCTGGCTACAAAAGCTTGGGCAACAGGGTAAATACTTACACATCTCACACTTTATTGGTATTCTTGAAAAACAATGGGACTGAAACTTATCATAGTTCCAATGAACAATTCCACTATCGCTTAGCGTCCCACACCGTTGCTTTTCGGTAAAATCTCTAGCGGTACACTTAAATACATCTCCATTATAATTGATTATCAGAGAATTCGCATAATCTGCATAGCACAGATCATCATGGACTGGTAAGCTTTGGACATAAACGTTAAAGCCCATTTTCTTTATGTCAATGACTTTTTGAACTAAAAGGTTGAGATCGATTGTCCTTTCATCAACCTGCCATACCTTGTGAAGAGAAATGCGAGTGCGTTTAGAGTCAAGTGTTTTGAGAAATAAAAATAATTCTCCCATATTATCAAGGGTGCTAGATGAATAATTGCACCGAATGTTGATAAATGTTTTGGGTAATAACTCTTGAAGGATTTTGACGTTCTTTGTGATAACCGGGAATGTAGGAATTGATTTATTGTGTTTGTAAACTCTTGTTTGGTTGTGCGTAATAGAGTCTCCGTCTATTGTAATTTGAAAAACACTATCAATATCGCTAAGTGTATTAATCAAACGGCTGTTAATAATGGTTCCGTTTGTGGTGAAAAAAGCCTTTAGGTTAATGTTTTTACTTTTGCAAAAAAACTTGGAGAACTCTAAGAGCTTTATTAATTGCTTTGATGCAATCATTGGTTCTCCTCCAAAAAAGCTGAGAAAAAACGTATTATATCGGGTCAATTCATATTGGTAGGATATGTTATTGGTTATCGCATCAATTAATTTGTCTGAGATACGGCTCCCCTCCTTGTGATTTTGAAAACAGTACCAACATCTTAGATTACAATCAAGAGTTGGGTTTATAATCATAGTATAAGTATCGCTTTTCAATCTCTTTTGTTGTCTCAAATCAAGCCAAATTTGTCTCTCATCCCAATTATCGTTTTCTATAATGAATCCATTTTGTATTAGGGAGGCTAACTCTGCTTCTGATAAACGTTCTATAACAAAGTTGCCATCATTGTAGATTACTTCAAATCTATCCTTTGGGAAAGATATAAATGACTTGGAAACGGTATTGAAAATCAGTGTTATACTTCCAATATTTGATGTGAGATTATAATAACTTGTTTTCATGGTGTGTGTGAAATTTTTCATAGGTGGGATTGCCCACCTATGAAAAAGGAAGTCTATTTGGGGTTACTTACAAGAGGGGCAATTCCCATTACAACCACAGTTGCCATTGGATTCACCACCTCCTCCGCCTATCAGATCTAATATAATCCTAACAAGATTGGTAGGGTTGCCTTTTCCCCCTATAAGTACTCTCATTTCGTTTTCTTTCATCTGTTGTACTACAGAAAACTCAATTTCGGATGTTAACGTCTTCTTCATAGGTTTAGTTTTTAGAGTTTGGTAAATATACTATTATAGTGTTTATATTGGAGTAGTAACCAGTTATACTCTTGGAATTTCAGTCTCTTTCAAAAATAGTCATATTTGAAAACGTTAGTACGCTGGAAAGAAAATACCAAGGCATTTACAATGCAAAGAAAAACATATTTATTGGTATGAGCAAATTTAGTTTAATACATCTTTTGTGTAAGTGCTAAGTCTTTTGCAGGGGCTGAAATATATATAGTGTAGATTCCTTTGTCCATTTTTTTGAGGGAGTTTGAATACTACAATAAAATGGTCCTGATTTTAATGTTTGTGGGCTTGTTGGATAAGTAATACTACCACAAAATTGGGGCGAGAATTGGGAATAGGTGTTCCAGTATTGTATCACGCTTTATCCACATATTTTCCTATTTATATATCCCCATAAGGGGATGTTGTATTGTTGTAGGGGTAGGGGAACAAAAAGTGGGCGTACCAAATATCTCGATTTTGATACGCCCTCTTTGTTTCATACATATAATATCTTCCGCTTAGGTAAGGGGCAGAATTTTGATACACCCGCTCTTTTTTTGTTTGGTGAGGTTAGTCTATATCGTCCAGCCCACCTTTTAAGTATTGCTCTATGGCCTCTGTGCTCATTCCGGTTGTGGAGAATCCTCCATCGTGGAAAAGATTTTGCATGGTTACCTTTCGGGTGAGGTCGGAAAACATAACCACGCAGTAGTCGGCACATTCATCGGCACTGGCATTGCCTAATGGCGAAATTTTATGGGCGAAGTGGCGTAAGTTGTACATACCTTCTACTCCGCTGCCAGCTGTTGTTGGGGTTGGGGATTGTGAAATGGTATTGATGCGTACCCCTTTTTCTTTTCCATAAACCAAGCCAAAGCTGCGTGCAATGGACTCTAAGAGGCTTTTAGCATCGGCCATGTCGTTGTATCCGCAGAATGTGCGTTGGGCCGCAATGTAGGTGAGTGCTAAAACGGATCCTCCTTTGGCAATAGCGTCCATTTCCTTTGCGACTTGGAGCATTTTGTGGAAGGAGATGGCCGATATGTCCAATGTTTTTTCGTACATCTTGTAGTCCAGGTTGTCGTAAGTGCGATGTTTACGGACATTGGGGCTCATGCCAATGGAGTGTAACACAAAATCTATTGGGCCACCAAGCACTTCCATGCTCTTACGAAACACTTCTTTTAAGTCGTCCACATTGGTGGCATCGGCTGGAATAATTTGTGCGTGGGTTTGGGCTGCCAACTCGTCGATTGTTCCCATGCGTACTGCTACGGGGGTGTTGGATAGCGTTATGGTAGCGCCTTCTTCCACAGCCCGTAGAGCAACCTTCCAGGCTATGGATTGGTCGTTTAGAGGGCCAAAAATAATACCTCGTTTGCCTTTAAGTAATCCGTAGGACATGATATGTATTTGTTTTTATGATAAATAGAGAACTTAGTTTAGGTTACAAAGATACACAAAGCTATTCAGAGTGTGCATCTTGGGGGAGAGGGAGTTTTCGTATTTCTTCCAAAAGTTGTTGATAGGCAGGGTTGTTTTCGGCACTATGCAGGAAGTAGGGGAGGTTAGCTCCTTGCTTAATGCTATGGCGTAACATTGTGGAGGAAACCTCCATTACGGGGGCATCAATTAGGTGTATATTCTTTGCCCCCAAAGCCCATTCTGGGGTGTTGTAGCCTGGGCGAGGGTATACAAAAAAGGTGTATTGCTGGATTAGCTTGTCGCCGTTTTTCCATTGTGGTAGGGCTATTAAATTATCGGTACCTATTAGTAGCGAGAAGTTGCAGTTTAGGTGTGTTTGTTGTAGGTGCTCCAGTGTGCGGTAGGTATAATGGGGGTGGGGCAGGCTTAGCTCTTCTAAGCACAAATGTAGGCTTGGATAGCTTTGCAAAAGGTGCTGTATCCATTTTTGCCGTACTGGGGTGGGTAGTTTATGTTCTGCTTGTTTGAAGGGGTTATCGGCCGTAAGTACCACCCACACCTCGTGTTGGCGGAATGTTTCTGCAATGTAGTTGCATAGGCATAGGTGGCCTATGTGCATTGGGTTGAAGGACCCAAAAAAGAGTATTACATTGCGGTTATGGCTCTTGTTGTTATTCACACATGCCGCTGTTTAAGGGTTGAAGGCCCAGGAAAGAGCATATTTTGTTGTAGGCCTCCTCGCAGGCCTCCTCCAGGTCGTCGTTCACTATGACATAGTCGAACCTACTGGCATACGTTATCTCTTCCGTTGCTTTTTGTATGCGTGTTTGTATCATTTCGTGGCTATCGGTGTTACGGTTACGTAGCCGTTCTTCTAAAGTGGAAATGGAGGGGGGGGCTATGAAAATGGTTAGGGCTTGGTTGGCGTAGATTTGTTTAACCCGCAAGGCGCCTTGGACATCTATATCCAGTATTACATGCGACCCCGCTTTTAGCCTCTGTTCAACCTCTTCTCGTAGTGTGCCGTAGTAGCACCCAGGGTATACCTCTTCGTATTCCAAGAATTCGCCATTGGCAATTTTTTGTTGGAAGGTTTCTTTGTTTAGGAAATAGTACTCTTTCCCGTTTTGTTCTTCTCCTCTGGGTGCTCGGGAGGTTGCCGATACCGAGAATTTTAAAGGCAACCCGCGTTGTAGCAAGTGGTTAATTACCGTGGACTTTCCAGCCCCCGATGGGGCAGAGAAAATTATTATTTTTCCCCATTCGGGGTGCAATGTTGTTGGGGTCATAGTATGTTTAGTACTTGCTCTTTAATTTGTTCTAATTGGTCCTTCATGAGTACCACAATCTTTTGTATTTCCGTATGGTTGGCTTTTGAGCCTAAGGTGTTGATTTCGCGGCCTATTTCCTGTGCTATAAAACCCAACTTTCGCCCTTGTACGGTTTCCAATCGCATTGTGTCCAGGAAATACTGTAGGTGGTTTTGAAGCCTGTTTTTTTCCTCTGTTACGTCCAGCTTCTCAATATAAAAAATCATTTCCTGCTCCAGCCTGCCATTATCCATATTTAGCTCGGATAGCTTTTGCAGGCTTTCTTTTAGTTTATTTCGGACTGTTTCTATGCGTTCGTTTTCGTAGGGTTCTACCTGTGTAAGGAGGTCTTGTATGGTTTTTATGTTTTTCTCGAATGCCTTTTCCAGTGCTTCGCCTTCTTGCATCCTGAATTCTTGGTGTGCCAGCAGTGCGCCATCGAGGGCGCGGTGGGTTAACGACATTAGCTCCAGGTCTTCGTCCTCGGTAGGGGTTGTTACCAACACATGTGGCATTAGTAATACCGTGCGCATAGGGTCCTGGGGCATATCTATTCCGGTTTTAAGGCTTAGGTCCTGGATGGCATTCCAGTAATGTTCGGCTAACTCGGCGTCTATGCGTACACGGCCTTGTTGGCTTTGGCGTTCTACCGAAACTATGATGTCTATTTTCCCGCGTAATAATGTTTGTGTAGCTTTTCGGCGTAGGTCCATTTCTATGGCTCGGATGTCGGACGGGATCCGAACCGATAGGTCGGCTTGCTTGCTATTAACGGACCTTGTTTCTACGGTTACTTTGTAGAAATCGTTTTGTGCGGTGGCTTTACCGAAGCCTGTCATGGATTGTAGCATAGTGGTAAGGGAAAGGATATAATAAAGAGAAAGGAAAAAGCCCCCTAATAAAACTGGGGGCATTCCTTTCTCTTTTGTGAAATGGTTTTAATTAAAGGTTAGCACCGTGGCAGTTTTTGTACTTTTTCCCGCTACCGCAAGGGCAGGGGTCGTTACGGTTAATGCGCTGTGGTGCAACATAAGGAGCCGAGGGTTCCGCTTGTTGGCTGGCCGCTTTGCCCGCTTCGTAGCGAGCTTCTTGGGCTGCTTCGTAGTCATCCTTATGCTCTTTGTATTTGGGGCGTTTGTTTAGCCTGGGGTCGTTGCTCTTTTCTTGTACTTCCACCTTCTTTTCTTCTTCTTCGGGGGCGGAAGGCTGTACAGGTATGTGTCCACGCATGATAATGGAGGTAGCTTTTTTGTTCATGCGGTCCACCATCTCCTTGAATAGTTCAAAGGCCTCAACCTTAAAAATAACAAGGGGGTCTTTGTTTTCGTAGGAGGCATTGCGTACGGCATTTTGTAGCTCGTCCATATCCCTTAGGTGCTCTTCCCACGCTTCATCAATGGTGTAGAGCATTATGGTTTTTTGGAATGCTGCAGGTACGGACTTCGAGTTGCTCTCCACCGCTTCTTTTAGGTTGCATGCTATGTTGTACATTAACTTGCCATCGGAAACGGGGATGTATACCTGTTCTATTTGTTGAGCAGCGGATTGTTGTTGGTAGAAGGATTGTAGCACAGGGTCCGCAATGGTTACAATGCGTTCCATACGGCGTTTAAGAGCCTCGGTGGCTTCGTCCACCAGTTTTTCTGTTAGTACTTCTACCGAGCTATGCTTAAACTCTTCCTCCGTGTAGGGTACTTCTATGGCAAAAGTTGTGAATACCTCTTGGGAAAACTTGGCAAAGTCCTCGGTTCGCTTTCCTTCTTCGGTTATTAGCTCGGCACATTGTACAATGGTGTTCATTACGTCCAAACCAATACGCTCGCCTATTAAGGCGTGGTTTCTGCGGCCGTAAATAACTTTACGTTGTGCGTTTTTTACGTCGTCGTATTCCAATAGGTGTTTACGGATGCCAAAGTTGTTTTCTTCAACTTTCTTTTGGGCCGTTTCTACCGACTTGGAGAGGCGGCTTCCTTCCAGCATGTCCTCTTCTTTAAAGCCGAGCTTATCCAACATGCTTGCAATTCGTTCCGATCCGAACAAACGCATTAGCCTATCTTCCAAGGAAACAAAGAATACGGACGACCCAGGGTCTCCCTGGCGCCCTGCACGCCCACGAAGCTGGCGGTCCACGCGTCGCGACTCGTGGCGTTCGGTACCAATGATAGCCAAACCACCGGCGGCTTTAACCTCGGCCGATAGTTTGATGTCCGTACCACGACCAGCCATGTTGGTGGCAATAGTTACTGTGCCTTTTTGTCCGGCCTGTGCTACTATTTCCGCTTCTTTTTGGTGTAGTTTAGCATTGAGTACGTTGTGCGGTATTTTTCGCATGGAAAGCATACGGCTAAGGAGCTCCGATATTTCCACCGATGTTGTACCCACCAGGACTGGACGCCCTTGCTGAATAAGTTTTTCTATTTCATCAATAACCGCAGCATATTTAGCTCGGGCAGTTTTGTAAATGCGGTCGTTTTCATCCACGCGAGCTATGGGTTTGTTGGTTGGAATAACAACAACGTCCAGCTTGTAAATGTCCCAAAACTCCTTAGCTTCCGTTTCGGCAGTACCTGTCATACCAGAAAGTTTGTGGTACATCCGGAAGTAGTTTTGCAATGTAATGGTTGCTTTTGTTTGGGAGGCAGCTTCAACATGCACGTGTTCCTTGGCTTCAATAGCTTGGTGTAAGCCATCGGAGTAGCGTCGGCCGTCCATGATACGTCCTGTTTGTTCGTCTACAATAAGTACTTTATTGTCCATCACCACATACTGGTCGTCTTTTTCAAAGAGTGTGTATGCTTTTAGTAGCTGGTGTATGGTATGTACGCGTTCGCTTTTAATGGAGTAGTTGGCCAGCAGGTCGTCCTTTCGTTGCCTTTTTTCTTCGGGTGTTAGGTTTTCGTTTTCGAGAGCCGAGAGTTCGGAGGTGATGTCGGGTAATACGAAGAACTTGGGGTCGTCTGTTTTTCCTGTTAGCAGGTCGATACCTTTATCGGTTAGTTCTATTTGGTTGTTCTTTTCGTCTATCACGAAGTAGAGCGGGTCCGTAACTATATGCATATTACGGTTGTTATCCTGCATGTAGTAGGCTTCGGTTTTTAGCATTTGCGCTTTTATTCCCTCTTCGCTCAGGTATTTTATGAGGGCTTTGTTTTTAGGCAACGCTTTGAAGCACCTGTACAGGAGGAGGAAGCCTTCTTCTTGTGTTTTTTTATCGGCCGAACCTATTTTCTGTTTGGCTTCTGTTAGGAGTTTGGTGGCTAAAGTACGTTGGGCGTTTACCACGAGTTCAACGTTAGCTCTGTAGGCTTCAAACAGTTGGTCGCCAGCATTTTCTATGGGCCCCGATATAATTAGAGGTGTCCGAGCATCGTCGATGAGTACGGAGTCCACTTCGTCCACAATGGCGAAGTTGTGTTTGCGCTGTACGAGGTCGGCAGGTGTTCGTGCCATGTTGTCGCGCAGGTAGTCGAAACCGAACTCATTGTTTGTACCAAAGGTTATGTCGCAGTTGTAGGCTTTTTTACGTTCTGCCGAGTTGGGTTCGTGTTTGTCGATGCAGTCTACCGATAACCCGTGGAACATGTACAGCGGTCCCATCCATTCCGAGTCGCGTTTTGAAAGGTAGTCGTTCACCGTTACAACGTGTACTCCATTTCCTGTTAGTGCGTTTAGGAATACGGGTAGGGTTGCCACTAAGGTTTTACCTTCACCTGTGGCCATTTCGGCAATTTTTCCTTTGTGCAAAACCACGCCGCCAAAAAGCTGAACGTCGTAGTGAATCATATCCCACGTTATTTCGTTGCCACCAGCTTTCCAGTGGTTGCGGTATAGTGCTTTGTCGCCGGCTATTTCCACGAAGTCGTGTGTTACGGCAAGGTCTCGGTCGAAGTCGTTTGCGGTAACTTCCACAATTTCGTTGTTAGCGAATCGGGTGGCGGTTTCTTTCATCACGGCAAAGGCCTGAGGCAGGATTTCTTCCAGCTTCTCTTCCATTTTGTCCATGATGGTTTCTTCCAGTTTGTCTATTTTTGCCCAAACGGCTTCGCGCTCTTTCAGTTCAAGAGTTTGAACAGTGTTTTTTAGTTGTTGTATTTCTTGGCGCTCGGTAGCCACACCCTCCTGTATCTCTTGCCGTAAACGTTGCGTAATGGCACGCAGTTCATCGTTGGAGTGAGTTGCTATTTTGTTATGAGCCTCCTTAATGCGCTCTACGTAAGGAGTTATTTCTTTTAGGTCTCGTTGCGATTTGTTGCCAAATAGCTTGGCTAACAGGCTATTTATTCCCATATGGTTATGAGTAGTGTTATCTGTTTACAAAGGGGGAAAATAAGAAAAGGGGTAATGGTTTAGGGGTGAGTGGTCACTGGTGTTGGGGGGCGTATCCTTAGTATATGGCATAAGTGGGGGGCTATGCTAAGGATGCTTTGGGGAGAAGGTATGCTTTCTCCTTTCGAGGCTGTAGGGTGCCAAACTATGAATGGCGATGTTACAGCTTGTTGGGTGTATTGTAACGAGGGGCTGGTGGTTTTGGATTCATCTGGGCCAATGCGCCAGCCTGGGTGAATATCGAACAGTACATCGCCTCTGTGTGTATGTGTGTTTTTGCTAAGGCAGGAGAGGTAGCTTGCCGATAGCTCTGCATCGAATGCCCGTTCCCGAAGTTTGTAGTCGGCCACAGCTGTAGTTATACCGCTAAACTCCAGCATAAAGTTTGCCACGTCGTCCTGTATGTTGTTCAGGGCTATTCCGGCTTTTTTTATAAGTTGGCGGTCCAGGTAAATTTGGCCATCTTCGGTTATTTCCTGCACCCAGTTTTGTTGGCCATATTTGGCCATTAGGTACATGTTAAGCAGTGCTTTGCAGCGGTTTAGGTAAAAGTATCCTAATGGGTTACCACTGTTGTAGTATGTTTTGGCATGCGCTGTTCCTACCAAAGCCACAACAGCCCCCTTGGGGCCAACTTTGCGTTGCACGCACTTTAGTATTTGCCCTATAGCTTTGTCCAGCCGGTAGTAAGTGTCTACCAGTTGGGGGGTAAGTGTTTGGCTGTCTTCTATATAGTTGCCGGCATATAGGTGTATGTTTAGTAGGTCGGGGGTAGCGTCGGCACCTATGTTGCTTTGCTGAATTAGTTGGCATGCCATATTGGCCACCGCCTCGTTTACTAAGCCCGATGTTTTGTACTGGGCTATGCCCGTTGCGCCTTTACTAAAGGAGTGGGTAAAGCCTCCGTTAGGCATGTTTATATAGGGCAGGGTGTTGTACTTGGGCGAGGTTGCCGGGTGTAGGGGCGTCCACTTTTGGGTGCTATAACTTTGTGCGGGGCTTGTTGCTTGGTCGTTGCTTTTTGTAACGTACCAGGGGTAGCTGTTTTTGTAATAGGTGGAAGAAACCCATTTGGCGTTGTAGTCGTCCAGCCATAGCACAAAGTCGGCGCTATGCCCTCCTCCAATAAGAGCTTCTTCGCTGTTGGGGGCAAGGCTTGCTACAATAGCGCTTCCGCCCGAGGCTTCTTTAAGCTGGTCTCCTATTGTGGGGGCTGTTAATGCGCGGGGCGAACGCCTATCGGTTGTGGAAAAGCCTATGAAGGCGTCGTCCGTAAATACGGATTTGTGCCCAACCACGCGCCCTTCTTTGGTACGTTGGTAGGTTTTGCTCCCCACTACTCCGTTGTATAAAGGCAAGGTACCGGTTTGTATCATAGCCGCAGAACTGGTGCGGTTGGGGTGGAGTAGGGGGTTGCAGGTATTAGGGTATACTGTTCCTTTATCCAGTAGTACCGACAGTCCTTCGGCCGACAAATGGGGGCGTAACTCCTCCAATAGGTCGGACTGCAACTCTTCCACCGTGAGTAGCACCAACAGGCGAGGCAATTGAGCCTCTACTGCGGTTGGCTGACACATCGTTAGTAAAACTACTATGGGTACGAGTAATCTGTTCATACAAGGTGTGGTACCTTAGTGTATTGTTGCTGTTGTTGTTATAACTGTTTTTGGAAAAGTTTACTGCTCCATATTGCAACAAGGTCTGCCAATAGGGCAAAGGCTATCCATTCTATTCCCTCGGGAGCTTTTTGCACGCCTATGGCGGTGAGTACAATATATATAACAACGCACGCAAAGTTAATAAAATAGAGCCACATGCTCCATTTTTTGTTGCCTCGCACAAGGGTACTTAGGAGCAGTAATAGGTAAAAGGGGTGAAAAAGCAGTAGGTTTAGGTTTCCGAGCGTGTGTGGGTGGTGGGACACGAAGGCTAAAAACCAAAGGATGCACCCGGCAATAAAACAGCCTAAATAAAGGGATGTGCGGAGTGTGGCGTGGGTAACCTTAATGAGGCGTACTCTTTTTTGTGCATACCTTTTCCCGTAGCACAGCCCCGCATACACAATGAAGAACAGACTGAATACAACGTTGGGTGTAAGGGGGCCAAAGTCCTTTTGGGGGGCGGTGGCGGTAAGGAGTGTTTCTTCCTTTTTCATAAAGGGGTGCCCGTTGGGGGTATGTGCAGTGGCTACTAAGTTGTGCAGGGAGTCGGGTAAAAAGGCTGCTTGCCACTGGGTCATTGGAGCATCGCTCTCCCAGCCGAGGCATAGGTCGCACCCCATACTGTACCAATGGTTACGTCCGTGAGCATGCCTTATGGCATCCCGGAAGGTTTGCTTGCAAAGGTTATCCAGCTCTTTGGTGTTAGCGTACTTCAAAATAAGGTCTCTCGGCTTGGTAGCGCAGTTGTTAAAGTAGAAGTTATAGTAGTATTCCCGGTACTCGGGGCTTGCTTGTTGCATTAGCTGCCAGCATAGGGTAAGTGTTTGCCTTGGGCTTAGGTTAAGGGTTTGTTCCTGCACTCCGCGCCCATCCATTTGGTAGGCCCATATAAACACTTCAAACTCTTGTACGGCTAACATATAGCGGGGGGTCCCCGTCATGAAGTTCCATAAAAAGTGGGGCTGATTAAAAGAGAAGGTTCCATAATTATACACTACATCTTGTTGTGCGGTGCGTACCCGTATGGCCGAATGCCCGTACATATAAAAGGGTTCGCTGTCCGATGCACTGCAGGTGAGCAACGAAACCTGTGGCGAGCCGTATAGTTGGAATAGGGAGTCCACCTGCTGCTCGCTTAGGTTTTGGAATGGAGGAGTATTGGGGGCTGTTGGCAAAGGGGCTGCCTTGTTACAACCTACAAGGTTCAGCCATAGGCCAAGAGTTACTATGCTCCAAAGCGTACTAATTATTTTGTGCATAATGTTATAGGAGTTCCAATAGGGGGTAATTATGAATGTTGTTGGTAGTTAGGGTGCACTTAATGCAAAGCCCTTTAGGATAAAGGTTGTTGATGCGCGAGCCAACCCCTTTACCCCAACCTAATAAAGTGCCTTGGTGGGTAAGGGCCAAGAAACCACGCTCTGCGGGTTGCCGTACAACGCCCCGAGATAAAAATGTGAGTGCATCGGCATCGGCCACCTCTACCAAAGGGTAGGGCAGGAGTTTGTTCAGTAGTGCATTTGTTAGCCAATTGTGGTGAGGGCAAAAGTCCTTGTTTTTTAGCTCTCCTAAGGCGACACCTGCGTGCAGGATTCGTACTCGGCCCCTTAAAAGTAGTTGGTATACCGCTTCGGCATTGGTAGTTGCCGCAGTAAACTGTTCGTTTAGGAGGGTTATCCTAAATTGCTCGGCCACCTGTTTAAGTTGGGAAGGAAGGGGCCCGAGTTTTTTTGGGGGGCTTAGCAAGGTTATTGGGGGGCAGGAGCCACCTTTCCGTACTGCAAACATGCTTAGCCCTTCTCCGTTTAGGCGGTGAGGCAGAAGGTGGTATACACCCCGTTCCTTTTCCAGTACTCCCGGGATAAGGGTGTTAACGTTAGGTAGTTCCAACAGCTCGGCGCCTTTGTTTTTTAGGTAGAGCCACTGCGCCTCGTTCTCGGCGGTGTTAAAGGTGCAAGTGCTGTAAACCAATACGCCACCGGGTTGTAGCATTTCCCAGGCTACATCTAAAATCTCGTGTTGCCGTTGGGCGCAGTGTGTTACCGCTTGCTCGGACCACTCCTCTCGGCTGTACAGGTATTTCCTAAACATCCCTTCGCCCGAGCATGGGGCGTCAACCAAAATAAAGTCGGCCCGTAACCCACTTTGTAGCAATTGTTGTGGCATTGCCCGCGTTACTATTGTTTCGCCACCGCCATGCCGTAACATGTTTTCGGCTAAAATATTGCTACGTTCGGTGTTGGGTTCGTTAGCTATTAGTACGCATTGGTCAGGCAGGTTATCGCGCAGCAGGGTGCTTTTACCACCAGGTGCAGCGCATAGGTCCAAGGCAACTTGTGGCTGGTAGTCCAACGTTTTAAGGTAAAGCCCTATAGCCATCGACGAAGCCTCCTGAACATAGTAGCTGCCGCTGTGCCAACGCGGGTCGGCAATAAAGGGAGGGCGTTCGTTTAGGTAGATGCCCTGTTGGCACCATGGTACACGGGGGTAACTGTTGCCTGGGCTAAGCCTTGCTTTTTGGGGGTGTAGCCGTAGGGTTATGGGGGCAGTTCCATTTAAAGCTTGGGCCAATTCTTTGGCTTCGGCAGTGCCGTACTCGTGTTCGAAGATTTTCCAAAATGTTGTGGGGACTGCGGTCATAAGGCACAAATGTTACTACTGTTGGTTACGGGGGTGGTGTTTTAATATTTCGTTGCGCAATTGGGTACGGTCGATATGGGTATAAATCTCTGTGGTCGAGATATCGGTATGCCCCAACATATCCCGTATGGCTTGCAGGGGAGCACCTCCTTCAAGCAAGTGGGTGGCAAAGGAGTGGCGAAAGGTGTGGGGCGATATGCTCTTGGTAATTCCTGCCGCACGTGCTAATTCCTTAATAATACGGAATACCATTTGTCGGCTTATAGCCATTTTGTTACGGCTTAGGAAAAGGTGGTGTTGGTAAGGCTCTTTAGCCGCTATGCTATGCCGTAGGGGAAGGTATTCCCTAACGCGTTCAATGGCCGATGGCGACATTGGTACAAGTCGCTCCTTACTTCCTTTCCCCAGCACGCGGATATACTCCTTCTCCAAATACAACTCGTTAAAACATAGGTTGCATAGCTCGCTCACCCGTAGCCCGCAGCTGTACAAAAATTCCACCATGGCGGCATTGCGCAGCCCGTTGGGCGTGTTGGTATCTATGTTATCCATGATGGCATCTATTTCCTCTACGGTTAGTACCTCGGGGAGGTTGCGTCCTATTTTGGGGCTTTCCAGCAGGTCGGTAGGGTTTTCCTGTAACACCTCTTCGCTTTCCAAGAACTTGAAATAGGACTTAATGCCCGAAACAATGCGAGCCACAGAGCGCACGCCAATTCCGGCATCGTGCAAGTAACCTAAAAAGGTTTCCAAGTCGGGGTACGTTAGGTCCACAACTTGCGTATTTTGGCTTTCGGCATAGTCGTACAAATGCTTAAGGTCCTGCAGGTAGCCTACGGCTGTATGCTCCGAAAGATTGCGCTCGAACAGTAAACTTTGCTCAAAGTCCTGCACCAGTCCTATATTCAAAAACTCTTCTCGTGTCATAAATGCTTGAGGCCAAGGGGGGAGTATACGCTTAGTTTATTGCAAAATTAATGTATGCCATTCAATTCATTATCATAGTTTCCTGTGCAATACTTTGCATAAGGCAATGCCATATAATGTTATACATGGGGAATTATTAGGTGGGTTTGGCTTATATTTGCAGTGGTAAGGGCAATTTGCAGGATATTGTTTTGCCCTTAGGTTTAAGTCGATTACTAATTCTGTACATAAAAATAGTCATGAAGTTATTACGAACACTTTGCTATATATTGGTGGCTACTTGTGTAACCAGCGCAATAGGCAACTTAACCGTTAGAGCGCAGGCTACGCCCCAATTTAACTGCCAAATAGGGTTTAAATACCAACTGAGTTACCAGTACAACTGGGGAAGTTCTTCGGCCGTTATTGTTTCGGTAGAGCCTTTATCGCCAGCCGCAAAGGCAGGCCTTAAAATTGGTGATATCATAGAAACAATAGAGGGCCGCCCAACAACCGAGCTGCAGGAAGAGGATATTAACAACCTATTGCTTAGCCCAGAACGTGCCAGCGTAAAACTGGCGGTGACAAACTTTGGATACAAAGCCAAGCCGGTTACTTTGCATAAGGTTTGTAGGCCAGTAGATGTTTTGTCGGAAGCAACCTTAGCTCATGCCTTTGCATGGTATAGCCTGGAAGATGTAACGGACCGCAGGTTCTCCATGCCGTTTGTATACGCAACCCCCAGCAAAAAGGACTTTTTTGCCTACAAAACCTTTAGCATGTACCCTATTGAAGGGAATTACTCGGCTATGGACGATGTTATAAATGGTGCCATCATAGCCGCCTTAAAGGAAAAAGGGCTTACCTACCAAGCAACAGGGGGCGACTTGTTGGTGCGAACCTCCTATAAGTTGGACCAAAACAAACGTTACCGTGCCGACCACCAAACGGACCCCAACTTTAGAAACTATAGGGTAGATGCTACGGATAAGAAAATTAAGTCCTACCCCTTTGCTGCCCTTTCTTCACCCGAGTACGACGGGAAGTATAGCCTGGAATTTGGGGTGGACCTTATTGACGCAAAGGATAAAGTTACCGTTTGGCGTGCCGATGCGCATGAACGTCTGCTGGAAAACTTTGGTGTAGATAGGTATGCTACCGCTTTCGTTCCCCTAATGTTCATGAACTTCCCATTCCAGCGTTACATAAAAAATCCAGCTTACGTAATGCACCAAAAAAACTACTATTACACGGGTGTTAATTACGATGCTAAGGATTTGCGAAGGGTGGCCTTTGTGGACCCTAACAGCCCAGCTGCTGCAGCGGGCTTGCGTGCTGGCGATGAAATAATAAGCATTAATGGGATAAGCATGGAAAGCTCGGCACAAGCCCTTACCGAGGCTTACCGAAAATTTATTACTGCGTCGTTCGACTTTAGGGATGCTGCCACCCTGTTTGTGGACGACTCCGGCTTTAAGCGAAATATGTACTGGGATAAAATGAAGTATCCGCAGGTAGGTGCATTGGTACAAAAGCCCGAGTATAAGGCCGTGTTTAGCTACCTGTTTTGCTACCGTCCCTACTTGTCAACACCGCCCATTAAGGAACTGGTATTTGAAGTCAGGCGAGAGGGTGCAAAGCAAGCTATTATTGTACACCCCCAAATGGTGCATGCCGATTATTTAGAACTGAAGTAATAACAAAGGAGTATATAAGGATAGTCCCTAAGGTTCATACTTAAAACCTTAGGGGCTATCTTTTTTTATCGGGGGCAGTGCGGGCTTATTCTTCTGTGTCGGTAGGGCTGGGGGTATACCTCTTTTTCATTTGTTGGAGGGTCTCGGCCATACGCATTTCGGTGCTATTGTTTGCCGGATGCCAAAAGGTATGCTCTTGTAGCTCTTGGGGCATATACTGCTGCGGATAGTAATGCCCTTGGTGGTCATGCGGATAAATATAGGTGGCACCATAGCCCAACTCCTGCATTAGCTTGGTAGGCGCATTTCGTAGGTGTATAGGTACTTCGTGAGCAGGGTGGCTATGTACATAGTCCAATGCTGCATTAATAGCTTGGTAGGCGCTGTTGCTTTTGGCACTGGTGGCAAGGTAAATGGTGGCTTCGGAAAGGGGAATGCGCCCCTCGGGCCAGCCTATCTTTTCTACCGCATCAAAGGCGGCTTGCGCTATTAGTAAAGCATTAGGGTTAGCTAAACCTATATCCTCGGCAGCTAAAATAACTAACCTACGCGCTATAAACTTGGGGTCCTCCCCCCCCGCAATCATACGGGCAAGCCAGTAGAGTGCTGCATCGGGGTTACTACCACGTACGGACTTGATGAAGGCCGATATAATATCATAGTGCAACTCCCCGCCCTTGTCGTAAACAGCTGGCGACTGTTGCAGGTGCTTGGCCAATATCTCGTTGCTGATGTACACCTTGCGGCTTTCTTGGGCTTGGGGCGTTGTGGTAAGGCTCTCCAGTATATTAAGTAGCTTGCGGGCATCGCCTCCCGATGCAGCAAATAACGCCTCCTCTTCGGTAATCTCGAAGGTAAAGGTTTTCATTACCTCATCCTCCTGTATAGCGCGCTGGGTTAGTTGGTGTAGTGCACTTTTATCCAACGGCTTAAGAACGAAAACTCTACAACGAGATAGGAGTGGCCGAATAACCTCGAAGGAGGGGTTTTCTGTTGTTGCTCCAATAAGTGTAACGCACCCACGCTCTACGGCGTGAAGTAGGGAGTCCTGCTGAGATTTGTTGAAGCGGTGTATTTCATCTATAAATAATATAGGAGAGGCTGGGGTACTGAATAAACCGGTATTGCGTTCGGCCTGGGCAAGAACATCCCGAACCTCTTTAACCCCCGAAGTAACAGCACTTAGGGTGTAAAATGGCACCTGTATCTCCTTGGAAATAATATGGGCTAAGGTGGTTTTTCCCACTCCAGGAGGCCCCCAAAGAATAAAGGACCGGAGCATGCGGCTCTTTATCATTTCATACAAAGGTGCTCCAGGGGAGATAAGGTGGCTTTGACCCACGTAGTGAGATAATTGAGAGGGGCGGAGCCGCTCTGCAAGAGGAGGAAGAGCCATAGTCTTTAATAGTATTTTAAGAAGTGATGCTTGTTAGCAGTAAACAAATATACTAAAACAAAAAAAGCTCGTCCAGCTTTGTAGCGGACGAGCTTTTGGGGGAATAGCTTGCTTGGCTATTACTTTATTTCATCGGGCCAAGGGCAGGGTTTCCCTGTTGCTTTCACGGTAGGGCGTTGGGCATCTCTGCTCCGTAAAAGAGTTCCTAACTCTTTGGATAAAGCCTGTACCACTTTAGGGTATTTAGCGGCTACATCGTTAGTTTCGCTTATATCGTTAGGTATGTCGTATAGCTCTTTGCGCCCTGTCCTGTAATCGTACAGTAGCTTCCAGTTATCTTTCCGGATAGCACAATTAAAGTTTATGCCAGGTCCTCCTGCATCCCAGTTGTTGGGGAAGTTCCACACAAGGGAACGCCCTTTGGAGGGGTCTCCCTTGCCTGTTAGCAGTGGCATAAAACTTACCCCATCAACGGTTTGTACTGTTTGGTACTCCTTTATTTGTGCCATTTCCAACAGGGTTGGGAAGAAGTCTTCTATAAGTACCGACTTATCGCAACGGGTATTTGGTGTAACCACTCCAGGCCAACGCACAATCATTGGTTCGCGTATTCCGCCCTCATACAGAGAGCCTTTGCCGCTACGTAAGGGTGTGTTGGTTTGGTGTGCAGGTACGTCGCGCCAGCCAGCGTGTGCGCCGAGCCCACCGTTGTCGCTCATAAATATAATTACAGTATTATCGCGCTCTCCGTTATCGTCTACCCACTTCATAATATCTCCCAAGCTGTGGTCCATACCTTCTATAAGGGCAGCATAGGCGGCTTCTTTGGGCGATAGCCCTTTGTCTATATATTTTTGGTAGAAGCGGGCATCTTTATTAATGGGTACATGTATGGCGTAATGCGACATGTACAGGAAGAAAGGTTGCGATAATTTTTTGGACTTATCCAGGGCCTTCAGTGCTTCCTTTGTTAATGCTTCGGTGAGGAACGTTGGCGTGTTCCAGTATTCCCTAAGTCCTGGGGTTGCAAATACACTTTGATTTTCGGCATCGGGTTTATTGCCGTAGCAGGTTTCTCCTAAATAGGATGCAGGTCCGCCGGCTGCATGCCCTGCTATATTAACCTCGAAGCCGAGGTGGATTGGGTCCTCTCCCGGAGTATCTATTGCCCCTAAGTGGGCTTTCCCGCAGTGGATAGTACGGTAGCCGTTCAGTTTTAATATTTGGGCTAACGAGGTGGCATGGAAGGTGTGGGGTATATCGGGAGCTTGGGATATACCACAAAAGTTCCACTGTGGCACTGCGAGTTCTTTGTCTTCGGAGTCGGTTGTTTTGGTTGGGCGTAACGTCCAGTTTGTTACCCTATGGCGCGAGGCATTGGCACCGGTGAACAAACTACACCTGGAGGGGGAGCTAATAGCCGAAGCGTAAGCCTGGGTCATCATTACCCCTTCGCTGGCTAAGCGCTCCATGTTAGGGGTGTTAAAGGTGTTGTTCCAGTGGGTGCGTTGTGTCCAAAAAGGCAAGGAGGTATCCTGCCACCCCATATCATCTACCAAAAAAAGGATGATATTAGGTTTCCGTGCAGGCTCTGCCGCAGTTGCATTGGCCTGGTTTGCAACGGGGGTGACACAGCTTGCCAACGCGAAAAAAGAAGGAATAAGTTTACTATTCATATTCTTCTGCTTGTAATGGTGTAAGAGAAAGAAAAAAGGGGCTATATAGAGTTATAAACTAAGTTAGCTATTTTTCAGCCTAAAAGCCTGCTTGGCACGCTATTGGGAGTGGTTTGTGTGCAAACTTTAACACAAACAATCGCTTTTGTAACGGTTGGAAACACTCTGTGACGCCATTAAGTGGTGTTCCCCTTTTTTAGAACCGAGCCGATAGTGCGCACTGAAGTAAGGGGTGTTGCGGTGTATTTGGTTTTTCCTGGTACAATGGTACTTGTCCCTGTGCCGAAAGCCGGAGGTTATCCCTAATATCGTAGTTTCCTTGTAGCAAAAGCTGTAATCCGCTTCCCCTTAGTAGGGGGGAACGGTACTGGTAAGGCATAAAGGTGGTTAGTGGAGTCATAGCCGATCCTCCTTTAGGAACCGAGAAGTATTGCAGCACTCCGCGCAAAAAGAAGTTGTGCGTAAGCATTTGTTGGAAAGCTCCTCCAAGGGTAAACGAAGGGCGAGAGGTGCCATGGGTGGAGATACGAGCCGTTAGTCGTAGGCTATTGTTGGCGGTATTTGTATGGGGTTGGTACATAAGATACCAAGCGTGATGCGCTTTATGCCCCTTGTAACTCCGCACTTTATAACGCAGCAACAGGTTTTGGTAATGTACATTTAGCAACCCCACCACTCCTTGTTGAGCCGAGCGACGTGCATCGGGGCGTATCCCCTTAAAGTAGTCGATATAAATTCGTATGGGAATGTGGTTAGCTAAGGCTGTATCCCAGTTAACATAGGCCCCCACTTCGTTTTGTCCGTTGGAATAATGTACATCGGGAGCACTTAACATGGTGGTTGCGGTGGGCGAGAGGTAACGTACCCCTGCCGAAACCGAGCCTTGCTCCTCCGTGTGGTATGCGCCACGTAGTAAGGTAGCCCACGAGGATAACTTGGCTGGAGTCATTAACAGTTCGGCTTGCAGTTCGGCTTGTTCTCCGGTGTAAGCAATGTCGGAGCTTATCCGGAAGTTCCCCACTTTTTCCCCGCCATACTTATGGGGTATGGGGTATTTTTTGCTTCCCCAAGGGGTAGGTCCGTAGCTTAATAGTTGGGTAGCTACTCCTGTATGCCACACAGGGGTTGTGTAGGAGAAATAGCCCCCAAGTAGGGTTGCATTAGCGGTGTGCCTATACTTTTGTTCGGTTGCGGTCCTGTGCAAGCCCGAGGTGTAAAGCGTCCGGATAGTGTCGGCCTCCACCTTCGCATCCAAAGGGATATATCCGCCAAAAAGGGATAGCGTAACCTGCTTCTCCTGTTGGTTGGGAGTAAAGTTAAGTACAGTTCCAAGCCCCCTGAAAAAGCCCACCTCGTTCATGGAACGGTGCAAGCGCAACTGCCCTCCAACAGGTAGGGTTGTTGGCACCGAGGACTCGATGCGCGAAAAATAGGATGTCCCCATCCCATACAGTAACCCTTGCCCTACGGCTATCCGCATATCTCCTGCCATAACCTTGTGCAATACCTTTTGGCTGGTGTATTGTAAGCCAACCGACAAATGGTCGAAGCCCCCATTACGTATCGGTAGCCACGGCTCTTGCCTGTCCTTTTCTCCTAAAATATAGGTGGTCCAACCTAACTTACGGACACTGCTAAATATCCAACGCATTCCTAAGGCTTGCGCTGTGGGGGTGGTTGTTGGTACCCCGGCTGTTATGTTAAATGAGCTGTTGGGAATGGTGTCGCGCAGGGGCTGTTCCGAGGAAACGCGCAAGTAGGGTTCTAATAAAGGCAATAGCTCCAAGGGGGCGCTTGGTATTTCCTTTAGCTCGTATACGGATGTTAATATGCCGTGCCTGTGGCGGTACAATAAAAAGTTACGGACGAAGAAGGGGGTAAATCCTGGCACGTTAAGTAACTCTTCCTCGGTAGCGTTGTTAATATCAAGGGGGCGTTGAGTTAGTTGGTAAAACTGCTCGCCAAGCAATTGCCTATCTTGTTCGTTATCTACTTGCTCCAGCCATACCGAAAAATCGGGCACAGGTTGTTGCGCCCATAACGGCGCGGAGAGGCATAGCATTAGTCCGCAAAAAAGGAGTGTTAGGCGCAGTCGCATAGTTCTTGTAGGAGCAAAAGATGCAGGTCAGAATCTACTTGTGGAACCACCTCCGCCCGATGATCCTCCGCCCCAAGAGCCGCCCGAGAATCCCCCGCCCGGAAATCCTCCTCCACTTCCCCCTCGGCCTAATAAGCCCCCAAGGATGCCGCCTATAATAGGTGCCGAAACGTTGTCCTGGTACTCCTTATGGCGCTCGGAGTGTCCACAATAAAGGCATTTGTAACTTTTTATGAGTACGCCTTGCCCAATAGCAACTTTTTTATCCAAGGAATAGGCGCGGGTACCACAGCGCGGGCAGTAGTCGTAGCGGTTACCGGTGTCCACCCCCTCTGTTTTATTGTAGGAGCACTTAGTGCAGTGGGCATGCACAAAATATCGGCTACCAATACTGCTTTCAAGGGCTTGTGCATTGGTTAGGTAGGGGCGTGCATGCTCGCCTTGTGTAACGGATACCGAGCCCGATAGCTTGCACTGCGGGCAGTCCAATACTTTACGCTTCAGCTTGCGCTTTAGCCATCCGTTGTAAGGCAGCATAAGTATTAATGCCAAAGGGAAGAAGTGGGTTAAACACCCCAGTAACGAATAGGACTCTTTAGTATAGAGCAGGCTGTACAGCTGCAAAGGTGCCCGAGAGGCTTGTAGCCCCAATGTTAGCATATGGAATAAAGCTACGGCTATGGTTAGTGCCAAATATCCTATAAGTAGTTCACCAACGGACCACTGCTCCGAGCCGTTAGAGGGAGGAGCTATATTGGGTGTATGGGCATCCCTTTTTTCGTAACCGTTTTGGAGTACCTCTGCAATCACCTGCAAGGCGTTGGTGAAGGCGGCAGCAGTGTTCCCTTGCTTTATCATAGGAATCATCTCCTGCTGTTGTATTTGGTAGCAAAGGGCATCGGGCAAAACGCCCTCTAAGCCGTACCCTGTTTCAAACCTTATAAACCGGCCTTCGGGTTCATAGGCATATACAATAAGTAGGCCGTTGTCCTCTTTATCCTTCCCTAAGCCCCATAACCTAAACAACTCTTCGGAGAACCCTTCGGGGTCGTCATCTTTAACAGAAGGGATAATCACAATGGCTACCTCGGCCGAGAAACGTTGCTCTATTTCGTGCGCTAACCTGTTAATATCTGCTTTTTCTTGTGCTAACAGGTGGTGCTGCGGGTCGCTCACATAGCTGTTTGCGTCCTGCAAATGTACATTAGGTACCTGCTGGGGGGTATATGCCTTTTGTGCAATACCCAAGGTTATAGCACAAAAGGTCAGCAAGAAGGATAGGAGTAACCTGCGCATTCTTTTAGAACTCCACCGTTGGGGCCTCCTGTGCTGCGGCTGTTGCCTCGAAGTAAGGGCGTGCCTTAAAGCCTGTTATAGCGGCTACAATATTGCGTGGGAATAAACGAATGAAGGTGTTAAAGCCCTTTGCTTCTTCGTTAAACCTGTTGCGTTCCACTGCTATACGGTTCTCGGTGCCTTCCAGTTGCACTTGCAACATTTTAAAGTTTTCGTTGGCTTTAAGTTCGGGATAACGTTCTACCACTACCATCAGTTTCCCTAATGCTTGGGAAAGGCCATCTTGCGCCTGCATGTACTGTTGCATTTGCTCTGGTGTAGCTCCTGTTGGTGTTGTGTTAACTTGCGTGGCTTTAGCGCGGGCTTCTATTACGGCTTGTAGGGTTTCTTGTTCGTGCGCTGCGTACCCTTTAACGGTATTCACCAGGTTGGGGATTAGGTCGGCACGGCGTTGGTACTGGTTTTGTACTTGGCTCCACGCTGTTTTAACGCCTTCTTCTTTAGCGGCCATAGCGTTGTAGTTTTTAATGCCGTAGGAACAGGCAAGCAAAATAACAACAACAATAACTATAATGGAGATAAAGGATTTCTTTGTTTTCATTACTGGTTTAATGGTTTTAATGGGTTATATAATTATTCTTGAGCCGAACGAATGATAATGTTATTGGCTGTTATGTTTCGGTTACAATAACAGCACCGCAGCGTTCCTGCTGCACTGTTTGTCACATGGAATTTGCTCCGCATGGGTTCGTTGTTGGATATGCATTTAGGGTTAGGGCATTGTACAATACCAACCACTTGCTCGGGCAATTTTGCCTGTATTTTGTTTACCACCTGGTAGTTTTGGATTACGTTTATAACGATGTCCGAGGATATCAGGGCTAACATCTCCACCTCTTGTGGTGTGAAGTGTTTGTTTTCCACCTTAATAAGCCCTTTTTTCCCCAGCTTTTTACTGCAAAAGTTCATCCCTATTGTAAGGGGATAGGAGCAGGTGTCCAAGGCTAATAACGAAACCACTTGCATCACTTGGTCCGCGGGGATATGGTCTATAACCGACCCGTTACATATAGCAGGAACCCGTAGTTCCCCTTTTTCAACCTTACTCATAGCATCAAATATTACGTTGTGAGCCAGTACTAATCTATTTGTATACCCAAAGCCCTTGCAACTAATGCCTGCCTAATGTATAGGCCGTTCTGGGCTTGTTCAAAATAATAGGCGTGGGGGGTGTCATCAACATCGTACGCTATTTCATTAACCCGTGGAAGTGGGTGTAGCACTTTCATGTTTGGCTTTGCGTTGCTCAGCATCTCGGCTTTAAGCACAAAAGAGTTTTTTATGGTTTCATAATCTTCATCGTCCACAAAGCGTTCGCGCTGAATGCGTGTGATGTATAGTATGTCCGTTTGGTTTATAATGTCGGTTGTTAAGCAGGAGTGGTGTTGGTGGTGTAGCTTATGTTCATCGCAGTAGTGCTGGTATTCTGCTGGTAGTTTAAGTTCGTTTGGCCCTACAAAAATAAGGTTGGGCGAAAAGTGCGAAAGTCCTTCGGTAAGCGAGTGCACGGTGCGCCCATATTTCAAATCGCCAACCATTGTAACCGTTAGCCCCTCCAGTGTACCTTGTGTTTTACGTATGGAGTAGAGGTCCAGTAAAGTTTGCGAAGGGTGTTGGTTTGCGCCATCGCCAGCATTTATGATAGGGGTGTTGGTAACTTCCGAGGCATACTGGGCTGCTCCTTCAAGGTAATGGCGCATAATAATAACATCGGCGTAACTGGATACCATTTTAATAGTATCCTTTAAACTCTCGCCCTTGGAGGTACTGGTGCTATTTACGTCCGAAAAGCCTATTACCCTGCCTCTCAACCTGTTTACAGCGGTTTCAAACGATAAGCGTGTGCGGGTAGAAGGCTCAAAAAAAAGCGTGGCAGCAACCTTCCCCTGCAAACAGTCCCTATTGGGGCAACGCTCAAATTGCTCGGCTTGGTCCAATAAAGCAATGATGTCGGAGGCCGAAAGTTGCTCTATCGAATAAAGGCTTTTGGAGTTCATTTTTGTATTGGGGCTAAATAAAAATACCAAATCCCTTAACGGTAAGGGGAAACACTATAGGGCAAATATACAATAACTGCCCTATATGTTTCTCTCCTGCATGCCCTTTATGAAGAAAAAGGTTGGCTTATTGCCTTTGGAGCCGATTTTTAGGGTTGAACCCCAATCACCTTCTCCTTTTCCTCCTTTTAGGGGAGGTGCGTTTCCACCATAAATAATAGCCCGTGAGGGGTAGGCTTGCCCCAATAAGGGCCGAAAGAAAGTAAATAAGCTTGGTCCAGGTGCCTCCCCACGACCCCGTATGGAAGGCGTAGAACCACCCCCTAAGGCGTTGCTGCCGGGGGGTGTTTTCGTAAAACTCTATTTCTTCTATGTCGCCACTTTGGGGGTTAAATGTAATACGGTCGGTACGGCGCATGGTGCTTTGGCGCGAAACTTGTGCGCCTGTAAGGCTTAGTGTTACCGATTTATAAGCCGGGTAATGAGCGGTTAGTTGTGCCAGTACCTTATCCCATACCGCATAATTAAATGTGGGGGGGCTTTAATGCGGAAATTCCCTTTGTCATCGGTAAAGCCACCATGCTTTTTACCTTCAATGTAAATGGTGGCAAAGGCAACACCCGTATCATCTTTTTCTACCACTCGTCCCGAGAGCCAAACGAGGGAATGCGCACTGCTATGCCGAGCATGTGACCTATGGTGCTGGGCAGCAACAGACTGAAAACATAACATCAACAAAACAAGGCAAAGGCTACGTATTCCTATTTCCCTGTATAACATCATTTGGCAATTACTTTATTTCTCGGGTGCAAAGCTACCCTCCCATAAAAACAGACAATCCCCAAAGTATGGTATTTTGCGAGGGAAAATTCCACTATTTACGGTTAGATGTTAACATGGTTTTGAGAGAAAGGGGTTTTCTTTTACAAGTTTTTTTGAGTCTGTTTTGTAGGAGCAGATACCAGGACAATAGCACCAAAAGCTAAGGGGAACGGTGTAAGAGGGGAAGGTGGAGTGGTTTTTGCTCGAAGTTTAGGATGGAATTGGGGGATTCTGTTATCCGATTTTTTGGGGAAATAAATGGGGCTGTTTTGGGGGTGAAAAATCCCCCGAAATTGGACCGAAAATTTGGGTGTTTTTTTGGGGTGAAAAAGGGGGAAATTTTAGGTGATTTTGGGGGTGAAAGTGCGACCGCTCGCAATCCCTTTGTTGAAGCGGGTTTGCGAGGGTTGTTAAAAGCTGTGTAAAAATGACTGCGCTTTCTTTTTCAACAAACTGCGCTTTTCGTTACGACAAACTGCGCTTTCTTTTTTGAAGGACTCCGCAGATACTTTTTTTTTACCCTCTAAAATGTCCCCCAAAATGCCCCGAAAAAACACCCCCAATTCAGCTCCGATTTTAGTCCAAAAAAACAACTCCGTTATTCCTGGAGCTACCAATCCGGATTATATAAAGGAGAATATCCAGATTTTCAACTTCTCCTTAACCAACGAAGAGATGCAACAAATGCGCTCGTTAAACAAAGAGGAACGCTTTTTTAATACTACGTTAGAGGAGGTGGAAAAAATGGTTTGGGACACGAAACTGTAAAAGAAATACCTCCTAAAAAAAGAACAGGCACGCTATGGCTTTAGCTACAAAAAGGGCTATTTGCCATAACGAGCCTGTTACTTATATATATTATTGTGTGTGCTTACCGCATATCAAAAAAGTAAACCGGTATTATTGGAGATAATTAGTGTTACTTGTTGGGCTTAGTAACTCAAATGGTTATATTTGTGGGGAGGTAAACAACCCTGTAATGAAGAATAGTATTATAAACATCCAATAAATATGAGTACAGAAAAAGCAGAATTACTTGAAAGCGTATTGAAAAAAGCGCAGGTATGGCTTTCCCCAGAATATGATGAGGAAACACGAGCCCAAGTGCAGGCCATGATAGATAACCCCGATAAAACGGACCTTATAGAGTCCTTTTACAAGGACCTGGAGTTTGGAACAGGGGGGCTTCGTGGCATAATGGGAGCAGGTTCCAACCGTATGAACAAATATACTGTGGGGGCTGCAACCCAAGGACTATCCAACTACTTGCGTAAAGAGTTTGGCGAGGCCGAAATAAAGGTGGTCATTGGTCACGACTGTAGGCATAACAGTAGAAATTTTGCCCAGATAGCAGCCGATATTTTTACCGCAAACGGTATTAAGGTTTACTTTTTTGAGGATTTGCGCCCTACGCCCGAGGTTTCGTACGCTATCCGGAAGTTAGGATGCCAAAGTGGTATCATGATTACAGCCTCCCACAACCCCAAGATATACAACGGTTACAAAGCCTATTGGAGCGATGGCGCACAAATGATAGCTCCTCACGACCGCAATGTTATAGCCGAGGTAAACCAAATTAAAAAGGTTAGCGACATCCGCTTTACTGGCGATGCTTCCAAGGTTACTATTTTGGGCAAGGATATGGATAAGCAATTTATCCAGGATATTATTGGTGTTACATTGGCTCCCGAGGCTCGTTCGCGTCAGCACGACCTAAAAATAGTGTACACACCAATCCATGGTGCTGGTATTAAAATTGTTCCCGATGCCCTTAAAGCAGCTGGATTTACTGCGGTATACAACGTTCCGGAGCAAGACGTTATTAGTGGCGATTTCCCTACTGTAGAGTCGCCTAACCCCGAAGAAAAAGCAGCCTTGTCCATGGCTGTGGCTAAGGCGCAGGAAGTTGGAGCCGAGCTGGTTTTGGCTTCGGACCCGGATGCCGACCGTATAGGCTCTGCTTGCCGCGATAACGAAGGAAATTTTGTTTTGATTAACGGCAACCAAACCTGTTTGCTGTACGCTTATTATGCCATAGAACGACGCAAGGAGTTAGGACAGTTGAACGATAACCAATACTTGGTTAAGACTATTGTTACTACCGACTTAATTCGGAACATAGCCGATAAGAACCATGTGCAGCTGTTCGACTGCTATACGGGCTTCAAGTGGATTGCGGACGTAATGCGCAAAAACGAAGGCAAAAAAGAATACATAGGTGGAGGCGAAGAAAGCTATGGTTACCTGTGGGAGGACTTCTGTAGGGATAAAAACTCGGCCTCGGCATGTGTTATTTTAGCAGAGATAGCAGCTTGGGCCAAAGATAAAGGTATGACGTTGTACCAGCTGTTACAACACATCTACTGCGAATACGGATACTCTTACGAAAAAGGTATCTCTATTGTACGGCCAGGAAAGAGCGGTGCCGAAGAAATTGAAGCTATGATGCGAAACTTCCGCGCAAACCCACCTGCCACATTGGCCGGTAGCAGAATAATAGAGGTGTTGGATTATTCCAACTTAAAGGGTAGAATGTTGGATAAAGAGGAAACCTTTACTTTGGATATGCCTACCACAAGCAATGTGCTCCAGTACAAGGCCGAGGATGGCAGTCGGTTATCCATACGGCCATCGGGGACAGAACCCAAAATAAAGTTTTATATAGAGTTACATGCCCCCGTGAAGGATTGTACGGAGCTGCCCGAATTGCAACGCCAAAGCGAAGAGCGTGTGGCGCAAATTTGTAAGGACCTGGGCATTTGATTTGCTCCCCCCCCTATACCCCTTTGCAAGGGCACTTTAAGGTTGAAATACCCTAAAGTGCCTTTGTTTATATGGGTAGTAACGCGGATTTTATGTTGCTAAAAGACGGGAAATAGGGGGCTACTTAATGATTTTTATATACATTTGTTGCCATACTCGCACGAATAACCATGAGTAGTAGAAGAGACGAAATACAGCAAATGCTATTGCGCATACAGTTCTTGGAAAAAGAACTTGCGAGCATTCGTTTGCAGTTGCAACAGTGGCAGAACAGGGAAGAGGTAGCTCCTATTCCTGCTCCTTCTTCTCCTGCACAAAGCAACGAAGAGGTGGAGCTAAATGCCTTTGAACCACTACCAAGCCCAACGCTGAACGACTTTGCTCCCAAGCCCTTAGTAGCCCAACAGGAGGCGGGTGCCTCTTCTAACATTAGCCCAACAACAGGTTTGGGAAACACTGTGCGCTCGGTTAAAGAGAATATTAGTGTTGTAGACTACTTCCGTTTCCGTTGCGAGCTGTTTGCCAACGACCCCCTTGAAATGGAACGTGTGCTGGAGGAACTGGAAAAGTTACACTCCTTGGCCGACCTGCAGAAATACCTTACGGACGTATTGCAGTGGGATATGGACAGGAAAGAGGTATGCGACTTTTATGAACTTCTGCGTCCGTACTACAACTCCTAATTTTGTTTAGTATGCATACGCATCCCCTTATTATTATTCCTACACCTATTGGGAACTTAGAAGATATTACCTATAGGGCAGTGCGTTTGTTGAAGGAGGCCGACTACGTTTTAGCCGAAGATACGCGTACCAGTGCCAAACTGATGAAAGCCTACGGAATAACAACCCCCCTTCGTGCTTTCCATATGCACAACGAACACGCGTTGGCAAAGAAAATAGCCGCCGACATAGCTAACGGGGCTAATGTTGCAATGGTTACCGATGCCGGAACGCCAGGCATTAGCGACCCCGGGTATTTGCTTATCCGTACTTGTTTACAGCAAGGATTGACGGTGTCCTGTTTGCCAGGAGCTACTGCTGCTATTACAGCATTGGTGGCTTCGGGGTTGCCCTGCGACCGCTTTAGGTTTGAAGGCTTTTTACCCCCTAAAAAAGGACGGTTGGCACGGTTGCAATCCCTGTTGGAGTGCGACCATACAACTATTTACTATGAAGCTCCTAACCGGTTACTGCTACTGTTGTTGCAGGTGGCGGAAATAGTGGAGCCTACCCGTGAAGTTGTAGTTGCCCGGGAGCTGACAAAGTTGCACGAAGCGTATGTGCGTGGCACCATTACAGAGGTGGCACAACATTTTCAAGAGCATTCACCGTTGGGAGAAATAGTAGTTTTGGTTGCTCCGGCACCACGTACATCTCGCCAACATGTAAATAAATACAAAACAACTAATAACTAATTTGGATATGAAGACTATTCGACTAATAGTAGCAACCTGCTGCGTAGCACTCCTAATGGCTTCTTGTGGGGAAAACTCTACTGCCTATAAGAAACTACAAGCCCAGTACGACTCTTTGCAAATAATCTCCCAAAAGTCGGACCAACACTTAGAGGAGATGCTATCGCTTATTAATGAAGTGGAAAATAACTTTGCCGAGATACGGGAGTCGGAAAACTACGTCTCCTTAAAGAATAAGGGCGGTGACTTATCTCCCTCTACCCAAGAAGAGATACGTGCCAACATGCAGGTTATTGCCAACACCCTGAAAAAGAACAGGGAACAAATAGAGAAACTGAACGAGGAACTAAAAAACAACACCATCAAGTCCAAAGCCCTTGCTGCGCGTATTGCACGGATAACCCAAGAGTTACAAAACAAAGAAACCGAGCTGGCACAACTACGCCAACAACTTAGCATGAAGGATATTCGTATTAATGAATTAGATAGCCTGAATGCTAACTTAACGCAAAACGTCCAGGACTTAGCACAAACAGCACACCAGCAAGAGGCGAAGATTAAAGAGCAAGAGTCGGCACTTTACACTGCCTACTATTGCTTTGGTAGCGTGTCCGAGCTTAAAGAGCAAAACATATTGGCTGGTGGCGGGCTGTTTAGCTCCTTAAAAGTGTTGCCCGAAGGCTTTAACAAGGATTACTTCTTGCCTATTGATACCCGCGAAGTATCTACCATATCTTTGTTTGCCAAGAAGGCAAGAGTCCGTACAAATCACCCTACAAGCTCTTATAAGTTTATCGACGACTCGGAGGGTAATAAAGTGCTCCAAATTCTTAATAAAAAAGAGTTTTGGGGAAATGGAAAGTATCTTGTCATAGAGGTAACACCTAACTAATATAGTGGTAACATAGCCACTGTGAACGTCCGAACAGTTTTTAATGAGCTGTTCGGACGTTTTGCTTAGGAGCCTCTTGCCCCATAGACGTAGTACCGCTTTCCCCTCCCAAAGAAATATAAAAGTTAGGCATACCATTGTTAGCAGGTAGGTAAGCAATGTTTTTTTAGTTAACTTAGACCGCCCAAAACTGAAAGCCAAGGCATGCATTCTTCTTTAACTCATGAAGCATGCCTGCTTATTAGGGGCAAAAGCAAGATGTAACAAGGCCAAAATGGTATAACACCTACTTTTTTTTATTCTGAATTATGGAAATCCGTATCAGTCGAATTCTAAGCGAGTATTATAACTACACGCGCAAGGAGGCTGAAGAATTTATCCGCCAAGGGCGTGTAACACGCAATGGCGAGGTTGTCGCTATTGGGGACAAAGCAGAAATAAACGACGTGGTAGAACTGGATGCCGTTAAAATTCCGCTTAAGGGCATCTTTAAAAAGGTAAAGCAAGAGCATGCGGACCGGGAGCAGGAAAACCAGTACCGCGCCCTCCAGGAAACTACTCGCGCAGGAAAGAAAAACTCCAGCCCACGGCATAAATTGCCCAAAAAAGGAGGGTACAAAGGGCACCAACGCCCCCAACGCATGCGCTTTAGCGATATAGAAGAATGAACAATAAAGTAACCGTGGATTTAACAGGACAAGAGAAAAATAACTGTTTGGTTATCGATTGGATTCGGCACACCTCCTTACAGGTAGATGGAACTACCTGCTACGGCCATACCGACATCCCCGTTTCTGCCTCCTTCGAACAAGAGGCACAACAAGTGCGCTCCGCTATTGAGGGCAGGAACTACAAGGCAGTGTATACAAGCCCCCTCTCTCGGGCAGCTCAGTTAGCTACCTATTGTGGTTATCCCGAGGCTATACGAGATAACCGCGTAATGGAACTGAATTTTGGAGAGTGGGAAACTCGCCCTTGGTCCGAGTTGATGCAGGGGCGCACTCTGGACGAATGGTTTGCTACATGGCACCAAACTCCACCAAAGGATGGCGAAACATTAGAGCAGTTTTTTGCAAGAGTAGCCTCCTTTATTGCCAACGTTCGGGAACTCTACCCCACAGGGCGTGTGGCTGTGTTCTGCCATGGCGGCGTTATTAATACAGCAGCCTACTTGCGTGGCAACATCTCTTTGGAAGGGATATTCCGGGACGTACCACCTTACGGCTCTGTTAATACCATGGTTTACTGTAACGAAGATAAAGCGTAACATCGCAATATAACTGGTGTCACAGGAGGGAGTCTGCCATTATGGCAAACTTCCTCTTTTGGCAATGTATTTGCAACTTGTGTGTAGCAATGAGAATATTCAAGCATAAAAAACGTGTTATGAGAAAAAATAAAAATGAGGAAAAGCCGACCGAGGAACTGTTAGAAACACCAGAAGGAGCTTCGGATACAGCAGAGAACCCAGAAGGCAACTCCATTGAAAATAAAGAAGAGGAAACCCCTAAGGAAAAGAATGAGCTGGACGCATTAAAGGAAGAACTGGAAACCTTAAAGGATGCCCACCTGCGTACCCTTGCCGAGTACGACAACTACCGCAAGCGTACCATGAAGGAAAAAGCCGACCTTATAAAAACAGCCGGTGAACGCATTCTTACTCAGTTCCTTGAGGTTATAGACGATTTTGACCGAGCTTTGGAACATACCTCCGAAGAAGCCGATGCTACAACTATTCAGGAAGGTGTGGAGCTGATATACAAAAAGTTCCAAGCAACGTTAACTACTCAGGGTGTGACCGAAATGCAAGTGATTGGTGAAGTTTTTGACCCCGAGATGCACGAGGCCGTAGCCATGGTACCCGCAAGCAACGGACAAAAACCAGGGACTATCATCGATTGCGTAAAAAAAGGATACCTCTTGTACGACAAAGTAATAAGGCACCCCAAAGTGGTTGTTGCCCAGTAAAAAAAGAATGCCTGTCCTTCCCCCCTTAAAGAAAGATTTGTACTAAACACAATATATGGAACAAAAAAGAGATTATTACGAGGTGTTAGGGGTTGCTAAAAATGCCTCGGACGATGAAATAAAAAAGGCTTATCGTAAGACGGCAATAAAATATCACCCCGATAAAAACCCTGGTGATAAAGAGGCCGAAGATAAGTTTAAGGAAGCCGCAGAGGCTTATGAAGTGCTTAGCGACCCTAACAAAAGAGCCCGCTACGACCAGTTTGGGCATCAGGGGGTAGGTGGCGCCGGAGGTGGTGGTTACCAGTACCAAGGCGCATCGATGGAAGACATATTCGCCCGCTTTGGCGATATCTTTGGCGGCCATTTCGGTGGGTTCGGCCATTTTGGCGGCTTTGGAAGCTCCGCAGAACCTGCGGGACACAGAGGTGGCGACATCCGGGTTACTGTACATGTAAACCTTAAAGATGTACTTCATGGTGTAGAGAAAAAGATAAAGGTTAAAAAGCTGGTTAAGTGCGACCATTGTCATGGATCGGGTGCCGAAACAGAAAGCGACGTAAAAACTTGTTCCGCTTGTAATGGTGCAGGCGTAGTTAATCAGGTGCAAAACAGCATTTTTGGCCAAATCAGGACACAAACTGTTTGCCCAGAATGTAGAGGTACAGGTAAACAGATAACGAAAAAGTGCCATAAGTGTTCCGGATCGGGCGTTTATAAGGGGGAAGAAATTATTTCGTTTAATGTGCCAAAAGGGGTTATGGGTGGTATGCACCTAAGTCTACAAGGAAGAGGAAACGCTGGCGAAAATGGAGGCCCTAACGGAGACCTTTTGGTGTATATAGAAGAGGATAGGCATCCGCAGTTTGTACGTAACGAGAACGACCTTATTTACAACTTGCTTATTCCAATATCCACCGCTATAATGGGAGGAAAGGTGGAAATTCCCACCTTAGAAGGGCGTGTAAATGTAACAATAGAGCCTGGAACTCAGCCCGGAAAAATTTTACGCCTTAGGAATAAAGGGCTGCCAGCTCTCCGAACAGGGTATATGGGAGATGAACTGATTTATATCAATATCCATATCCCTAAAGATTTATCCGCGGAAGATGAAGCACTGGTACGGGAAATACAATCCCGAAAAGCGTTCCAACCAACCGATAAGGACCAGCAAGCTTTTACCGAGGCTCAACGCAGTAAAATAGAGCGATGAGCATACGTTAAAGCTGCTTGTAAAAACAAAAGGCAGCCCTTATAGCTACTGGATGGCTATAAGGGTTGCCTCTTTTATAGTAACCTTGCTACTGGTATAGATGTTCCAACTATAAGTATGCAAAAAAAATAGTCAGTTTATAGGGGATATGTTGTAAGGGAAATAGATTATGTATTTGTATTCTTTATTCTTATGGAAAATGTAAACCGTTTGTGCTTTTGTGTTGTTTGTTATGCTCCAAAGTATTGCTGAACTATTTGTAAATGTATAGGATAGTACATATATTTGTAGTGTGGTTTTTTCATAATAGTATTAGATTTAAGGTTAACAATAGGTCCTGCTTTTATCGTGAGATATAGGTGGACAAAGGATGGGAGAAAACTTAGCTAACATGTTGAATAGTATTT
>JAEWGA010000065.1 GCA_023388555.1 Bacteroidota bacterium | reverse complement strand
TCTCTATTTTTCTGTCTCCGTGCCATAGTAAATTACGTCTTAAATACTACTCAAAGATAACAATTAACCGCCTAATAAACAAGCAGTTAAAAGTTGACTCTAGACCAGTTGCCGTGCAAAGGTCTCGTTATGGGTGTTTTGCAGTAGTTTTTTATTCGGCAACTCGTTTTCGTAACTAAAAACGCTTTACGGAGCAAAGAGGGGAGGGGAAAAGGAACTCCCTAAAAAGACCCTCCTTGAAGAGCTAAAATTGAACCCTTCTTCACCCCGAAACTGGGATGAAAAATGAGGTGATTTTTAGGGTGAAGAATGAGGTGAAAAATGAGGTGAAAAAAAGGGGCGGTTTTTGCGGTGAAAAATGAGGTGAAAAAGGGGCGGTTTTTAGGGTGAAAAATGAGGTGAAAAAGGGGTGTTTTTGTGAGGCGAAAAATGAGGTAAAAAAGGGGCGGTTTTGGGGCTAAAAGAGCAACCGCCCGAGATCCCTTTACTGGAGCGGGTTTGCGAGGGTTGTTAAAAGTCGTGTAAAAATAACTGCGCTTTCTTTTTCAACAAACTGCGCTTTTCGTTGCGACAAACTGCGCTTTCTTTTTTGAAGGACTCCGCAGATTCTTTTTTTTCACCCTCCCAAAACGCCCTAAAATTCACCCTCCAAAAGCACCCCATTTCATCCCAAAAATTCACCCTCCAAAACCACCCCATTTCACCCCGAAATTTCACCCTCCAAAACCACCCCAAAAAAAACTCCAAATCCACCCCAATTTTCACCCCGAAAAAATTTCCCTCCAAAGAGAGTCAAAGTATCCCCCTAAACAGATTTATTAAAGGTTGCTGTATTAGGTAATGTGTTGTTTTGGGAGAATGAGCCTCTGGCTAAAAGCAAGGTTGTTGCTTTCGTTTTTTGTATTTTAACGGCGCCAAAAGAGTTGGTGAAGCATTATTTTTGCTTGTTATTACTCCTGTTTATGAAGATATCTGTTTTGGGTACGCTGCACCCTAAGTCGTTACCGTGCCACCTAAACCACCTTATACAAACTATTGTGGCAACACCACCAGAGCATACCGTAACGGTGGATGCCCAGTATGCACACTACCTGCAACAACAAAATATACAGGTGCCGCCCCACCTTATAGGTAAGGTTGGAAAAGATACCCCAACAAACTTGCTTGTGAGCATTGGCGGCGATGGTACTTTTTTGCGTGCTGCTCACTTAGTAGCGGGCACTCCTGCCGTTATATTGGGTATTAACACAGGTAGGTTAGGTTTTTTGGCAAACCTAAGCCCACAAGAGTTTTGCTTTTATTGGCAACGTATTTTAAGGGGAGAGTATAGCACCGAGGAGCGTTCCTTAATACAAGTGCGTACACCGGATGGTGTGGAGCGGTTTGCATTAAATGAAATAGCCATACTTAAACGCGATACCGCAAGTATGATAAGCATACGCACTTGGGCTAACAACCACTTTTTAGCAACATTCGAGGGGGATGGGCTGCTTATTTCTACCCCAACAGGTTCTACTGCCTATGCCCTAAGTGCTAACGGACCTATAGTACACCCCCAATGCCCTGTGTGGGACCTATGCCCCATTGCACCCCACATGCTAAATATGCGCCCCATAGTGCTGCCCGATACCACTATCCTAAGGATGGAGGTAACAACCCGTACAAACTCCTACTTGCTAAGCGTAGATGGTAAAAGCATCCCGCTTAAAAACGGTACCGAGCTGGTGGTAGAGCGTTGCCCTAAACAGCTGCGTTTGGTTGAACACCCAGAACAATCCTATTTTGATACATTGCGGCTGAAGCTGATGTGGGGGCAAGATACTCGTAACCCCTAAACCGTAACCCCTCCCTTGTGTATTAAAATGAGGAGAAGTCCGAGGTGTCAGTTCTAAAAATTTCACAATCTTGTTTTTTACACTTCATATGCCTTGCCTAAAAAAGTGAGATTTATGCAGTTTCCCAGCAAAAACATTTTGAGATTTGTGTGTTTCGTACTCTGTTTTCCTATAACAAATACCAACCAATGATATTCAGAAGAAAAATTTACGATAAACTTTTACACTGGAAGCGTACAAATGAAGGCAGAACAGCCGTACTGATACAAGGAGCAAGACGTGTTGGAAAATCCACCATTGCTGAGGAATTTGCATCGAACGAATACGACACCTATATATTAGTGGATTTTGCCGCGTGTTCCTCGGATATACGCAACTTGTTCAATGATATATCTGACCTTAACCGTATTTTCATGCAGCTTCAACTGGAGTACGGTATAGAATTGAAAGAACGCAAGTCCGCCATTGTTTTTGATGAAGTGCAATTTGCACCCAAAGCAAGGCAGGCAATTAAGTATCTGGTAAAAGATGGGAGATACGATTACATAGAAACTGGTTCGTTAATTTCAATCCGCAAAAACGTCAAAGATATTCTTATTCCAAGTGAGGAGGTAAAACTCAATATGTATCCAATGGATTATGAAGAGTTCCGGTGGGCATTGGGAGATACTGCAACGATAAAACTGCTCCATGGCTGTTTTCACAACAGAACTTCTTTGGGCGATGCCACGAACCGTAAGTTAATGCGCGATTTCCGCTTATATATGCTTATTGGAGGTATGCCTCAGGCGGTAGCTTCCTATCTTGAAAGCAACAACCTTGAAAAGGTAGACAGTGTGAAACGCTCTATTATAACATTGTATGAAGATGATTTTAATAAAATAGACCCTACTGGAAACGCTTCCAAGATATTCCATCATATACCAGCACAATTAACAAGCAATGCCAATAAGTATCAATTATGGAGTGCCACAAATGGTAAACGTAAATCCGAACTGGATAAAGTAATTTCGGAAATAAAGGAATCAATGGTGGTCAACATGGCTTATCATGCCAATAATCCAAGTACGGGAATGGCATTACATAAATCCCCGGACAAGTACAAGATGTTTGTTGGCGACACTGGTTTGTTCGTTACTCTTGCTTTTTGGGATAAGGAATTCACCAATAACACTATTTATCATAAACTTCTCAGTGACAAATTAAGTGCGGATTTAGGCTATGTATATGAGAATATTATTGCCCAAATGCTGAAAGCCGCTGGACACGAATTGTACTACTATACATTCCCCACAGAAAGCGGAAAACACAATTACGAAGTGGATTTTCTTATATCCGAAGCCGACAAAGTAAGTCCTATAGAGGTTAAATCATCGGGTTATAAAACACATACTTCTTTGGATGTTTTTTGCAGAAAATTCTCTGCTCATATAAAAAACAAATACCTTATTTATACGAAAGACATACGTAAGGAAGAAGATATTCTATGTATTCCAGCGTATATGACAATGTTCCTTTGATTTGTGTAGATATCCTATTTTGATACATTGCGGCTGAAGCTGATGTGGGGGCAAGATGCCCGTAACCCCTAAACCGTAAACCCTCCCTTGTGTTTAAGCCGTAAACAAAAAAAGTCCCAAGGAAGCCGAAGCATTTCCTTGGGACTTATATTTTGGAGTGTATTTAACACCAACTATGTTTACATGCCTTTAAGGGCTTGCAAAAAGTAGGTTTCGTTATTGTAACGAGCAAACTCGCGGTCGCGGCTAATGTTAATAGCCATAGAGGGGTCCATTTTCACTGCCTGTTTTACACCTTGCTCTATGAGGTTGCGTTGGGCTGTGCGTGCTCCTATAATGGCTTTAAGGTAGTGAGTAGTAGCATCGGGAGCAGGTATTTTTCCTAACAGTTCCAGTGCTTTATTGTAGTCCTTGTTTAGTATTTGAGCCAACACACCGTTGTTGGTTGGCGTGTTTTGCAGGGACTGAGCGGCTTCGTTGTGGCGCCCTTGTTTTAGGTAGAGGAGTCCTAAGGCGTCTGGGAGTAGTGGTACATCGGCACACAAGCCAAAGAGTTGTTCGGCACCAACAATATCGTTTTTGCTCAGAGCCATAAGCCCTTGGTTGTATAGTGTTTCCTGTATAGGTGTTCCGTTTACCTTGCGTTGGGCAGCCTGAGCGAAGTATTTTTCGGCTTGCACATAGTCGCCACTACGGTAAGCCAATACTCCTAAGTTGTTGTAGGCTCTGGGGTCGTTGGGGAATAGTTGAGTTGCTGTTTGGTAGATTTGTTGTTGTTCGGCATCGGTTGGGTAAAGCACGGCACTGTACAGCAGTTCATCCACGGTTAGGCGGTTAGGAGCTTCTTTTCCTAATCGTGCCAATTCTTCATCGCTCTTGCCAATAATTTCCACGTTAGCAACTAACCTGGACCTACGTAGCTGAGGTAGCACTTCATCGGCTAACTGTTTGAATACGGAAGATATGTTTTTTATTTCCCTTTCGCGCACTTCGGGGTCGGGGTACATGGAGAGGACGCGCAACACCAAGTCCTTATCTTGTAGATTGCTTTTTTCTACCAGTTCTCGGAAACCTTCCCAGTCCTGAGCAGTGTAGTGAGCAGTAACGGGGGCCGAAACTTTCTCCTTGGAGAGTTGTTGTTTTAGGTATTTGGTGGTGTTTTTTTCGCGCTGTTCTGCCAGTTTTTCGTTCAGTTCCAACCCACCATCGGGCGAGGCATAGGCTTGTACCTCTACGGCAACCTTTTGGTTGGGGGTTTCGTCGGCATTTTTAACTATACCTTTCCACTCTTTAATGCTGGCTTTTCCTAATTCTTGTGCGCGTAGTTGTGCTTGTTGGATAAGGAAAAGAATATCGGCATCGTATTTTTCCTGAATAATACGCTGAAACTTATCGGGAGCAATAGCGGGTATAGCGTAACGGTAGCTGGCCAAGTTTTCGGTAGCTATAACGCCTTCGCCTACTTTCACGGGTGGCAGTGTTTTTTCTCGTCCGTTAATACGTGCGGTGAAGGTTAGGTAAAGGTCGCTCTTCTGCATTTCGGGTTTGTACACAAACTCGGTATATATTTGTATTTTGCTGCCGGTGTCGTACATTACAGAAGTAGCATTACCGCGCACCTTTTCGCCCTGAAGCATAGTGGTAGTACCCCACGCTTCGCCACCTTGGTACCTTAGTGTTGGGGTAATTTTCAGCTCGGCATTTTTGTGGAACCACTTAGCCGGAAAGTCGATAGTAATAGTTGCTGGTACTTTTCCGCCCTTAACAGCCAAGGGCTGAGGGGTTACCTTAACGTACCGTGACTCCAATGGCTTAAGGGAAGCGCATGAGCTAAGCACCAAAGCCATAATAAACCCTGCTAAGCAGGTAACAATAAATTTGTTGCGCATACTATATATTGGTTGGTTGTTTGTACTACTTACAAAGATACATATTTAACATTGCACATTGGGGAAGGGTTAGTGTGCTTGCAGCCAGTTTTGTCCTATACCAATATCTACGGTTAGGGGTACGGTTATTTTTGGGCATACGTTTTCCATTTCGTGCCTAATAATTTGTGTTATTTGCTGGAGTTCCTCCTGTGGTACGCTAAAGTTAAGTTCGTCGTGCACTTGCATTAGCATTTTGGAGCGTAGGTTGTTGGCTTTTATTTGTTGCTGTATACGTATCATGGCCAGTTTAATAAGGTCGGCAGCTGTACCTTGTATGGGAGTGTTAATGGCTATGCGTTCGGTATATTCGCGTTCGTTTTGGTTGGCATCGTTAATATGCGAGAGGTTTCTCCTGCGCCCTAATAGTGTTTCGGCATATCCTTTTTTGCGTGCTTGCTCTATGGAAGCATTCATATATTGTTTTACGGCGGGGTAGGAGTCGAAGTAACCTTTCATAAGTTGGGCAGCTTGCCCGTAGGGTATATCCAGCCGGGAAGCTAAGCCGTAAGGTGTTATGCCGTAAATTATTCCGAAGTTGGCCATTTTAGCTTGTCGGCGTTGCTCGGGGGTTACTTGTTCTGGCTCTACACCAAATATTTTGGCAGCGGTGTCGGTGTGGACATCTTTTCCTTGGTTGAAAGCAAGTAGTAAAGATTCGTCCTGACTGAAGTGAGCCATTAGTCGGAGTTCTATTTGTGAATAGTCGGCCGAAACAAATAACTCGTTTGGGTTAAGGGGGACAAAAGCTTTACGAATTTCGCGCCCCTCCTCTTCACGCACCGGTATGTTTTGCAGGTTGGGTTCCGTGCTGGAAAGCCTTCCCGTGGCGGTAACGGCTTGGTTAAAAGTGGTATGTATACGCCCTGTATGGGGGTGAATGTAGGTGGGTAAGGTATCTACATAGGTGCTTAGGAGCTTACGTAACGAGCGGTACTGGAGTATTAGAGGAATAATGGGGTGTTCGTCCTTAAACTTCAGTAGCTCTTCTTCGCGTGTGCTGTAACGCCCAGTAGCCGTTTTGGGTGGTTTTTGGGTTATGGCAAGGTCGTCGTAAAGGACTACCCCTAATTCTGCTGTGGAGTTTATGTTAAAGTTTTTACCGGCAAGGGTATATACCTGCTGTTGTATGTTTTGCATTTGCTGGTGTAGGTGTCCCGATACTTCTTTAAGTACAGGTAAGTCCACATTAACCCCCGTTTGTTCCATATTTGTGAGTACTTGCATAAGGGGTAGCTCCACCTCTTCGTACAAAGTTTGCAAGGTGGAGTCCAGCAACTTGTTATCCTGGAAGTAGTGGTAAATATTTAGGGGTAGCAGAGCTTGCTCGGCAGCATATTGTTGCAGTTTGGCAGGGGAAAGGGTACTTAGGGAATCCTTTTTCTTAAGACCGTATTGTTTTTTTATATCCTCCAAATTGGTGGCGGTATAACCACTTAGCTTGGTGTGAGCAATGGCGGAGAGGGTGTGCCTTCCTTCGGGGTCGTACACGTAATGTGCTAACAAGGTGTCGTAGTAGGGTGGAGCAAGGTGTATGCTATGCTTGCGGAGGGCATGTTGGGTGTGTTTAAGGTTGTGCGCCACCCAGGTTATATTTGCTGTACCCTCTTGCTGACGTTGTAGGAAAGGGCTTAGCACCTGGACCCAGTTAGGTACGGTAGCGGGCAGGTAGGCAGCAGACTCGTTGGTAGCGTAGGCCAAGGAGATGCCTAACAGTTCCGAATAGTGGGGGTTATTACCATCCAGTATAACAGCCAAGGAGAGTTGTTGCGTAGCCGAAGCGCACACCGCTTGCAGGTAGTTTTGCAATTCCTCGGCACTGTTTATAAGGGTACTGTTTATGGTTACTTGTATGGAGGTTTGTTGGTGACTCCCTTCTTCTTGCCCAAAGAGGCTGCCCAAAAAACCTGTTTCCTGTTGTATATTATTGGGGAGTACGCCTATTTTTTTTAGCCTTTTCTCCAAATTGGAAAGTTGGTACTCCTTTATAAATTGGTACAGTTCGTCAGCTTTTGCCGGTGTTATTTGGGCATTAGTTAAGTCCATAGTAACAGGTACATTGGTACAAATGGTAACCATTTCCAAACTTTTTAGTACCTGTTCCTTGTATGTTTTTAGGTTTTCGGCTTTTTTGCCGGTTATACTATCTATGTTATTATATATGTCTTGAATGGAGTTATAGTCCTGCAACAATTTGGCTGCGGTGGCTTTTCCAATGCCAGGGCAACCTTTCACGTTGTCCGATGCATCGCCTATAAGAGCTAAGTAATCCTTAACCTGTTGGGAGTTTTGTAGGCCAAATTTTTGGGTGTAGTAGTTGGCATCTTGTTCTTCGTAGCCGGCAGCACGCTTATTGGGGTCCTTGTTGTAAACCACTACGTTATTGTTAACGAGCTGACCGTAATCCTTATCGGAAGTAACCATACGAACCTGAAGGTTGGGGTGGTTACTGTAGTTGGTTGCAAGTGTTCCAATAACGTCGTCGGCCTCGTAGCCTTCTACTTCGCATAACGATACCCCCATAAGTTGCAGCATTTGTTTAATAATGGGAACGGCTTGGCGTATGGCTTCGGGCGTTTTTTGTCGGTTAGCTTTATAGGATTCGTCCATTTGGTGACGAAAAGTAGGCCCTGGGGGGTCGAACACCACTACCATATATTCCTGTAATGCTTTTTCGTATAGCTCGGCAAAAAGGTTGAAGAAACCAAAGATAGCGGTGGTATCTATTCCTCCTGCTTCGTAGGTACGGGTGGCTGCCAATGCATGGTAAGCGCGGTAAATTTGCGAGTAGGCATCTACAAGGTATAGGGTACGTTTCATTGCTTAATGCGACAAAAGAGTGTTGTATTATGTACCAAAAATAGCCATAATACTTGGTTTGGTAGTTTTGGGCCACCTGTTCATAACGTTGTTGAAAACTCTTCATACCCTGTTCATAACTCCCTTTATTAGGCGGTAAAACTGTTTATAGTGGTGTTGAAAACTTGTTCAAAACTTTTTGCTCTAAAATTTGGTAGTTCCAAACATATACCTATACAAAACTATTTTGGATATATCCAAATAGACAGGGCAAAAAGTTTTGAACAAGTTTTGAACATAGAATTGAACAGCTACTTCTTGGTATTTATAAGAGCTGTGAGGGGATATCAACAGTTTCAACAGCTATAATAGTCTTATATATAGAAGTACTTTTTTTTTGGTGTAAGGTTCTTTTCTAAATAGTATTCTATACATATAAGAAGGAAAAGAAGAGAAGTGTTTGTGGCCTGAAGAATTTGGGGTATATTTCGGCTCATTCATAAGTGTAACACATGGAAAGTGGTAGTAAAGGTTTGCCCTCTTTTGGGCAGGATGTTGAGTTTTTACGGCAACACGGAGAGGTTTTTGTGTTGGGTAAAAGCTGGGATAAGGCGCGGGTAGTGGTATCGGCCAAATACCAAGGTAAGGTTTTCACTTCTACCTTTAACGGTATGCAGGGGGATAGCTTAGGCTATATTAATTATGAAGCTTTTGCTAAGGTAACCCCTGGGGCGCACATGAACGGTTTTGGGGGAGAAAATAGGTTGTGGATAGGCCCAGAGGGTGGGGAATACTCCCTGTTTTTTGCACCTAATACACCTCAGGTTTACGCTAATTGGTATACCCCTAAGGCGGTAGATACCGAGCCTTGGGAGGTGGTGGATAGTTCTTTTGCCAACATAGTTATGCGTAAAGCTATGGAAATGAAAAACTATAAAGGCTGTACATTGCGCTTTACAGTGGAAAGAGAGGTGGTGTTGTTGGAGAAAAAACAAATTTCGGACGCTTTGCAAGGTGCTAACATAGGAGGTGTAAACTGTGTGGCTTATGCTACATATAATACCATTACAAATACCGATACTAAACCGTGGACTACCGAAACGGGAGGTGTGTGCCTGTGGTTGATGGATATGTTACCTGTTTCGGACCATTGTGTGTGTATATTACCATTGGCTGAGGGTGCCGGGTTGCCAGCAGTTACAAGTAGTTATTTTGGTACCGTGCCGCCAAACCGTTTATGGGAGGTACCAGGGGCTGTGATACTTAAGGCCGACGGTAAGTACCGTAGTAAAGTGGGCGTTCCGCCTGCCGTATGTGTGGGCAGAGCCGGTTGTTACGATGCCCAAAGGGGAGTGCTGACGGTTGTTACTTTCGACTCGGATGCTACAAAACCTTACCTTAACCAGCTATGGGAACCCAATGCACACCCATTGGGAGGAGAGGTGTTACACGCCTATAACGATGGTCCATTGGAGGATGGTACGCTAATGGGGCCTTTTTTGGAGTTGGAAAGTAGCTCGCCAGCCGCTTTCTTGGGGAAAGAGGAGAAACTGAAACATACACATAGTGTGTTCCACTTTGCAGGTGAAAGGGAGGTACTGGACAAACTTAGTGCCAATTTATTAGGTGTTTCTTTTAGGTATATTGAAGCTTTATGAAACAAGAACCCGTGGCTAAGGAGCGTCCAAGGTTGTTACCCGTAGGTGCTGGTTTACCTTTTGTGCTACTTACAAGTTTGTTTTTCTTGTGGGCTATACCCAATAACCTAACAGATACCATGCTGGCAGCCTTTAAGCGCATTATGAGCTTAACGGATAGCCAAACAGCTTGGATTCAGGTTGTGTGCTACCTGTTGGGTTACGGTTGTTTTGCTTTACCAGCAGCTATGTATATAGGTAAAAGGGGGTATAAGTGCGGTGTGTTGTTAGGCTTGGCGGCTTGTGTGTGTGGGGCGTTGCTTTTTTACCCTGCCATGTATGCCAACAGCATAGCTTCGTCCCTTAGCTTTATGCTCTACCTGCTGGCTATATTGGTATTGTTTGCCGGGTTATCCTTTTTGGAAACCTCGGCCAATTCCTATGTGTGTGCATTGGGAGACCCCCGAACAGCTACTCGGCGACTCAATTTAGCGCAAGCTTTTAATCCTTTTGGGTCGTTAGTTGGTGTAATTATAAGTCAGGTATTCATATTATCGCAATTGCATACGCTTTCGGCGCAAGCCCGAGAGGCATTATCGCCCGATGTTTTACAACATGTACAGGCATCGGAGCTGAAAGCTATTACCACTACCTATATGTTGTTGGGCGGAGTAATGTTGTTGCTTTTCTTTTTACTGTTATGGGCAAAGATGCCGAAGGTAAAGGAAGAAGAAGCCCCCCATTACCCTATACGTATTGTAGCTACCCAACTGATACGCAAAAAAAAGTATGTGTGGGCTGTGGTGGCTCAGTTCTTTAATATAGGAGCTCAAATATCTGTGTGGTCCTTCACCATACGTTACTGTATGGCACAACTGGGATTGGATGCCTTGGTAGAACAAGTAGGGATAGCTCCTAACCCCGAAAAGGTGGTGGCTACGCTAAGGGGTGTTGAGCCTGTAGCTGCCTCTTTTTATAACCTTGTGGAGGCTTTGGGGTGGTATGGCATGTTACCACAAACCGCCGAGCAGGCTGCTGCAACGTACTACTTTTTGTCGTTAGTAGGCTTTGTTGCTGGTAGATTTGTTTGCACTGCGCTTATGAAATACATTAAGCCTTATAAGCTGTTGGCTGGGGCTTCGTTACTGGCTATAGTGTGTTCTTTAATGGTTGTTTTGTGCAAAGGTGTGTGGGGAGTGTATGCTTTGGTAGCTATATCGGCATGTTTATCCCTTATGTTCCCTACCATTTATGGGTTAGGTGTGCGCAACCTTGGGGCGTATACTAAGGTAGCAGGTTCGGGCATGGTGATGGCCATAGCTGGTGCTGCGGTACTCACGCAGTTGCAAGCTATGGTTTCCGATGCTTTGGGGAGCATACAGCAGGCTTACTGGATACCCCTTATAGCTTTTGTGGTAATAGCTTATTACAGCTTGGTGGTAGCTCCCGAAAAGGGGCGTTAACCTTGTTTTTCTTCCTTCTTCTTTGTTTCTTGCTTTTTTCGTTTGGGCGGAAAATCTTCGGGTTCGCCATTGGTTACCTTACCTTCCAGCAACCAGGAGGTTATGGCAGCCAGTGCTACGGGGGTTAGCAGTAGCAGAAAACTTCGGAGTAATTTCTTTATGTCCATCATGGTTATAGCTGTTGAAGGGGGTTAGTAGTAGTCCGAAAGTATATCCCTAAGTTGCCTACGAGCCAAAAATATTCGGCTCTTAACGGTACCTATAGGAAGTTCCAATATATCGGCAATTTCCTTGTACTTGTATCCCGATACATACATGGAGAATGTTTCCCGTAATTCTTCGTTAAGGGTTTCTATGGCGTTGTTTATATCCTGCAGGCTGAGTTCATGGTAAGGGTTATTGTACATGCCTGCGGTATCGTGCTGTGGGGTATTATAGGGTAGATCGGGTGTGTCGTCCATCATATTACGTTTGCGTACCAACCTATGGTAGTTGTTGATGAACAAGTTGCGCATTACGGTGAATACCCAAGCCTTAAAGTTGTCGTTGGAGCGGTATTTATCCCTATTGGAAAGTATTTTAAGGGTTGTTTCCTGAGTGAGGTCTTCGGCTGCATCCCTGTCGGCCGTGAGCGAAAGCGCAAAGCCGTACATATTTTCTTGTAGTTCAACCAATAGTTTGTTGAACATGGAGCGGGGTAGCGTATCTTTTTTCATACCGAAACAAAAAAGGAAACAAGCTCTGTTGCTATGGCGTTATAAACGTTTTAACTGGTATGGCTAATTGTAGTAGCAAGTGTTTACTTTTTTGCTATTCAAAATTACAAAGAATATGGGAGAAATATGGGCATTATTTAGCCCATATTTCTCGTGCCAGTCGTGCTTGTTCTTCCAGCATGGGCATACCGTTACACGTTGTGGCTCCGTGTTTTAGTGCTTGCTCCATAAAGGGGGTTACGTTGGGTATGTAATTAAGGTCGATGAGTATATGCTCGGCAGTTAAGGTTTCGTAAGGCAAAGGCAGTAGTTGGTTGGGGTATTTGGGGCCTCCTACGGGTGTGCAGTTAATCCAAAGGGTATACTCTTTGGCTAAAGTATGCGTAATGTTTGGGTAGGTTATGCAATCCTCCTGATTGTTGCGGGAAACCATTAGGTAGGGAATACGGTTAAGTTCCAGTGCGTAAGCAACGCTATCGGCAGCTCCGCCAGAGCCAAATATGAGTGCTTTATGTTTTTGCAGGGGGTATTTGTTAAAGTAAACACCAAAACCACCAGTGTCGGTATTGTAACCCCAAAGCGAGTAGTCGTTGCCATTACGAACGCATTTAACGGTGTTAATGCTGTATATGGTAGCTTTTGCCGAGTCATCGAAATAATCCAGCAGCGGTGCTATAACGCTTTTGTAGGGTGTTGTAACATTAAAGCCGTCCAATTTTTTTTCTTCCCGCACGGTGTCCATAAACTCCGTAATGTTTTCTACATCCAACAAGCTGTACTCGGCACAAATACCTTGGGCTTCAAAAGCTTGTTTATGTATTTGGGGCGAAAGGCTGTAGCCTATATTTTTCCCCAGTAGACCATAATGCTTTTTCATTGTTACAATGGTTTATAGGCTATATATAATGCGCATACACCGGGAGTAAATGTTCGGTAAGTAACGCGTTCCCACCCTTGCTGTTTAAGTATGTTGGTAAAGGTTTCACGTTGTGCTACCCTTTCGATGCTTTTAGGCAGGTACTGGTAGGCTTTTTTGTTGTGCCCCACAACTTTTCCCACGAAGGGTATAATATGGAAAGCGTGTGCTTTATAAAAGGGGCGTACCCAACCAACAGGCTCGCACAGTTCCAGCACTGCCAACAGTCCGCCAGGCGTTAAAACTCTTTTCATTTCTTGCAAAGCATCTGGCAGGTTGTAGAAGTTACGTACCCCGAAGGCACAAGTAACGGCATCGAAGCTGTTATTTTTGAAAGGCATCGCAAGGGCATCGCAAGGGGTTGGTAATATGGCGTGCTGTACCCCTTGTTGGGCTGCTTTTTTCTGTCCTATTTGTAGCATTTCGGTGGAGAGGTCGGCAGCCACAATGGTTGCCTCTGGTAGTGTTTTAGCCAGGTCGATAGCCAAGTCGCCAGTACCAGAAGCCAAGTCCAGGATGTGCATAGGTTTTTCTATGGCAACACGGCGCACTGTTTCTTGTCGCCAAGAGCGGTCCAGTCCCATGGATATAATCCGGTTCAGGAGGTCGTAGGAGGGTGCTATGGCATCGAACATACGCCTTATACCGGCGCCGTTTCCTTTGGGTATTATTTGTTGTTTATCCACGATAGTACGTTATTGTAAATGCGTTGCTCTAAGTTTTCGGCTGCGCTTTTAACAAAAGGTTTGCCAATGAGTTGTTCGTACAATTCAATATAACGTTCGGTTACTTGGTTGCAGTATTCGGGCGTCATTGTGGGCATTTGTTGTCCGGCCTCTCCGCTGTAACCATTATCCAGTAGCCACCTCCGTACGAATTCCTTGGATAGTTGTCGCTGTGGTTTACCCTGGGCCAATAGGTCGTTATAGCTATCGGCATAGAAGTATCGGGACGAGTCGGGCGTATGTATTTCATCTATCAGGTAAATGTTTCCGTTCTTTTTTCCAAACTCATATTTGGTATCTACCAGTATTAGTCCTCGTTGTTGAGCCATTTGGGTACCCCTTTCAAAAAGGGCGTAGGTATATTTTTCCAGCAGGTTATAGTCGGCCTCGCTCACTAAACCTTGTTGAATTATCTCTTCTCTGGAAATGTTTTCATCGTGCCCTTCATCGGCTTTGGTGGTGGGAGTTATGATAGGGGTCGGGAACTTTTCGTTTTCCTTCATGCCCTCGGGCAGAGGCACACCGCACAGTGTTCGGGCGCCATTTTTGTAGGCACGCCAGGCGCTACCTGTCAGGTATCCACGTATAACCATTTCCACCTTAAACCCTTCGCACCGGTGTCCTATGGTAACCATGGGGTCGGGGGTAGCTATTTTCCAGTTAGGAACAATATCTTGGGTAGCATCTAAGTAATGAGCTGCTATGGTGTTTAATATTTCGCCTTTGTAGGGGATTCCTTGCGGCAGGATATGGTCGAATGCCGAGATGCGGTCCGTTACCACCATTGCCAACAGGTTATTATCCAAAAAATAAACGTCGCGCACCTTGCCGTGGTACACATCTTGTTGCTGAGGAAACTGGAAGTTGGTTTGGGTTAATGCTTGTGCCATAGTTTAATTGGTTTGTAGGGTGATATAAAGGGGAGGATGCCAGTGTAGGCACTATTGTAGCTTTTTTAAGTGGTTGTGGGGGGTATTTGGGTGTTTTCTTGTTGCAGGGCTTTTCGGGCTGCTTCGTGTTGGTCGTAGGCTGCAACAATATCTTTAACCAACTTGTGCCGGGCTATATCGCCTTTTAGGAACTCTATTCGTCCTATACCTTCAACATCTTTCAGTATGGAAAGGGCTTGGCGTAACCCGCTGGAAACGCCTTTAGGAAGGTCTATCTGACTCATATCTCCGGTAACAATCATTTTTCCGTTTGTTCCCAAGCGTGTTAAAAACATTTTCATTTGGTGTGGCGTGGTATTTTGGGCTTCGTCCAAAATAATAACGGCATCGTTAAGAGTTCGGCCACGCATAAATGCAAGGGGAGCTATTTGTATTACTCCTGTTTCCAGGTACTCTTTTAGTTTTATGGCGGGTATAAGTTCCTGTAAAGCGTCGTATAAAGGTTGCAGGTAGGGGTCCAGTTTATCCTTCATTTCGCCGGGCAGGAAACCCAATTTTTCGCCTGCTTCTACGGCGGGGCGGCACAGTATGATGCGTCGGGCTTGTTTGTTTTTCATCATTTTAACCGCCATAACAATTGCCATAAAGGTTTTGCCTGTACCTGCGGGGCCTGTAGCAAACACAAGGTCGTGTGTTTCTACCAGCTTAACCATCTCCTTTTGGTTGTTGGACATTGCGCTAATGGGTTTTCCGCCGGCGCCGTAGGTTATAACGTTGTCCAATAGTGTTTGTTTAGGTTTTACTCCGTGAGCTATTTCCAATATTGTTTCCTCGTCCAAATTATTGTAGGTGTTGGCATGCGCCTCTAATTTGGAAAGGAGTTGCACAAACAGGTTTATCTCCTCGGGTTCGCCCATAACCTTAATAATGTTTCCCCTGGCTACCATACGTAGTTTGGGGTGAAGGTCTTTTAGCAAAACTAAGTTTTTGCTGTTTGGGCCGAAGAATATGGTGGGGTCTGCGTCCTGAAGCAGGTATATACGCTCGTTCATAAGCTTGTATAGGGTTGTGTGTACGTTGTACAATAAACGTATATGTGTACCTATACAAAGATAGTGAAAAGGCGGGTGCCAACCCCTGGCTTTTATATTTGGGTTTTCTTTTATGGGTAATACCCCCTTGGTCAAAAAAAACAGGACCAAGGGGGTATTTTATTACTAAACGGGCAAGGGGGTTAGTTTTCCTGCAAGTCTTGTAGTACGTTTTTTAGCTCGGTAACCACTGCGTGTTGTTGGTATTGGGGTGGCAGTTGTTGTATCCAACAGGATAGTTGTTGCCTACCTTTTTCGTCGCGTTCTGCCAATGTTTGCAGGCAGCGTAAGGCATACAAGTGTAGTAGAGGGTTGTTTTCCTGCAGGTCCGTGGTTGCTCGTTGTAACAGTGGTTGTCGGAGTTCGTAACCTAAGTCCGACGCCCGTAGTAAACGCCCCATAGCCATGTAGGAGGCTACTCGTAAGGGAGATGTAACGGGGGGGAGGGTATGCAGTAAGTTTAGTACCAGCTCCTCTATCCACGGTGTACGGCACAGTAGTTGTACCACTAATTGCTCGGTAATTTCCAAGGGGCGACTTGTTTCCAACCACTGCAAAGCTTGTTTGGGCGTTATTTGTTCGGGGGGCATCAGCAAGCATGCCAGCAACCTAAACTCCCTAACGGGTTGGTTATACAGGTAATTTGCCAGCTTAGCTTCTTTGGGGAGTGTTTGGGCTATCTCCTTGAGCCGAGGCAGGTGTACACCGTAGTTTAGGTTGTATTCCAATCCGTTTTCCCGCATATCGTGCGCCACTTGGCCGTCCATGTTTTGTGTTAAAGCCTTCCGTATGGTGCGTAATGTATTGGCCCACTCCTTGTCTTGTGGGTTGCCGGGTTGTACTAAAAAACCGTAGTCGTGACTATACCGGAGCATTTGTTCGTCGTAGGTTTCGTGTTGGTCCAGTAACACATCGGTAATACTTCCGTTGGCATCATAAACAGGGCTTAGTTTGGGGTTTAAGAAACCAATAAAGGGCGATAACCCTAAGTTGTTATACCGTTGGTTAGCCTCCTGCCACAAGTTAGGCTCTACATTTGTTCCGTAGCGTTGTACCAGCTGGGCTGCCTGTTTGTAGTCTCCGGTACTTTTTATGTGTTGTACCAGTGCTAATAGCTCGCCTATAAGTTGGTTCAGGCGTTCATAGTTGTGTATTTCAATGTAAGTAAGCCCGTTGTGTTTAACCACCTCTGCCACGCCTTTGGCTTGGGGGTGTTCCAGCAGGTATCGGGCAATGAGTGCCCTGTTTTGCATATGTGCTTGGGTAATTTTTTTACCCTTTGGCACGCGTGCCAGCTGAATAAGGTATCCGTTGGTTAGGTATCGGTCGTAGGCGGCTTTGTAGGCATCGGGGCTTGGCAGCACACCTTTTTCCACCCAAAAGGGGTCTGCCATGTGATACAATGCGGCAAGGTCTGCCCGGGTTTCTTCTATGGTAGAGGCGTACTCCTTTAAGTCTTCGCCAGATACTCCGCTTAGCAGTTTACCGGACCCATGCCCTAAACACTCGTGCAGGGCGGTGTGTACCTCGTCCGCTATGGCGCCATATTTGCGCAACCTTTCCTTCACTTCGGGCTGGTGATAAAAGGCGTCCAGCAAACCGCTGTTGGCCCGTGCTTCATCTATGGCATTAGCTATGTTACTAAGCGAAACGGACTTGGAGCCATACACGGCACGTATACCTTCATCGTTAGGTAGGTTAACACCCAATGGCGAGGCGGGGTAGGCATCGCCACCTAACATAAGTACTTGCACTGTTGCTGCGCTGATGCCCGTGATGTTTCCTTTTTTGTATGCTTCATCGAAAGGCGATTTACGTTCCATTTCCGAGGCACTGCTGGCTATCACCTTGTCGCGTTCCACTCCGGTAGGGTCCTGCATGTGCAGTATGGACTCCCACGAGCCTTTTAGTCCCAGGGGGTCGGTATATGTTTCTATAAAACCGTGAATCATATCTATTCCCCTGGGGTCCTGGTATGTTACCCATTCCACACAATAGGTGCGGAAGGTTTCCAAGTTGCCTGTTTCGTAGTAGTTGCACAACAGCTCCAACAGGTTTGCTGCTTGTGGAGTTGGGGCGTAGCTTTGGGCTTTTCGTAGTGCCTCTACCACTTGCGTTAATGCCGGGCCGTATAATCCTTGGGTTGTAGCAACGGCTTCGGAGAGTTGCCCTTTGGTGTTTCGTTCCAGGCGAGAGTTGAGGCCGGGGCTAAAACTTTTTTCGGCGTAGTATGTTAGTGCCTCTTGTGTAGAGATGTCAGGGGAATAAAAGTTTACCGAGGAGCGTTCCAATAAGCTGTTGGGTTCTCCTGTTGCGCGCCTTACGGGGCTGTTGGTGGGATCCAGCAGTAGGCTCACAAGAGCGGCGGCGTTTTCTATGCCCAGCTCGCGACCACGTAGCCGGCACCGGTGGGGCAGTGCATTGTATGCCAGTGTTAGGTAACTGCCCGAAAAGGCGGGTACCATTTTTTCTTCGGAGTAGTGGTGGTGAATGCCAGAGCAAAACCAAACCCTCCGCAGGTATTCCAGCAGCTGAGCCTGCTCCTGGGGGCTACCTATATGGCTGCAATGCAGGTGGATGCTTTCCAACAAATAGCGTACCGCCAACCCTTGCCGGTGATGTTGGGCATATAAGATATCGCGCCCCCTAAGGGTTGCTTCCGAAAGGTAGTACAAATAAATCTTCGTATTCAGCGGAAGTTCTTGCCAACCGCGAATGGTGTAGCGCAGTATTTCGGTATCGGCAAAGCGCAAGCTCATAATGAAAGGGGGGATATGATGATTATTCTATTTCTTTGTACGCAACACCATGGGTGTAGGTATGCACTCCACCATTGGGAGTGGTGTATACCAACAGTACGTTAAGCTCGGGGTGTTGTTCCAGTAAGCGCTTAGTAGCATCCATGCCTAAGCTCATGAAAGCTGTAGCCCAGGCATCGGCCTCCATACAAGTGGGGGCTATAACGGTAGCACTTAAAATATTTTGGTGCGAGGGGTATCCCGTTTTAAGGTTTATGGTGTGAGCCACACGGCGGCCATCTGGCAGGTCCTTGTAGTTACGGTAATCGCCGCTGGTGGCTAACCCGCTTTTGCTGCATATAGGCACTTTATAGG
>JAEWGA010000060.1 GCA_023388555.1 Bacteroidota bacterium | reverse complement strand
TAAGTAGCAAAGCCCTTTGCCCCAACAAGGGGTATAATAGCCCAGCAGCACCAACACATTATAAAACGTATTGGTTTTTGCCGTGGAAAATGGTAACTTTGTGCCAATTTAGCTCTACATGGACCGTACCAAGCAGTATATACTGGACTTAACACAGCCTCCTACCGAGCCTGTGACTTTTGTTTACGACCTGGATCATTACTACTGGACCGAGCTGGCTGGTGATGAAATCCTGGACGGCGATGTGCGTGCAGAGGTACGGGTAGAACCCCTTAGGGGTGTGTACAAGTTGGTGCTGGATTTTAAGGGTAGCGTTGAGGTTACTTGCGACCGTTGCTTGGCCCCCGTTTCCTACTCCGTGGATACGGAAGAGGAGGTAACCCTTGAGTTGGGTGAAGAAACGGACGACTCGGGCGACACCATTATAGTGGACCGCAACAAACCGCTATACAACATGGCGTGGCTGATGTACGAGCTAATAGCACTAACGTTACCAATGAAGCGTATGCATGCCCCCGAGGATTGCGACCCCGAGATGATGGCTTACCTTGAAAAAGCCAGTACCAACGCCGAGGCCTCCGTGGCAGACCCTCGCTGGCAAGAGCTGCGCCACAAATACGAAGAAGGAAATAATAACAACTAAATAATATAAGACAATGGCACATCCTAAACGAAGACAGTCGAAAACAAGAACAGCTAAGCGTCGTACCCACGACAAAGCCCAAATGCCAACGCTTACCGTATGCCCTAACTGTGGAGCTTGGCATGTATACCACACCGTTTGTGGCGAGTGTGGCTACTACCGTGGCAAAATAGCTATCCGTATGGAAGAGTAACTCCGTACCCCATAATAATAAAGTAGGGGTAACTTCGGTTTTTCGAGGTTACCCCTCTTTGTTACCTTTTTTTACAACCCTATTGGCTCCTTATTTAACCTATGGATAACCTACCCTTCATAGCTTGGTGCTTGGACAACCTTAACTATTTTACCATTGCATTCCTAATGCTGGTAGAAAGTTCCTTTATCCCCTTCCCCTCGGAGATAGTTATTCCGCCCGCAGCTTACTTGGCGGCAACATCGGGCCAAATGAGCCTGCCTGGGGTTATTGCGTCCGGAACAATAGGGGCGGCACTGGGTGCTTTAGTCAACTACTATTTGGCACTTTGGTTAGGACGCCCATTGGTGTACCGCTTTGTTAGGAGTAGGTTGGGGGCTATGTGCCTGTTGGACGAAACTAAAGTGGCTAAGGCAGAAGCTTTCTTTTACAAACATGGATCCGTTTCTACCTTTGTAGGCCGACTGCTGCCCGGCATCCGGCAGCTGATATCGTTACCTGCTGGCTTAGCACGTATGCACCTTCCACGTTTTGTCCTTTACACCACGTTGGGGGCCGGTGTGTGGAACATTGTATTAGCACTGTTAGGGTACTACCTTGCCTCGGTTGTACCACAGCACGAGCTTAATGCTTACGTTAGCAAATACAGTCACGAAATAGGGTATGCCCTATTGGGTATAGTGGCCTTGGCGCTTGGCTTTATTATTTACCGGGGAGTGCGCAAGCCCGAGCGTCCTTACGATACGCCCAACGTATAACTAAAAAAACAAATGCAAACGATGCGTATAACTATTGTAACACTCGCCTTGGTGTGGACGCTATTTGTTGGTGCCTGTTCGGCCCGAGGAGATAACCAAACCGCAACCTTGGAGGCAACCGAAGCCACAGTGCCAGATAGCACCACCACACCCCGTGCCGAAGCACCTCGCCAACTGTCGGCTGCAGATATTCAGCTTACCCAAATGTTGGACTACAACGAGCATACCTTGGACGACACCTACCCTTACAAGGATACCACCCGTAGCTTTCAGTGGGATAAAATAAAGGAAAAACTGGCCCTTGTGGAAAACATGCAAGCCAGCCCCGAGCGTTGGCTTGTTTTCCAAAACTACCGTAACCAAAATGGGGAAGCCCCCACTGTTAAGGATTACGTGCGCGATGAATACAAACGTGTGGCAGACCGTAATGGCGTGGCCCGCTACCAGTCCGCCCCCCTATATACCCTTACCGATACTACTACTGTTGTACTTTATGCTCGCGATGGTTGGTTGGCTCATTTAACCGATAGCGTAGGCGGTTTTTATAAGGTGCGTCCTATTGAAGGAGACGAGCAATACCTAACACCCAAAAAGTACACCTTGCTTTTGGCGCCTAATGCCCGGTTTACCCATGTTGCCGTAGTGGACCGCGCTAATCAAAACATTTGTACCCTACTGTTTAAGGAGGAAGGCAACTGGACAGTTACCAGTAAAAATCCGGCCACAACAGGACTTAAACGCCCCCCTTACAAGCAGGAAACGCCATTAGGGGTTTACCTTATACAGCAAAAGAAAGCCAAAATGTTTTACACGCACGACGGCACGACCGAAATTGCTGGCTTTGCCCCTTGGGCTAACCGTTTTTGTTGTGGAGCCTATATCCATGGTATACCGCTGAACCGGAAAGAGGGTACTCCCGCCGAATACAGCCCATCGTTAGGCACTACACCACGTTCCCACATGTGTGTACGTAATGCTACCTCGCACGCTAAGTATGTTTACGATAACTTCCCTACCTTATCCTCTTTGGTAGTAGTGATAGAATAAATACACCACCGATAGCCAGGGGGGGATGGCGTAATAGCCTTGTTGGTTATTTATTGTGCGTTATTGTTAGCTGTTTTAGGTAAAGAGTCGGGGACTTGGCGGGGTTGTTTCCTTTTAACGTTATAAGGGAAGTAGGCAACAAGCCTAAGGCTGTCGTCCTTTCGGAAAGCGCCGGTAGCCATAATTTGTTGCCATGTTGGCAGGGAGTCCTGTTGTAGGAGTTTTCGTAAAGCGTTTATTTGCCGATAGGTCAGGTAGGGGTGTTTTGTAATGCTATCCCGGGTTATGTAAATGCGTTTAGGAGGGGTTTTAATTTCCACAAAAGGGGCTATGCTGTCGTATTTGGATGGTGTAATACCATACACTTCTTGCAACTGAAGGGGTGTATAAAAGCCCCCTAACCTTTTGCGGTACTTGTATATACGCTTTGCAAACCCTGGTCCTATTCCCGGTATTTGTTGCAACATTATTGTGTCGGCCACGTTAAGGTCCAACGTCATGCCTGGTTTAAGTTTGGGAATGTACTCCCTCATATGCACTGGGGGGCCAGGGTAGTTTGCTGTGGTGCGAATGCTTTTATTGTTATTAGGGGGTGGTGTGGTAGTGGCAACAGTGTGTGGCTGTGCCGTATCTCCTTTTTGTATAATAAAAACGGTATCGGTTTTGCTGGAACTCATTTGGTAGGGGGCAGGCCTACCTAAGCTAACGAAGTAAACCAAACAGCTAACCAAGCTAACAGCTAAGCAGCCGCATATAAGCAGGAGTGTTTTGTGTTTGTTCATGGCAGTAGTTGTCCGTCCTGTAACCGGAGCACCCTATCGGCAATGGCGGATAAGGCGTCGTCGTGAGTAACAATAATAAAGGTGCGTTGCTCTTGTTTCCTTAGGCTTTGAATAATGTTGTGTAGCTCCTCCTTGTTGCCAGAGTCGAGCGCCCCCGAAGGTTCATCGGCAAAAATTATCAGGGGGCTGTTCACCAAGGCCCTTGCCACGGCCACACGTTGTTTTTCGCCCCCGCTAAGTTGTGCGGGGTGATGCTGCAAGCGTTCCTGTAACCCCAGTTGGGTAAGAATGCTGCGGGCTTTCCCGAAGGCTTCGGACCAGCTTACTCCCGCAATAAGGGCGGGTAAGGCAACGTTTTCGAGAGCCGAAAACTCGGGCAGAAGCTGGTGCGACTGGAAAACGAAGCCTATATGCTTGTTCCTAAAGGTGGCTTGTTGGTTCTCGGAGAGGTGGCTCACCTTTTCCCCCTGAATGTATACTTCGCCTTGGGTGGGGTTATCCAAAGTGCCGAGTATTTGTAATAGAGTTGTTTTACCAGCACCGCTTGCGCCTATGATAGCAACAATTTCTCCTGGGAACACTTCCAACGAAATACCTTTAAGAATTTCCAGGTTGCCAAATTGTTTGTGTATGTTTACGGCTTGTATTATGGGGCTGTTCATGGCTGTGGAGGTGTAAGGGTGGATACTAAAGAGCGTATAACAACAGAGGCAATATAACACCCAAAGGTGGTGGGCAGGTAGGATATTGTGCCCGAGGTGGACTTTTTGTGCCGTTCGTTATCGATAAGAACGGTAGCTCCTTCGGTAGCCTTTTCGGTGGAGTAGACTGTAGTGAATTTTAGCGAGCAACCTAAGTGGCGTAAGCGCTTGCGTAAAATGCGTGCCAACTTGCAGTTTACCACCTTATCCAGCCTGCCTATGTGTACTTGGGTGGGGTCCCACCTTCCACCGGCACCCATGGACGACACAAACGGCACTTGCTGCCGTTGTAACTCCCGTATTAAATAGGTTTTAGGTGCTAAGGTATCTATGGCATCTACGGCAAAGTGATACTGTTCGCTGCTACACAATGCATGCACATCCTCGGGAGTGATAAACTGTGCCAACACTTTAAGCTGAATATTGGGGTTAATAGCGCGTAGCCGCTCGGCCCACAGCTCGGCTTTTCCCTTGCCTACCGAGGTGTGTGTAGCTATAAGTTGCCTGTTGATGTTGCTGGGTTGCACTACATCGGCATCCACCAAAGTTAAATGTCCTACTCCGGCACGGGCCAGCATTTCCACTACTGCGCCGCCTACACCACCTAAGCCTACTACCAATACGCGACTATTGGTTAGCTGGTGCATTCCTTGTGCTGTTGCCAGCAGGGCGGTTCGGCTTTGCCACTGAGGTATTGCCGGTGTAATATTGGGTTGTTTTGTGCTATTGCTCATAAAAAAGTTGTAAAGCGGTGGGGAAAAATGTCAATTGTAATCCCCCTGTTGCCTTTGTTCCTATCCCGTTGCAAAGTTAGGTATTAACCCTTGTTTTGCTGGGCTGTTTCCATGGCACGCAGGAAGTTAAGCCCCCATATTTTTTGCAGGCTTTCCTGGCAAAAGCCACGGCGCATTAACTCTACGGTTATACGTATGATGTTGGAGGCATCGGCACAGCCTATCACGCCACCGTCGCCATCAAAGTCGGTACCAATCCCCACATGGTCCACCCCAACAATATCCACGGCATGGCAAATATGGTCCACAAAATGTAGCAAGGAGGCTTGGTCGGCAGGGTTATGAACAAAACCTTGGTACATACACATCTGAGCCACACCTCCAGTTTCGGCAATGGCTTTTAGTTCGTTGTTGGTGAGGTTACGGGGGTGGTCGCATAATGCCCGGCACGAGGAGTGCGAGGCTATAACGGGAGCTTGGGAAAGCTCTACCACTTGCCTAATGGTATCGCTACCGCAGTGCGATACGTCCACCAAAATTCCGTTCCGGTTCATTTCCCTAACCATTTGCTTTCCCAGAGGACTTAGCCCCCCATGGGTATGGTTTGTTTTGGAAGCGCTGTCGCACAGGTAATTATCTCCATTGTGGCACAACGTGATGTAGCATACTCCGTCCTGAGCGAATTCGGCGACCCTTTCCAGTTGGTTTGCTAAAGGGTATCCGTTTTCTATGGCTTTGAGTACAGCTATACGTCCTTGCTTCCGGAGGTTGAGCACCTGCTCCGGTGTGGTTGCAATGCCCGCCTGTTGGGGGTGTTTGTTCACCAACTCCTGAATGCTTTTTAGGGTTTGGCGGGTGTATTGGTAGGCTTGCTCATGCTCTTCGGGGGTAAGGCCTCGCTGGGGGGAGTAGGCCACCATACATACGCAGTGCAAGCCGCCGTCGTGCATCTTAGGCCAGTCCACAAGGGCTTGCCCGGACCTTTCGCTTAGGTCGTAATCCTCGTTACCGCTAAACAGCATTGGGGTGTCCACATGGGAGTCCAGCGCAAGGTGCCGAGCATGAAAAGCTTTAGCTTCCCGAAAAAGGGTGGCCTCGGCTACCAGGCCGCTAAACAGTGCATCGTGAGGTGCTATGTTGTGGTAAGCCAACGTTTCGGGGTGCCACTGTACTCCTAAGGCGTTATGAGCAGGGTAGGCATCAAAGGCTTCTACTACACCGTCCGGACTGCTGGCAGCAAGCGTGCAATTACTGGGCAACTGGGCATCTACAGCTTGGTGATGGAATGAGTTCACCTTTATTTCCTTTTGCTTTCCGCACCAGTCGTACAGCCTTGTGTTGGGGTTTAAGGTTACCGAGTGCCATAGCTCTCCTATGGGTGCCGATTGGTTGTGTCCTAAGCATTGCGGATAAGTGGTGGGTATATCCTGGATAAGGCTACCGCCCAAAGCTACGGCCAGTACCTGTTCGCCCCT